>CAZYFM010000142.1:0-7918 GCA_964646885.1 uncultured Flavobacteriaceae bacterium
CTTCATGCCTTCGCTCGACGACTTCTTCTCGCCGGCGGCAGCCTTGGGCTGCGGCTTCGGACCCAGGCGCCACGCCACGGCCTCGTCGAAATTCAGCACGGCGGTAGCCGAGCCATTGATGCCCATCTTCTTCTCGATCGAGCCCGTCGACACGCCATTGCGCTGTCCCATCGAGCCGTCTTCCTTGACGATGTACTTGGGCACCATGAAGAAATTCACGGTCGACAGGTCATCCTGGATCTTGCCGTTCTCATCCGGGATCTTCGCGATCACCATGTGGATGATGTTCGGCGTGAGGTCGTGGTCGCCGCCCGAGATGAATATTTTGGTGCCCGAGATGCGATAGGTGCCATCCGGCTGCTCGACGGCCTTCGTCTTCATCAGGCGCAGGTCGGTACCGCAATGCGGCTCGGTCAGGCACATCGTGCCGGTCCATTCGCCGGCCACCATCTTCGGCACGATCTTCTCGCGCATCCACGGTGCGCCTGTCGCCGCCAGGGCCGAGTAGGCGGCACTGGTGAGGCCGGGATACATCGCAAACGCCTGGTTCGCGGACGAACCCATCTCCGACACGGCAAAGGTGAGCAGGATCGGAAGGCCTGCACCGCCATGTTCTTCCGGAACGGCCAGGCGGTTCCATCCCGACTCGCAGAAGGCCTTGTAGGCTTCCTTGAAGCCCTTCGGCGTACGCACGACGCCATTCTCGAAATGGCAGCCTTCCTCGTCACCCGACTGGTTCAGCGGTTGCAGCACCTCCGCCATGAACGTGCCGGCGCCTTCGAGGATGTCGTGCACCGTCGCCTGGTCCAGGTCAGCGTAGCCGGGCAGGTCCTTGTTCTTGTCGATCTGCAGGACGTCGAACAGCAGGAACTCGTAGTCAGCAACGGGTGCTTTGTAGCTGGGCATGTCGGGAATCCATTGGAGGAAATCGTCATCAAAATATGGCGTGCACGGGTTAATAACGCAACTCAGGTCAAGCCGATTTGACATGGAGCAGGAGCGAGGAATCCGGCCGCGGCAGGTAGAGATCAAGCCCGTGGGACGACAGCGCCGCCCCCGGAAGCGTCAGTGTGCCGTTACGCAACGAAAGTCCTAACGAATGTTCAACATGAGGCGCATGTGGTCCCGTGGCGCCGACCCTGTAGGTCCGCGCGGCGGCAAGCCCCGGGACCCGCAGCGAAGTGCCGCGCCCGAGCTGGCTCGAACCCGTGCGGACAATCAGGCAGAGCGCCTCGCTCTCATCCATGGCGCTGACCCCGATGGCGCAGTGGTCGGGCCCCGGCGTGTCGATGCGCCACCAGCGTCCGCCATGCAGCAAGGGACGGAAGGCCTTGTAGGTCGCGATATGGCGCGCGAGGCGATCAAACGATGCGTCGTCGAGCTCGCGAAGGTCGAGCTCCAGTCCCATGTGGCCAAAGAGAGCGACATGCGCCCTCAGCTCCAGGGACAGTTTGCGGCCCGTGATGTGGCAGGACGCGGGCCCCACATGCACACCCGAAATTTCCGGTGCAAGAAACAGGCTGGCATTGCGCTGGATGTCGAGCCGGTCCAGCGCATCGTTTGAATCCGAGACCCAGACGCGGGTGGTGCGGGCCAGCATGGCATAGTCGCAGCGGCCGCCGCCGCTGGCACAGGTCTCGATCTCGACCCCCGGATGCGCAAGGCGCAACCGGTCAATCAGCGAATGCACGCCAAGGACCTGTTCATGGTGTCCGCCACCGATGACATCCCGGTTCATGTCCCACTTGAGGTACGCAATGTCATGTCGCGAGAGCAGCGCATCGAGCGCGGCAAACAGATGGTCGCGGACCTCGGCGCGCGCAAGGTCGAGCACCGCCTGGTGCCGCTGGAGGATGAGTTCCCCGCCGTCGCGCCGGATCCAGTCGGGGTGCGCACGCGCGAGGTCGCTGTCGGGATTGACCATCTCGGGCTCGACCCAAAGGCCGAACTCCATGCCCAGCGACTTCACGTGCGTGATCAGGGGCGTGAGCCCCTCCGGATACTTCGCGACGTCGACGGTCCAGTCGCCCAACCCGGCGCGGTCGTCATTGCGTCCCTTGAACCAGCCGTCATCCAGCACGAAGCGCTCCGCGCCCACGCGCGCCGCGCGGTTCGCGAGATCGCGGAGCGTCGGCAGGTCGTGCTTGAAGTAAAGCGCCTCCCACGTGTTGTAGTGGACGGGCCGCGGCTTCGCCTTCACCTGCGCCGGAATGATACCGTCGCGCAGGAACGCATGCAGCGCCTGCATCGCACCGTTCAGGCCACGGCGAGAATGCACGGCATGGCACCACGGGCTCTCGTAGGTGGAAGGAACCGGATCGCCATGCGTGAAAAGTTCCCCCGCCTGGACGACAACGCCGCCTTCGCGCAGCCGCTCCACGCACATGCGATGGCTTCCGCTCCACGCGAGGGTGACACCGAAGACCTCGCCATGATCCTCGCCAAAGCCAGCTTCACCCAGGAACAGGCCCGGGAAGCGGTCATGTCCACCACGACCCCGCCGACTCTCCAGCACGACGGACGCGGTTCCGAGCGTCTGCCGGTGCATCGCGAATTCGCGCGCCCAGTCGCCACCGAACGTCACCACGTCCTCGACGCGCTGCGTCAGCGGCAGCGCCATGGCCGCAAGCCAAGACAGCCTGTGCGGGCCGGCGTCGCCCTGTTCGATGGAAGATCGCACCGACAGAACGCCATGTGGCGACAGTCTGTATTCGACCGTGGCTTTCAGTTCGCCGGGGCCCGCAAGCCGAACAAGGAGCGATGATCCCGAAGCTGTCACGCCCCGCAATCGCAGGTTAAGCTGCGGCTCGATTGCAGCATGCCCGAAACTGCCACCTTCGGCGCCGGGCAGGACGCAAGGCGGGCGCGGCTCGTCGAGACGCGCACCCCAGAGCGCGTTCGGCACGGCGTCTGAAAGCGCCTGCAGGTCAGGCGCGGGGCCGAGGTCGACACCGAAGTGAAGAACGCGCGGCAGCATCTCGCTGCCGGGCAAGGCATCGATGACGAGCGACGTCTCGCCTCCGCGCAGGTAGTGAAAACGGTTTGCGTTCACGGCTAACGGTCTTGGTAGTTCGGTTGTCTCTTCTCGAGGAAGGCGCGCATGCCTTCGGGGAAGTCCTGTGTCTGCGCGCACAGGATCTGGTTGCGGTCTTCCATCGCGATGGCGGCTTCAAGGCTGCCCGCGTCCACGCTCATGTTCAGGCATTCCTTCGTCATGCGCAGGCCCAGCGGCGACGTGGACAGCATCTCGTCGAGATAGGGCTTCGCCGCATCGTCGAGTTTCGCGTCCGGCACGACTTCGCTGACAAGCCCGACGCGCAGCGCACGGTCCGCATGGATGAAGCGCCCTGTCAGCATCAGCTCGGAAGCCACCGAAACGCCGACAAGTCGCGGCAGGAAATAGCTCACGCCGATATCGCACGCCGAAAGGCCGATGCGGATGAAGGCGGCGTTCATGCGCGCGCTTTCACCGGCGATGCGGATGTCGCTCGCCAGCGCCATCGCAAACCCGCCGCCGCAGGCCGGGCCATGCACGAGCGAGATGAAAGGTTGCGGCGCGCGCCGCATGCGCATCACGATCTCGCTGATGCGCCGCTGGCTGGTCAGCCCGTTCGATGGCGAGCGCGGGGAGTTGTCCCTCTCCTTGAGATCAAGCCCCGCGCAATAGGCGCGACCGGCACCCTTAAGCACGACCACGCGCACGGACTTGTCCCAGTAGAGGCTCTGCGTGTAGTCGAGCAGGTCGTCAACCATCTGCCGGTTCAGCGCGTTCAGGCTGTCGGGGCGGTTGAAGGTGACCCAGTCAACGGGGCCTTCCTTGCGGATATTGAGGGTCTCGTAGCTCATGGCGATGGGGTTTCTTGCGTTGAATGTGGTCGGGACACTATAGAACGGATATGTCGCTGCGCACCATCTTGAAACGTCTCTGCGTGCTGCTTGCCCTCATGGCAAGTGCGGCAGCAGCGGTCCCTGCGATTGCGAAGCCGAAGCGCATCGTGTCGACCAATGTCTGTGCAGACCAGCTTGCATTGCTGCTGGCCAGCCCCGGCAACATCGTCTCGGTCTCGAGCCTCGCAACCGACCGCGAGATCTCGAACCTGGCAGACAAGGCTGCAGGCTACCGCGCCAACCATGCCCGCGCCGAGGAAATCATCAGGCTCGAGCCCGACCTCATCATCGGCGACGTGCAGACCGGCCGCCACGCGAACCGCCTTGCAAGCTCGATCGGCGTTCCCGTGCATCTCGTGGCATGGCCCTCATCCCTCGCCGACGTCGAAAAGATCATCCTCGACCTTGGAAACGTGATCGGCGAACCCGGGCGTGCAGCCGGCGTCGTTGCATCGATGCGCCAGCGCATGGGGCCACCCCGCACGCCAACGGTTTCGGCAATGGTGTACGAACCGAACGGACTGACGACCGGTCCCGGATCCCTCAGCCACGACGTGATGCTGCGGGCGGGGCTGAAGAACGTGGCCTCAGACTTGGGAGGCGGCACCTACGGCGCCGTACCGCTGGAGCGCGTGATCATGAGCCCGCCGCGCCTGCTGATCCTCGATGATTCCTACGCCATGACCTCCAGCCGTGCGCAGTCGCTGCTGCGTCATCCGGCCTTCGTGAACCTCGGCGCGCGGACGACGATTTACCGTATCCCCTCGAAACTCTGGCTCTGCCCGGGTCCCTGGGTCGCCGATGCCGTGGCGCTTCTGGCGCAGGAGCGCGCGAAACTCGAGCCGTAGCTTGCGGATCAGCCTGATTCCGGATACCCCTGAAACCTGTCTGGTGCTTCGTCAGGATATGAATCCGGGCGAGGAAAAAGGGAATGCGGTGAGGACGCGTGTCCAATGCCGCGGCTGCCCCCGCAACTGTAGACGGTCAGCTGTCTGCCGCTGAACGCCACTGGGACCCCGTATGGTCCCGGGAAGGCAAGGCGGACAGTGCTTGAAGCCGTGAGCCAGGAAACCTGCCAGGCAATCGTCGTCTATTCACGGCCGGGGTGTGCCAGTGAAGCGGTCGTTCCGTCGCGGCGAACTCTATCAGGGGCCGGCGGAGCAAATGACACTGACGCAACCAACTGTCTGGACGATGAAGCCCGGATCCGCCTTCCAGGGCGGCCTGCTGGCAGCCCTCGTGGCGAGCTGCATCGTGTCCCTCTTCATCGGCTATGCCGAGATCCCCTGGCAGAAGGCCGTGGCCGGCCTGTTCACCGGCGAGGGCGTCGAGGGTATCATCATGCAGGACATCCGCCTGCCGCGGATGCTCCTGGGCGTCATCGCGGGCGCAGCGCTCGGCATGAGCGGCGCGGCACTTCAGGGCCTGCTGCGCAATCCGCTGGCGGAACCCGGCGTCATGGGCATTGCCTCATTCGCGTCTCTCGGCGCGGTGATCGCGATCTATTTTGGCCTCTCCACCTGGTTCGAGTTTTCGCTGCCCGTCTCGGCCATGGCCGGTGCCCTGCTGGCCGCCGTGATCCTCAACATCATCTCCGCGCGACAGAACTCGCTCTACACGCTGGTGCTGGCGGGCGTGGCACTCGCAAACCTCGCCGCTGCGCTCATGGCGCTGGCGCTGAACCTTGCACCCAATCCCTATGCAGTCAGCGAGATCGTCTTCTGGCTTCTCGGATCGCTGAAGGACCGCAGCAACCAGGATGTCATGCTGGCCCTGCCGTTTGTCGTCGCAGGCATGCTCGTGCTGCACAGGACGGGAAGGGCGCTGGATGCGCTTTCACTGGGCGAGGACGTGGCTCGTTCGATGGCCGTCGACGTGACGCGCACGGGACGCCTGGTCACCGCGGGTGTTGCGCTCACGGTCGGTGCATCCGTCGCCGTGACCGGCGCAGTGGCCTTTGTCGGCCTCATCGTGCCCCATCTCTGCCGCCGCTTCGTCGGCAACGAGCCGTCGCGGCTGCTCTGGCCCAGTGCCGTGGGGGGCGCGCTCCTGGTCAGCATCGCGGACATGACCGTGCGCCTCGTGCCGACGGGCCCCGAGCTGATGCTGGGCGTGTTCACGTCACTGATTGGCGTACCGTTCTTCCTGTGGCTGATCTTCCGCCTGAGGGGAGAAGCAACATGAGCGCGGTCTCCCTCTCGGGCGTATACGCCAGCCTGCGCCGCAAGCCGGTCCTCAAGGGCATCTCGCTTGCGGTCGACAGCGGTCACTGCATCGGCATCGTTGGTCCGAACGGTTCAGGCAAGTCGACCGCCATGAAGGTCATGGCCGGGCTCGTGCCGGCAGAAGCCGGGACCGTGTCGCTTTCAGGCCGCCTGCTCAAGGACTGGCCGCGTCCCGACCTGGCGCGCCATCTCTCCTATCTGCCGCAGAACGGTGAAGTGCACTGGCCGCTCAAGGCGCGCGCCGTCGTCGCGCTGGGACGCCTGCCGCACCAGAAGTCGGTGGTGGACGAGGACGCGATCAGCGATGCCATGTCCCGCTGCGACATCACCAGTCTCGCCGAGCGGCCCGTGAACGAGCTTTCCGGTGGCGAACGCGCCCGCGTGCTTCTGGCCCGGGCGCTGGCAACGGGCGGCAAGGTCGTGCTCGCGGACGAGCCTTTCGCCCAGCTCGATCCGCAGCACCAGATCCACGCCATGGAAGTGCTGAAGGCCGAAGCCGGGCGAGGCGCTGCCGTGATCGTCGTGCTGCACGATCTCGCCCTTGCCGCCCGCTATTGCGACCGGGTCGTCGTGTTCTCGGAAGGATTGATCGCAGCGCAGGGTGAGCCCAGGGACGTCCTGTCCAGCGACCTGTTGCGGCATGTGTTCGGTGTTGATGCTTTCATCGGCGAGCATCAGGGCTCGCCGCTCGTGCTGCCGATCAGGCGGCGTTCGGAGTCTTCAGCTTCACGCGGCTCGTCGCCTCATCAAGGATGATGCCGATCAGGTCCTCGTACTTGCGGCCCAGCATGCGCCACATGATGGGCAGGTCCGAGATCGCTTCATTGATGCCGGCCAGCGGATTGACCTCAAGGAAATAGACGCGCCCGTCCGAGCCCGCGCGCAGGTCGGCGCGTCCGGCATCACGACAGCCAAGCGCCCGCCAGGCCGCCAGCGCCACCGCTTCGGCCTCGCGCGCCAGAGCGTCGGTCGCGATCGAATAGGACACGCGTCCTTCCCAGTTCTCCTTGTTGGAGTAGGAATAGAGACCCTGTTCCGCATCCTTGCCGAGATGCACTTCCATCGCGGCGATCGCGCGCGCCGACGGTCCCGAGCCCAGCAGGCCGACCGTGAACTCGCGACCGTCGAGGAACGGTTCCACCAGCACGGGCTGCGCATGTTCCTTCAGCAGGTCCCGCACGACAGGTGCAAGCTCCGCCGGGGTCCGTACGATCGAGCGCGGCGTGACGCCCTTGCCCGTGCCTTCCGCAATCGGCTTGACGAACAGCGGATAGGGCATGTTCACCCGCTCGAGGTCCTGCTCGCGCTCGACCAGCACGAAGGGCGCCGTCGCGACGCCCGCCGACTGCAGCACCGACTTGGTGTGTGCCTTGTGAAGGCAGAGCGTCAGCACCGCGGCATCCGCAAAGGTGCAGGGAATGTCATAGGCCTCAAGGAGGGCAGGCACCTGCGCCTCGCGCGCGATGCCCCGCATGCCTTCGGCAATGTTGAACACGAGATCCCAGCGATCACCCTTGGCAAGCCGCGACACGAGCGCCCGCACGTTGCCGATGCGGTCCACCGTGTGGCCGTGTGAGGTAATGGCCCTGTCCAGGCCATCGATCGTGTCTTCCTTGTCGAACTCCGCGGTCTCCTCGAGGGAGTAACCCAGCTTGAGATAATCCGACCTGAGATCGTAGGTGAGTCCGACGCGCATGGGCACCTGGGGGAGCAGGGGAAGAGGATGGTGACCCCGAGACGATTCGAACGTCCGACCTACAGATTAGGATTCTGGCGCTCTATCCTGCTGAGCTACTGGGTCATTG
>CAZYFM010000143.1:0-7896 GCA_964646885.1 uncultured Flavobacteriaceae bacterium
CCCTCGAATGAGCCATTCTTGCTCCAATCCCATTCGGGACCAGATTTTAGAACGCGAACCATGTCCTCTACTTTGTAGTTCCCTCGAGCAAGTGCGCGATCAATGACCTCCGCACCTAAGAAGCAGGCCCCCCAAAGGCCCGCGCCTCTCAAGAGAAGGTAGTCCTTCGGGCGTTTCCAAGCGTCAGGCTGCCACTTTCTCAATGCACTAAAATAGTTCTTCACTACCAGGGTCTGAATTTTGATGTCCTCAAGGGCTGTAAGTCTAGTTGGTCTTGAGAACATGTACTCCAGTCCGGTCTTCAAGGTTCGAAGAGGAATAAATTTGGTGACGTCCGATTTTCCTCCATCGTAAATCAAATCAAAGAGCGGGCTCGTGGTGTCATTCTTTAGCCTATTTGCAATATACAACATTGGATCGCGGCGAGCGATCAGTTCTTCAGAATCGAGTCTCAGTTTAATATTATCAAGATGGCTGGTGTTCATCCTTCGTTGATTGTTGTTGATGTCTCGGAAGAGCTTGATTTCAGTGTCAACATCAATGCCGACAGCTAGACAAAACGAAACGATCTTCTTGATGGGGGGGTAACCTTCAGTTCGGCCGTCCGCAAAGTGCAGCCGATGATTCCCGTCAATCCTTGAGATCTCAATATATTTGGAAGCCTCTAATTTTTTCACGTTGAACTTGGCCGTACCGTAGCCGCTATCACTATCTGACATCGAAAACGAAACATTATCTCTCACTCGGAGAGCTAGAAAGATCTCGGGCCAAAACGCGACATCCTCACGCTGAACGTATTCGTACGCGTCCCGTGCGTGTTTAGGACTTAGGTCTCTCTGTGTTCCCGTAGGATTCGTCTTGGCGTCGTATACATCGGCATACGATATCCGAGCCAAATCGCACAACCGAGCATAACCTCTTACAACATCAACGCCGAGAACGCGCGCCCGAATAATCGGGATGCTGATTACCGCTCGAGAGTCTGGACTGGTGCTCTTACTCATATTGCGCGCCCTCCAAGGCGAGGCGATCAA
This sequence comes from uncultured Flavobacteriaceae bacterium, assembly GCA_964646885.1. Taxonomy (GTDB): domain Bacteria; phylum Pseudomonadota; class Alphaproteobacteria; order Micropepsales; family Micropepsaceae; genus SZUA-430. The sequence goes on from CAZYFM010000143.1 coordinate 1,035, forward strand.
GGTGACCTTGCCAATTAGCGATAGGGTGATCCTGAAGGAATTCAATTTTCTTGAGAAGCGCGCGCTTGGTTGCGCGTATGATCTCATCCCAGTTTTGCGTCACCCAAGGGAGATCGAGCACCTTGTTGCCATGCACCAGATTGCTTCGCTCGGTGTAGAGCTTCTTGAGGACCTTAAATAGAGCTAGTCGGCTTTCAAGGCTGTTCCCGGCTAGGATGGAATTGTAGAGGCTGAATCTAAAGCTGACCTCTGTTTGGGAATTGAACATCGACTCCAAGCAGATGGTAATGTCGATCACTTTGTCTTCGTAGATGGTTTTTGAGAGGGCGTTGTTGAATCTTCTGAGCGTTATTGTAAGGCTAGGGTCTTTCCGTAGGGCCTCATTGACGGTTGCATACAAGGTCTTGATTGCTGCAGGGTCAGTATTTTGATCGATCTCAAATTTTCCGACGGGGGACACGGTCGTCGTCGAGAGCTCAACTACATTCGTAACCGAATGCGACTTAACGTGCTTGATGACAAATCCTTGCTCGCAAACAAGTGCGCCGATCCTTGCAAATACATTCAGCACGAACGATCCGCACAGAGCGGTTGTTTCAATTAGCTCCTGCGTAGTTTCTTGGTCCCCTGTTTGAATGAGAATGCATTTGGTTTTGGAGCTAAGGGTTTCGGATAAGGCTCTTCGCTTTGATATGATGGCGCCTATATATTCGGACTTCATTGATCTCACCGAGGTGGACTGATCCAACAGTAGAGGAACGTTTGGAATCAGTTTGCACTCTCGGTGGAGGAGCGGAATGACTGCGCTAAATTTCGACATGCGAAACAGACCTTGGACGTCAAAATTCGACGACCATAGTCACACGCACGCATAACGTCCAGAGGAGATTACAACGCCCTGTTGCTCTCCTTCACCTTGTCCGCATCGAGATACACGCTGCTCCCCATCTCCTTGAACTTGGCGCTCATCGCCGCCATCCCGTCCTCGATAGTCCCCTGCATCGACATCCCCACCGCCGCCGGATCGTTCAGCGTCGCGGCGTAATCCCGCACGTCCTGCGTGATCTTCATCGAGCAGAATTTCGGCCCGCACATCGAGCAGAAATGCGCGACCTTGTGGGCTTCCTTCGGCAGGGTCTCGTCGTGGAAGTTCTTCGCGGTGTCCGGATCGAGGCCGAGGTTGAACTGGTCGGCCCAGCGGAATTCGAAGCGGGCGCGGGACAGGGCGTCGTCGCGCAGCTGCGCGGCGGGGTGACCCTTGGCGAGGTCGCTGGCGTGCGCCGCGATCTTGTAGGTGATGACGCCTACCTTGACGTCGTTGCGGTCGGGGAGACCCAGATGCTCCTTCGGCGTCACGTAACACAGCATGGCGCAGCCGAACCAGCCGATCATGGCGGCGCCGATCCCCGAGGTGATGTGGTCGTAGCCCGGCGCGATGTCGGTGGTCAGCGGGCCCAGGGTGTAGAACGGCGCCTCGCCGCACTCCTTGAGCTGCTTGTCCATGTTGATCTTGATCTTGTGCATCGGCACGTGGCCGGGGCCTTCGATCATCACCTGGCAGCCTTTTTTCCAGGCGATCTGCGTGAGTTCGCCCAGCGTCTCCAGCTCGGCAAACTGTGCACGATCATTGGCATCCGCGATGGAGCCGGGCCGCAGGCCGTCGCCGAGTGAGAATGACACGTCGTACTTGCGCATCAGGTCGCAGATTTCGTCGAAGCGTTCGTAGAGGAAGCTCTCCTTGTGGTGTGCGAGGCACCACTTGGCCATGATCGATCCTCCACGCGAAACGATCCCGGTGGTCCTGTTCGCGGTGAGATGGATGTAGGGCAGCCTGACGCCGGCATGCACCGTGAAATAGTCGATGCCCTGTTCGCACTGCTCGATCAGCGTGTCCCTGTAAACTTCCCAGGTCAGTTCTTCCGCAATACCATCGACCTTCTCGAGCGCCTGGTAGATTGGCACCGTACCGATCGGCACCGGAGAATTGCGGATGATCCAGTCGCGGATATTGTGGATGTTGCGACCGGTCGAAAGGTCCATCACCGTGTCGGCGCCCCATCGGATCGCCCAGACCATCTTCTCGACTTCTTCGGCGACCGATGACGTCACGGCCGAGTTGCCGATGTTCGCATTGATCTTGACGAGGAAGTTCCGGCCGATCGCCATCGGCTCAAGCTCGCCGTGGTTGATGTTGGCCGGGATGATGGCGCGTCCGCGTGCAACTTCGTCTCTGACGAACTCGGGCGTCACCTCGTCGGGGATCGAGGCACCGAAACTCTCGCCGTCCCGTGCAAGCTTGGCGCGACCGAGATTCTCGCGGATGGCCACGTACTCCATTTCGGCCGTGACGATGCCGGCGCGCGCATATTCCAGCTGCGTGAGACGGCGCCCGGCTTTCGCGCGCATGGGCTTGAGGGTTCCCGGAAACGCCGGCACCAGCTTGTCACCCGTCACGCCGCCATTGTCCTCGGGCTTGACCGTCCGCCCGTCATACGTCTCGACGTCGCCTCTCTGGCGGATCCAGGCATCGCGAATGCGGGGAAGACCTTTCTGGATATCGACGCGGGGCGACACCTCGGAATAGGGACCCGACGGATCATAGATGCGCACCGGTGGCTCATTGGCAGACGGATGCAGGGCCACTTCGCGGAACGGAACGCGGATGTCGGGAAAGCGTTCTCCTCCGACATGGATCTTTCTGGAACCGGGTATGGGCCCGGTCGTGATCTGGAACGGAGCCTTGGAGTGGACGTTCATGGCGTGGCTTCCTGCTTTCCGGGTGGGACGCTGTTCCGGCAGGGGCGGAAGGAAATGGCCACCGGGCCCGCACGCGCGGGGTCACGGCAATCCGAATCCCTACGCCGGTTCAAGCCGGATCAGGTTCAAAGGGTGGTCGCGCTCGCAGCGCCGATCTCAGCCTGAATGGCCCCCCTTCGGACGGGGGCACTCTCTACTTTGTGTGGAATGGCGTCAACGCCAGAAAAACTGGGGTCTTCGCCCAGAGGCGCCTCGTTCAGACCGCTTCGTTCTGCGGGTTTCTGGCGCGGGCCTCGGCCGCGGCCTTCATGGCCGCGCCCAGGCGACCGTCAAGTTCGGCGACCTTCGCGCGAAGCACGGCAGCTTCGTCGCGCGATTTGGCGGCCTCGTGCAGCATCGCCTCAAGCGCGGCAACACGGCTATGGAGATTGCTGACTTCAGCGGAGGACTGGTGCTGCGCCATCAGGCGAGCCTCGACATCGGCCAGCCGTGCCTTGAGCAGGCCAACGTCTTCCGTGGGTTCGGTCTTCCGGGACTGCTGCAGCGCTTCATTGAGCCGGGCTTCAAGATTTCCGACCTGCGCCTTGAGCGATGCGGCCTCCGCCGCGTGCCGCTGGGCCTGCTCCAGGTCCAGCTCAAGCTCGGTGACGCGCGCACGAAGCACGCGCAGTTCCTGAGGATCAGCCTCGACCAGGGTCACGGCCGTTGCCACGGGTTGCGTCACCTGCTGGCGCAATTGATCCAGCTCTTTGGCAAGCGCGTCCGCGCGCGCGGCCCGCGCTTCCGCCTCATCGAGTTTCGCGCGCAGTTCCACATTGTCGGCACTCTGCAGAACTGCAATCGTGTCGCCTTGCGTATTGGTCGCCGCCGCATGCGCGAGTTTCGTCTCCAGCTCAGCGATCCTTGCCTTGAGTGGTTCAGTCTCCTGCTTGAGAAGGCCGAGCGATTTCGTGAGCGCAACCTCGGCTTCCGCAAGCTTGTCCTGCAGGTCCAGGACGCGGCTGCGCAGCGCATCGCTTTCGCGCGCGGAGGCAAACCCGCTGGCGAGCCGGGCCTCGAGTTCCGCAATGCGCGCCTGCATCTGCCGCGCCGCTTCGCCGGTTTTCTCGCTCTGCTGGCCGGCCGTCGACGCAAGTCGCTCGGCATCCGTCAGTCGCGCAGTCAGTTGCTGGATCTGCTGGGCAGCCAGTTCCCGCTCCCGTGTGGCAATGACAAGGCTCGCTTCAAGATCAGTGACCCGCGACTGTGCCGCGCGGGAGGATTCTTGCGTCTTCTCGCCGGTCTGGCTGGCGGCCGCGAGTGCAGACTCCAGTTCGCGAATGCGCGACAGCATCTGCTGGATCTGCTGCGATGCTCCGTCACGCTCGCGGAAGGCTTGCGCGAGCTGGCCTTCAAGCTCGGACGCACGGACCTGCATGGCCTTGATGGCGTCAGCGGCTCGGGGATCCGGGGCAGGGGTCCCGTTGGCGACCTGCCGCTCAAGTTCCCGCGTGCGCGCCATGAAGCTGCGAGCCTGCTCGCCGATGCGCTCCTTCTCGCGCACGGTCTCTGCAAGGGCCGCCTCCAGCTCAAGCACGCGCTTGCGCATGGTTTCATCAGGCACGATCTGTGCGGCGCCAAGGTTCAGCGGTTGTGGCTCGGCCGCAAGCGCTTCTGCTTTCGCCTTGTACTCGTCCCACTTCGCGCGGGCCTCAAGATACCGCGTCCGGAACGAGTCAACCTCTGTTCGAAGACGCCCGGTCTCGTCCGCAAGCTTCTTCTCGCTCGTCTGCGTGGTTGCAAGATCCCGCTCAAGCTGGCTGATCCGGGCTGCCATCTCCTCGCGGGCAGCAATGCGTGACGCCCGTGCCGAAGCGGGCAGTCCTTCCAGTTCAGCCAGGCGCGCCCGGTACTCCTCGATTTCTTTCTCGACGGTGATCGCCCTGTGCCGGGCATCCAGGGCTTCGGCTTCCAGCTGTGTTTGCCGCTCGGATTTCTGGTTCCTCAGCAGGAAGTACATCATCAGCATGCCAATCAGGCATGAGATCGCAAGGAACAGCCAGGTCTGCGCGATAAGATACATCATGGGGTGCGGATCTCCCGTGTCATGGGATCACCGAAAATTCGACGCGGCGATTCTTGGTGGGGTTGGCAGGGTCGGCATCCGGATCGGGCTGGGCGGCACCCACGCCGACGATCAGGAGGCGGTCATTCTCGAGCCCCCGCTCGAGCAAGAGCTTCGACACGGCCAGCGCACGACGTCGGCTGATCTCGGTTGCGTTGGCTTCAAGCTGCGTTCCGTCCGCGTGTCCCGAAACCTTCAGCTTGAGTTCCGGGCACATGAGAGCCGTGTTTGCCATCGTCTCGACAGCCTTCAGGCCAGCCGCATCGACTACTGACGAGGCTGGTCCAAACAGGATGATGTTGTTGCGCATCGCGTCGTCGACCAGCTTCTGGCAGTCGGCAGCGGGTTGCCGTGGCGCCGCCGGCGTGGGAGGGACGATGGCAACCTCTTCCTCTTCCTGCGGGGGTGTTGGCGTCCTGTCGAGCGTCGAGAGGTTGGCCTGCCCAGAGTAGGGGCGCTTCACGGCGCTCATCGCGGTTTCGATTGTCGCGCGCTCGCCATCGTCGCGCGTCTGCCCGAAGAGCGTGATCACGCCGTCGTTGAACTGGACTTCGCCGGACTGGACTTTCTGCAACTGCCTCAGGCCGACAAGCGCGGTGGCGACCCAGTCGCCGGTGGGATGCCCCGCCGCGACAACGGTTCTGTCCTCGACGCCGTTCGGAAACAGCTTGCGCGCCTCGGCCGCGATCTGCCGCTTGAAGCGCTGGCTCGGCACGACGCCACCAAGGCTGATGCTTCTGCCGTTTCCGCGCTTTGCAATCCACTGGTAGGGCTTTCGCGGCGGTGACAGCTTGATGCGCTCGCCATCAACGGCCGTGATGCCACCCCACAGGGCGCCACCACGTCCGGCAGCGCGGCGAGCAGTCTCCATGGCATCATCGCGGTCTAGTTCGCTGGGAGCGATCCCTGACAGGATCGCGCGCTGTCCGTCCATCTCGACGCGCGCCCACGTCATGCCGGCCTTGGCGAGTTCGGTTTCAACCTTGCCCTGGAGCTCGGCAGGGATGTGCTTCACGCTGCGCAGGAAGCCTTGGCCCCTGACGTCAAACGTTGCAAAATAGCCGGTCACGAGCATCGCCGTGATGCCGGCAAACACGATCCATCGCGACATGACCATCCCAAAACGCGGCGCCGGTTCGCCTGGAGCGAAACGCCCGAGCCTGCGCTCTCACCTTCACCAGTGCTTGTAACACTTGTTGAAAACTCCTTGAACCGTTAGCCGGAAGTGAGGTGAACGCTTGTTGCGCGCCAAGGTTGCGGCGCGCGTGGTTGATGCACGCGAATCCCTGCCATATCCCTTAACCAAACGACGCAATGTGAGTCGATTAACCGAACCTATGAGGCAACCAACGATGTTGAGCATCTTCTCTCGGCTGGGCTGGCCAGCCTACGCAGGCGCTGCGGTCGTTCTGTTCGCAGTGACCCTTCTGGTGGTGTTCTGGAAGGGGGGCGAGAAGCCCGGCGAAGTGGCCGAGGCGGACCTGCCCCCGGTCCAGACGGCCGAGATCCCGCCGGGCTTTGTCGGAGAACAACCCTTCGGCGCCTGGAAGCTGATGTGTCAGAACGTGCAGCCTTCCACGGCTGCCGCAGCCACCACGCCGAAGCGTCTGTGCCGCGCGAATGCCCGCACCATCGTCAATGGCCCGAACAACCAGAAGCTTTTGGCCGCAGGCTTCAATGTCCTGATGATCGATACGGTCAGCCATCCGGCAATCATGTTTCGCCTTCCTGTCGGCGCACGCGTTGGATCGAAGATCGGGTTTGCGATCGACAAGAACACGATTTTCACCGCCCCGTTGAAGTGCTCCGCCAAGGAATGCGTGGCGCAGGGCGCTCTTCCGCCCGAGGCACTGGAGCAGATGAAGGCGGGTCAGAAGCTGATGGTGATCTACACGATCAAGGACAAGGAGCAGAAGGAGCGCAAGGTTCGCGTCGACCAGATGCTCTATGGCTTCCCGCAGGCGTTTGATGCCATGCAGGCCGCGATGGCGTCCTGACACA
>CAZYFM010000144.1:0-7737 GCA_964646885.1 uncultured Flavobacteriaceae bacterium
CGCCGGCTTCGTGCATGTGGTAGCCGGAGATCGAGATCGAGTTGAACTTCGGCATCTTCTCGGCCGTGTAGGCGATGATGTCGGCGACGATGCGCATCGAGGGTTCGGGCGGATAGATGTAGGTGTTCCTGACCATGAACTCTTTCAGGATGTCGTTTTGGATCGTTCCCGAAAGTTGGCTTTGCTTCACGCCCTGCTCTTCCGCGGCGACGATGTAGTTCGCCATGATCGGAATGACGGCGCCGTTCATCGTCATCGACACCGACATCTTGTCGAGCGGGATGCCGTCGAACAGGATCTTCATGTCTTCGACGCTGTCGATCGCGACGCCCGCCTTGCCGACGTCGCCGATGACGCGCGCGTGGTCGCTGTCGTAGCCGCGGTGGGTCGCGAGGTCGAAGGCGATGGACAGGCCCATCTGGCCAGCGGCCAGGTTCTGCCGGTAGAACGCGTTGGACTCCTCGGCTGTCGAGAAGCCGGCGTACTGCCGGATGGTCCAGGGGCGCCCGGCGTACATCGTGGCCCTAACGCCCCGGGTGAAGGGCGCCAGTCCCGGCATGGTCTGGTGCTGCTGCATCTGTTCCAGGTCGGCCGCCGTGTAGAGCGGCTTTACGGGAATGCCCTCAGGGGTGGCCCAGGTGAGTGAATCTGCCGGTTTTCCCTTGAGTTCGGATGCGGCGAGTTTCTGCCAGTCGGCCAGGCCAGCCTGTGGGAATACAGTCATGGGTTGAGTGCTCTTTATGGGTTCGCAGGTGCGAAAACGGGGCCTGAGTATTCGGCCAAACGACTGCGTGGTCAAACCCCCTGGAAGGAAAATCGCCTTGCGGTTGTCGCAGGTGCCGCCCCCAACATCTTGGGCGTGAACGAATGGGAACTTCATTTGAGTGAACGGTTTGGACCTCAAATGTTCCAATCCTGTTCCGTCGCTCTCCCGGATTTATCCACAGAGGCTACTTTCGGGTATTCATACTTTAACTTCCTGGCCGATTGCTCCGGATACGGAGTTTCGCGTTCACAAAAGCTCCGTAAAACCTGCATGCTCCGTGCACGGAACAGTTGTGCGGCCTGTTTCGGGGACAGGCTTGGCCATTCCCACGGACCAGCTTGTGAATTGTAGCTTCAAGCAAGCGTTTTGCTATATTTCGTGCGTGAACGAACGGGCAATTTCGCCCCGTGATTGATTCGGGCACGATCCGTTCCCTAATTGATCCAAACGATCCCTTTTTTCTCCACAAGCGGCGGTGGAAAGATCCTGCTGACGCTTGCAATCGACGCCATTGGCAAGGCAAGAGGACCGCCCCAAGGCGGAACATCCACAAAATGACGATCCCTTATGGCCGCGTGACGGCGGTTCTTGGCCCGACGAATACCGGCAAGACGCACTATGCCATCGAGCGCATGCTTGCCCACCAGAGCGGCATCATCGGGCTGCCCCTCCGCCTGCTCGCGCGCGAGGTCTACGAGCGCATCGTTGCGGTCAAGGGGCTGCACAGCGTCGCCCTGATCACGGGCGAAGAGAAGATCGTTCCGAAGGCGCCAACGCACTGGGTCGCCACCGTTGAATCCATGCCGCTGGATGTGGGCGCCGAGTTCGTCGCCGTCGACGAGATCCAGCTGGCGCAGGACCCGGACCGCGGACATGTCTTCACGGACCGCCTGCTGCATGCGCGCGGACGCTCCGAAACGATCTTCCTCGGCTCGGACACGATGCGGCCACTCATCCAGAAGCTGCTGCCGGGCGTGCAATTCATTTCGCGTCCCCGTTTCTCGGATTTGGCCTATACTGGCGCCCGAAAGCTGACGCGCCTGCCCCGCCGCACGGCGATTGTCGCGTTCTCGGCCGATGCGGTGTACTCGATCGCCGAACTCGTTCGTCGCCAGCGCGGCGGCGCTGCGGTGGTCATGGGAGCGCTGTCTCCGCGGACCCGCAATGCGCAGGTCGCACTTTACCAGTCCGGCGATGTGGACTTCCTTGTTGCGACCGATGCCATCGGCATGGGCCTCAACATGGACATCGACCACGTTGCGTTTGCCTCCACCGAGAAGTTTGACGGATCGGTTCGCCGCCCGCTGCGCTCGCATGAACTCTCGCAGATCGCCGGTCGCGCAGGCCGCCACATGAATGACGGCACGTTTGGCGTCACGGCTGAAGCCGAACCGCTCGACAGCGAAACCGTCGAGGCGGTGGAGAACCATCGCTTCGATCCGGTGAAGGTCGTGCAGTGGCGCAATCCGGAACTCGACTATTCATCGATCGCAGGCCTGGATCACAGCCTCGACGCCCTTCCGCCCGTGCGAGGCCTGTCCCGTGCGCGCGCGCAGGATGACCAGCTTGTGCTGCGCCTGCTTGCGGCCGATCCGCGCTTCAAGGACAACGTCAATGGTCCGGCCGACGTCAAGCAGCTCTGGCAAGTGTGCCAGATCCCGGACTTCCGGAAGATTGCCGTCGAAGAGCACGCCCAGCTTGTTGGCAACATCTTCGAGCACCTGCGCAGCCATGAAGGCGTGCTGCCGGCAGCGTGGCTTGAAGGCCATGTGTCGCGCCTGGACAATGTCGAGGGCGAGATCGATGCCATCGCACAGCGCATCGCGCACATCCGGACCTGGACCTATGTCGCCAATCGCGCGCACTGGGTCGCGGATGTCGCGTACTGGCAGGAAAAGACACGCGCGGTCGAGGATCGTCTTTCGGACGCGCTGCATGAAAAGCTGACGCAGCGCTTCGTCGACCGCCGCACGAGCGTGCTCATGCGCCGCCTGCGCGAAGATGAAGAGTTCGCGGCAACGGTGTCCGACGACGGAGAGGTGCTGGTCGAAGGCGAATATGTCGGAAAGCTCCAGGGCTTTTCCTTCGTCGCCGACCCGCGCGCCATCGGCATCCACGGCAAGGCCATCCGTTCGGCGGCGCTCAAGGGGCTTGCCGGCGAGATTGCCTCGCGCGCGCAGTCGCTGGCCAATGCGCCGGATTCCGCCATCACGCTTTCCGAGCATGGCCGCATGTGGTGGAACGGCAGCATCGTCGCCCGGCTGCGCAAGGGACACGAACCCCTCCACCCACGCATCGAACTTCAGGCCGATGACCTCCTGAGCACGGCTGCGCGCGAGCGCGCCACTGAACGGCTGCAGGAATGGCTCGCACATCACATCGCGCGCACGCTGTCGCCGCTGGTGACACTGCAGACGGAACTGAAGAAGGAAATGCCGGTCGCAAAGGAGGCTGCCACGCCCGCTCCGGAAGCGGCCGAAGGTGCCGTGCCGGACGCCGAGGCGCGCGAAGACGAGACGCCGGCGCATGACGAAGTGGTCGATGCGCTCGAGACAGCTGCATCCTCATCGGCGGCACCCGCTGTCGCTAACGGCGAGGCGCTGTTTGCATCGCCGCTGCAGGGCGTTGCGCGCGGGCTCGCCTATCAGCTCTACGAAAACCTCGGATCGGCGCCGCGCCTGAAAGTCACGCGCGAGCTCAAGGCCATCGGACAGGAAGAGCGAGCGCCCCTGCGCCGCCTGGGTGTCCGCTTTGGTGCATTCTCGATCTACCTTCCGGTGCTGGTGAAGCCCGCTGCAGCCAAGCTGAAGGCGTTGCTGTGGGCGGTGCATCAGGACATCGAAGACATTCCGCCGCCGCCACCGGCAGGCCTGACGTCGCTGCAGGCCGAAGGCAACATTCCGGCTGGCTTCTACGAGGCGGCCGGATACAGGGTCTGCGGTCCACGCGCGGTACGCATCGACATGCTCGAGCGCGTCGGCGAGATCATCCGCAGCAAGGGCCAAGGCGGCAAGATGCCGGATCACTTCGCCATCTCGCCGGACATGATGTCCGTGCTGGGCTGCGGCGAGGAAGACCTTTCGCTGATCCTGCGCGCGCTCGGCTTCCGTGACGTGAAGTCGAAGAACGAGGCCGGCGAGGAAACCACGCTCTGGCACCAGCGCCACAAGCGCGAGGACCGTCGTCCCAAGCCAACGGTGGAGAAGGAAGCAAAACGTTCGGGCGACCATCGGCGCAAGGACCGACATGCTGGCGGTGGCAAGCCGGGTGGCAAGCGGCATGACCGGCGTCCGGCTTCAGAAGGCCAGGCTCCACAACACGCACCCAAGCCGCAGCCGCCGCGCAAGAAGGAAAAGCCCTTCGTGGTCGACCCGGATTCGCCGTTCGCAGCTCTCGCGGCGCTCAAGTTCCAGAAGTAGCCGGTGTCGCGCATCGACAAATATCTCTGGCATGCGCGCTTCTACAAAAGCCGGACCCTGGCGGCTGACGCCGTTTCGGGCGGCCGGGTACGGATCAATGGCGAGCATTGCGTCAAGCCGGCCGCGTCCGTGAAAGCCGGTGACGTGCTGACGCTGACGGCCGGCAGCCATGTGCGCATCGTGAAGGTCGTGGCCTTCGGCGTCCGGCGCGGTCCCGCCTCGGAAGCCCGCCAGCTCTATGAGGACCTCACCCCGCCGGCGCCGCCCCGGGATGAGACCCCGCCCGACCAGTCACCCAGCCCGATGCGCAAGCCGAACAGCCGGGAGCGCAAGGCGCTGACCCATCTGCGGAACAAGCATTTTGACGCGTGAGGATGCAGTGCAGCAATGAAAGGGTTGTTGACCCCGTAATGAAGTGCTACCCGTTTCGCGAACGAATTCCTCCAACCTGAAGTCAGTCATCGCGGGCATTCACTCATGGCCTATGTCGTCACCGACCCCTGCATCAAGTGCAAGTTCATGGATTGCGTCGAAGTCTGTCCCGTGGACTGCTTCTACGAGGGCGAGAACATGCTCGTCATCCATCCGGAAGAGTGCATCGATTGCGGCGTGTGCGAGCCCGAGTGCCCCGTGGACGCGATCAAGCCAGACACGGAGCCTGGGCTCGAGAAGTGGCTCACGCTGAACAAGGACTTCGCTGCGAAGTGGCCCAACATCACCGTCAAGGGAGAACCGCCGGCTGACTCCAAGGAGTTCGAAGGCGTGACCGGAAAGTACGAGAAGTTTTTCAGCGCCAAACCGGGCCAGGGAGACTAGTTCCTGTCCGGAGCGATTCGCACCGGAATTGGCAGAAATCTGCACTTTTCCCCAAATCATGGTTGGGGTCGGGTATATTTTCTATCTTAGGGTGCATTAACTAATTTTCAGTTTTTTGCGGAAAACCGCCAAATAACTCCAGAGTTCCCCCATCAGGAACCATGGTTAACATTCTGGCACGCCTTTATTTTTCCCGCTTTTCGTGTTACATTTTCATCACTTGGTAACTGACGACAGAGAGCTGCAAGTCAACAAGAAGACGTGGGGACCATCGTACCCAACTTCCGCGAATAGTGTCGAATGAGAGAGAGCCGGGCCCTTCCGGTCCGAACTGACACGAAAGTGGGTCATCTGGTTTTTGGCCAGGTGATCGCGTCCGAATTCGACATCGCGCTGGCTGCTGCAGGCCTAAGTTGAGCGAGAAAGATCAGGCGGAATGAGCACGAAGAAGCAAGCAGTAAAGACTCCGGCGAAGGCGGTAAAGCCCGCGGCGAAGGTTGCTGCGAAAACGGTTGCTGCAAAGGTTGAACCGAAGGTGGTGACCGGCAAGCCGGAAGCCCGGAAACCGGAACTCAAGGCGGTTCCGAAGACCGATGCCAAGGTTCTGCCGAAGCAGGAGGCCAAGGCCGCCCCGAAGGTCGAGCTGAAGGCCGTTCCGGCGGGCACCAGCGCGCCAAAGGCCATGCAGGCCACGCCGCTCGCGGGCAAGGTCACCAACTCTGCCGTGGCGCCCGTGAAGGCTCCGGCGGTGGTGGCTCCGAAGCCGGAAAAGAAGAAATCCGAGTTCCGCACCAATGACTGGGTCGTGTACCCGGCGCATGGCGTGGGCCGCATCATCTCGGTGGTCGAGCAGGAAGTGGCGGGCATCAAGCTCGAACTCTTCGTGATCAACTTCGACAAGGACAAGATGACGTTGCGCGTTCCCGTGGCGAAGGCCTCGGCGATCGGCATGCGCCGCCTGTCCTCGCCGGATGTTGTCGCCTCGGCACTCCAGACGCTGAAGGGCCGCGCGCGCATCAAGCGCACGATGTGGAGCCGTCGCGCGCAGGAGTACGAAGCAAAGATCAACTCGGGCGACCTCATCTCGATCGCCGAAGTGGTCCGCGACCTGCACCGCACCAGCGGCCAGCCGGAGCAGTCCTACTCCGAGCGCCAGCTCTACGAAGCAGCCCTCGCCCGCATGGCGCGCGAAGTGGCGGCTGTCGAGCGCATCGACGAGGACGCCGCGGTGAAGCGCCTTGAAGTGGCGCTGCAGCGCGCTGCCTGAACGGCATCCCGCATAAAAGGAACGGGCCCGGCGCTGGAAACAGCCCGGGCCTTTTCATTTCGGGCGACTGTTGGTCAGTACGGCAGCAGCAGCGTGAGGATGCGCGTCAGCCCACGCACGCCGTTCTCGCCCGTCTTCGAAATCATGTTCCGAATGTGCCAGCGTACCGTGGGAACACCGATCCGGCGGTCGCGAGCGATTTCCGTGATCGACTGGCCATTCACGAGTGCAAGTGCGATGGCGCCCTCCATTGGCGTGAAGGAGCTGAACGCGCGCAAGGCGGCTTCCCTGCCCGACTCACGGTCGTCCACCGGCGTGAGGACCAGGAGCACGGCCGGGTCTTCCATGCCCGCAGCTTCCAGAAGCGAGCCGCGCAGGCGGTTGAAGCGTATGGCCTGCGCCAGGAAGCGGCTGCCATCCGACGCCCTCGCCAGGCATGACGACTGGTGCGGCCCATCGCTGCGGCCAACCGCCGACAGCATCCGCGGCAGGTCGCCGTCAACGCAGCCGAGGCGCTGCGCTGATCGCTGGCTGAGCAGCCGGCCTGTTTCCAGTTCCCGCCGCGCCTCCGGGTTTGCGTCGAGGACCTTTCCGTCCTTGATCACGAGAACGGGAACGGTCATTCGAAGTTCGCCGGGCCCTGCTGCCGTCACGAGGCCGCTGCCGACCCTTGCATTAATGCCGATGGCGCGCTGAACGTCTTCCTGCACCCGTTTCGCCTGATGGATCTGCTCCGGCGAGTAGACAATGGGCGGATGCCCTCCGGTGTTGGCGATCAGGGCCACGCCGATGCCCCCCTTCATCACGCCCACGGCGGAGAGGCAATCCTGCACGAGGCTTTCGGCAGCGAACTCGTTGTACCACTCGGTGTTCAGCAGTTCGCGCTGAGGCACCAGGCATGAGCCCCACTGGACAAAACCATTCGCGAGATTTTCCGCGCCGCTGCGAAAGAACTGCTGGCCTGCAGCGCTCCACGGATCGTGCGCCTGCCAGTACGCATCTGATGCCTCGATGTGGCGCTCGCTGAAATTGTGCCATTCCAGCGTGCGGACCTTTCCTGCAGGAATGTCGTAGAAGTTGAGCAGGCCGGCGTGCCCACCAACGAGGCGCGTGAACGACGCCAGCACGTTCTTCCAATCGTCGGCGCCAACAGCCGCCGCGTAAAGATGATCGAGAAACTCGGCCCTTCTCGCCCCCTGGTCCATGGAAAAGCTGTCGCTCCTCGCAAGCGGAAAACAGCCTAGTCGCAAGGAAGCGGCTTGTGAACAGATCGTCCGGGGAAGGTGTTCGGGAGCCGGAGCAGTGATGCAACTTTGCCGCCGTGCCGCACCGCCGGGGAGCATTGACGCACGCAATTGTGCAGCGCCAGAATGACGTTGCGCCAGCGGCCATCAAATGGTTGATTGCGCGAAAGATTGACCCCGTAGCTCAGCAGGATAGAGCGGCAGATTCCTAATCTGTAGGTCGGA
>CAZYFM010000145.1:0-6455 GCA_964646885.1 uncultured Flavobacteriaceae bacterium
GCGACTTGACAACTGAATGACTGAACGGCGGACCTCAAGGCCCCTGGGCTACAGGCGACCGCCTCGTTTGCCCCGCGCGAAAAGGAATTGCGGTGGGAGTGACCCGAAGTCTGTTTTCGGACGGCGCTTGGCCTCCTGCCTCTGTCCAGGCGATCCGTTGGATCGGCAAAATGAAAAAACAACGACGAAAGTGTCATCTCTCCTTCACAAGAATCGCTCAAAACCGGGGAAAATCGGAAGAGCGCCATGGGGCGAGTGTCATCTTCGGGAGGTGCGGGCAGACGGGCTCTCCTCAAGGGGGATTGGTGGTCGCCCGCGTGCAACCGGAAACGGTTGTGCTGGTGCGGTACCCCATGTTTCCTGCGGTTCCGGAGGTTCGTTTTCTGCGTTCAGGAGGCCGTTGACGCAACGGGTTGTTCACCTTTGGTTGACATTCTGACCCTGCACACTATGTTCCGTGCAGGCTGATCGCGCTTCTGGCGCGGAGCCTTTTACCGAAGCGGCTGGTGCCGCTTCTTCACCCGCAAGTGGTTGGTTTGTCCTGCGAGAGAGGGCGTTCTGGCCTCGCAATATCGAAGTACTCTCGCTGGAGCCTGTTCAACACTTATGTCTTTTGAAAGCCTCGGCCTTAGCGCCGAATTGCTCCGCGCCATCGCGGAATCCGGTTACACCACACCTACTCCCATCCAGGAAAAGGCCATTCCTGTCGTCCTCGGCGGCAAGGATGTCATGGGCATCGCCCAGACGGGCACCGGCAAGACGGCCGGGTTCACCCTGCCGATGATCCAGCGCCTGGCCAATGGCCGGGCCAAGGCGCGCATGCCGCGCTCGCTGATCCTGGAGCCGACACGCGAACTCGCGGCGCAGGTCGCCGAGAGCTTCGAGAAATACGGCAAGTACCACAAGCTCAACATGGCCCTGCTGATCGGCGGCGTGTCCTATGAAGAACAGGACGCCAAGATCACGCGCGGCGTGGACGTGCTCATCGCGACGCCGGGCCGCCTGCTCGACCACTTCGAGCGCGGCAAGCTGCTGCTCAACGGCGTGCAGATCCTCGTCGTCGACGAAGCCGACCGCATGCTCGACATGGGCTTCATCCCGGACATCGCGGAGATCACGCGCCTTGCGGGCCAGTTCCTGAGCGCGCCCGAGCGCATCGAAGTGGCCCGGCCGGCGCAGACCGCGACGAACATCGAGCAGAAGATCGTCATGCTGTCGTCGACGGATGCGAAGCTGAAGCGCGAGGCGCTGCGGCAGCTGATCCGCGGCCAGACAGTCGTGAACGGCATCATCTTCTGCAACCGCAAGGTCGACGTGGACATCGTCCACAAGTCGCTGACCAAGCATGGCTTCCAGATCGCAGCGCTGCACGGCGACCTGCCGCAGAGCGTGCGCACGGCGACGCTTGAAAAGTTCCGCGCCGGCGAAGTCCAGCTGCTCGTCGCCAGTGACGTGGCCGCGCGTGGCCTCGACATTCCGGCCGTGAGCCACGTGTTCAACTATGACGTTCCGATCACGGCCGACGACTATGTGCACCGCATTGGCCGCACGGGTCGCGCCGGACGTTCGGGCGTGGCGATCATGCTTGCCGGGCCGCGAGACGCGAAATTCGTCGAGGCGATCGAGAAGCTGATCAAGAAGACGATCGACCGCGAGGACATGACGAGCCTGCACGTCGAACCCGACACGCGCCAGCATCGCGACCGCGACCGTGACCGCAAGGGCGGACGCGACCGGGGACGTGGACGCGGCCGTGACCGTGGCGACCGCCCGCATCACGAGCACATCGCCTCGATGGAACCCGTCGACACCTCGCTGGCCGTTGCCACGCCCATGGAAGAAAGCACCGTCACCGAGGCCGCACCAGTCGAGGCGCCGCGCGCCGAAGCCCGGAGCGAGCGCCGCCCGCGCCGAGAGCGTGGCGATCGTGACCGCTCGCGCCGCGACAGGCCGCAGGGTGAGCGCCCTCAGGGCGATCGGGCCCAGTCTGACAGGCCACAGGGCGACAGGCCTCCGCGCCAGGATCGTCCCCGCAACGAACGCCAGGGCCAGGAACGGTCAGGACAGGAGCGCCAGGGACAAGAGCGTCCGGGCCAGGAGCGCGCGCGCCAGGACAAGCCGCGCCACGAGCATCCGCGTCGCGAACGTCGCGAAGACCGCTCCCGTGATGATCGCCAAGATGATGCCGGCGGCGCGCCGTCCTTCGCGGACAATGCGCCCGCCTTCCTCATGCGCCCGGTGCCGCAGCACCTGCTCCGCCGCAAGAAGGAACCGGAGGTCGCCTGAGACCTCCGGCATTGCTGTCGGCTAGCGCTTGATCGACCCTGCCAGCTGCTTCTGGATCGCCTCGCCGTAGGGCGCGCGGATATTCTTCAGCTGGTTCTCGATGAACTTCGAGGTCGGCTGCTGGTACACCGCCTTGCGGTGCGAGAACTGACGGAAGCCGTCGACCCCGTGATACGAGCCCATGCCCGACGGACCGACGCCGCCGAACGGCAGGTCTTCCATCGCCACATGCATGATCGTGTCGTTGACCGTCACGCCGCCTGAGGTCGTGCGCGTGAGCACCCTGTCCTTCTCGGCCTGGTCCTCGCCGAAGTAGTAGAGGCCGAGCGGGCGGTCCTTGGCGTTCACGTAGCCGATGGCCTCGTCGACGCTGCGATAGGTCTTCACCGGCAGGATCGGCCCGAAGATCTCGTCCTGCATGACCTTCATGTCGTCGGTCGGGTCGAGGATGAAGGTCGGCGCGATCTTGTGATAGGGCTGCTGGCGGAGGTCTTCCTTCGCCGGGTTCACCTCCACAACCTTCGCGCCCTTCGCCTTTGCATCCTGGATATAGAACTGCAAGCGGTCGAAGTGGCGCTGGTTCACGACCGAGGTGTAGTCCGGATTGTCCTTCAGCGTCGGATACATGCGGGTGACGACGTCGCTGGCCTTGCTGACGAAGTCATCGCGGCTGGCCTCGGGCACCATCACGTAGTCCGGCGCGAGGCAGATCTGGCCGGCGTTCAGCGTCTTGCCGGTCATCACGCGCGCGGCGGCGAGCTCCATGTTGGCGCTCTGCCCGATGATCACGGGCGACTTGCCGCCCAGTTCCAGCGTGAGCGGGACGAGGTTTTCGGCGGCCGCCCGCATCACGTGGTAGGCGATCGAGGTCGCGCCCGTGAACAGCAGGTGGTCGAACGGCAGGCGGCTGAAGGCTTCGCCCACGTCGGGGCCGCCGGTGCAGACCGCGATCTCGGTCTCGGCGAAGGCCTTGCGGAACATGCGCGCCATCAGGTCGGAGGTGGCGGGCGTGTATTCCGACGGCTTGATCATGCAGCGATTGCCGGCGGCCAGGATGCCGGCCAGCGGCGTGAAGGTCAGGTTGACCGGGAAGTTCCAGGGCGAGATCACGCCAACCACGCCGAGCGGCTGGTAGTGCACCTCGGCCTTGGCGCCGAACCAGCCGAGGATGGCGGGCGTCGTGCTGCGCTTCTCGACCTTCATCCACTTGCGGACATTGTCGCGCGCGTGCTTCAGCGGACCGATGGAGCCGGCCACGTCGGTGAACTTGCTCATCTGCGGGGCGCGGTTGCCGAAGTCCCGGTTCAGCGCGTCGGCAATCTCGTCCTGGTGGTCGACAAGGAGCGCGATGCAGCGGTTGAGGCGGTCGATGCGCACCTCGGCGCTGGGCGGGCCATCATTGAGGTAGGCTGTGCGCTGGCGATCGAGCAGCGCCTTCATCTCGGTCGGGATCGGCCGCGACTGTGCGGGTGCAGTGCTCATCAGAAGCTCCTTCGGTTGGCAAGATTCCACCCTGTCCTTATACGCGAACTGTTGCGGGCTGGGCAAAGATCGACCGGGGAGCCCCTCGCGGACGTAAGGTCAAAAGCGGTCCCGGCCCAGACCATTGCGTCCGGGCCTGTCCTGTGGTGCCTTGCACCATCCCTGCAACGAGACCTGACCGACATGACTTATGCCAATATCCTGGTCGAGGTTAAGGATGGCGTCGCCACCCTGACCCTGAACCGGGCCTCGTCACTGAACAGCCTCAACATGGCCATCATGGAGGACATCCGGGCGGCCCTGCGGACGCTTGCGAAGGACGACAGCGTCAAGACCCTGATCGTGACGGGCGCCGGGCGCGGCTTCTGTGCGGGGGCCGACCTGACCAGCACCGGCGGCGGCGACAGCGGCGGCCGCTCGGTCGGCGAAGGCATCTCGCACTCGATGGAGATCGGCTACAACCCGCTCGTCCGCGACCTCGCCGGCTTTCCGAAGCCCGTCGTGGTCGCCGTCAATGGCGTGGCCGCGGGCGGCGGTGTGGGCCTTGCCCTTTGCGGGGACATCGTGATCGCCTCGAAGTCCGCCTACTTCGTGCAGGTCTTCGCGCCTCGCCTGGGCCTTGTGCCCGACATGGGCTGTACCTGGTTCTTCCCGCAGCTGCTCGGCCGTGCGCGCTCTCGTGCACTCGCCATGCTCGGCGACCGCCTTCCGGCAGAGAAGGCCGCGGAATGGGGCCTGATCTGGCAGTGCGTCGAGGATGCGCAGCTCATGACCGAAGCCCAGGCCATCGCGCAGCGGCTGGCGAAGGGGCCGCAGATTGCCTATCGCGAGCTGAAGCGCGTGCTCGACGAGGCGCCGTTCAACACGCTGGACCAGCAGCTCGAGAACGAGCGGCGGACGCAGCGCGTGCTCGGCGACACCGAAGATTTCCGGGAGGGCGTCGTCGCCTTCCTCACCAAGCGCGAACCCAGTTTCAAAAGCAAATGACAGGACAAGCCATGCAGTTTGAAAGAGCCCGCGTCGAGATCAACGGCAATGTCGGCACGTTGATCATGGACCACCCGGAGGTCCTCAATGCGGTCAGCCCGGAAATGCTCTCGGGCCTGACCGCCGCCCTCAACCACATCGAAGATCCCAAGCATGGCCTGCGGGCCCTCATCTTCACCGGATCGGGCCGCGGCTTCTGCGCGGGCGCGAACCTGGGGGGCGGACCTTCGAACATGTCGGCGGGCTCAGGCACTCATGCCCGCGATGCGGGCGCTGCGCTCGAGACCATGTACCACCCGTTCCTGCGCCGCCTCAGGCACCTGAAGATGCCGATCGTCACGGCGGTCAACGGAGCCGCCGCAGGTGTCGGCATGAGCTTCGCGCTGATGGGGGACATGATCCTTGCCTCGCGCAACGCATACTTCCTGCAGGCCTTCCGCCGCATTGGCCTCGTGCCGGATGGCGGCTCGACCTGGCTGCTGCCGCGCCTCGTGGGACTTGCCCGCGCGAAGGAACTGTCGCTCATGGGCGAGAAGCTCAGCGCGGAACGGGCGCTGGAGTGGGGCCTCATCAACCGCGTGTTCGACGAAGACAAGCTGATGGACGAGGCGATGAAGCTCGCCCGCGAGCTGGCCGACGGACCCACCGTGGCGCTGACCGAGATCCGGAACCTCTACTGGGCGTCGACGGACAACACGTACGAAGAGCAGCTCAACGCCGAGCGCTGGGCGCAGCGCACGGCCGGCCGGGCCGATGACTTCATCGAAGGCGTGTCGGCCTTCCTTGGAAAGCGGAAGGCCGACTTCAAGGGACGCTGAGCTCAGTCGTCTCCGCTGCCGACAATCTCGGGGAAGCGCACGATGATGCGCGCTTGCCCCTTCTTCGGCGCCATGAAGTTCGATGACTTCACGAGGTTCCTGAAGCTGCCCTTGACCTTGTACTTGCCGGGCTTGAGCTTGGCGAGCAGCCAAGGGCTGTCGCACATCACGCGGAAGAGTTCCTTGCCCGAGGCGTCGAGCACTGTCGCTTCGACGTCGGCGAGGTACTGCGCCTTTCCGCCGGCGAATTCGAGCCGGACGGGGAACGCCTTCCAGCGCGGATCGGACTGCGCCTCGTCACCGATGCCGGTACAGGCCAGCTGGTAGCCGTTCACATCAACAGGGGTGTCGGAGGGGAGCGACGTGGCACTCTCCGCGAAGGCTGCAGGCGTCAGGGACAAGGCGATCGAAGCTGCTGCGATGGCTACGGCCGGCTTCAACATGAAACACTCCTCAACACGCGTGAATCGTTCCCCCGCATCATCAATCAGTAATTCACCCGGGTGGTGATTGCACCATCGACGATGAGGTTTGCCCCCGTCGTGAAACCCGACATCGGGCTGGACAGGAAGACCGTCATGTTCGCGATGTCCTGCGGCGTTCCCATGCGGCCCAGCGGATTGCGCTTCAGCGTTGCATCGTACATCGCCGGCGCGTTCTGCTCGATGTTGTGCCAGACCCCGCCCTTGAAATAGATCGTTCCGGGCGACACAACATTGACGCGTATGCGGGACTTTGCACACTCGCGCGCAAGTCCCTTGCCGTAATGGATGAGCGCCGCCTTGATCGCGCCATAGGCCTGCGCGTTCTGGGTTTCGGCAGCCGACACGGACGAGATCATGACAAACGAGGCGTCGCCATTTGCTGCGGCCGCCTTCTCCA
>CAZYFM010000145.1:6555-7684 GCA_964646885.1 uncultured Flavobacteriaceae bacterium
CAGATGGCAACGTCGCAACCTTCCGCCGCGAACGTGTCGGCGATGGCGCGGCCGATGCCGCGGGTCCCGCCGAGTACGACCGCCTTCTTGCCCTTCAACTTCAAGTCCATGTCCTGTCTCCTCGTTTCGGCGAGGACCTTAGCCTCCTGCGGGCGGCCTGCGAAGCGGGTCTCCGCGAACTCTTCCGGAGAAGTGCGCCTAGCCTCACATGGCCGCTTCGGCTTATCCTGCCGCATCCATCACATCGAGGACTGACCAATGGGAGCCAAGATCTCCAACGACCCCCGCATCGACCCGCGCATCAAGCGCATCTTCGGGAACCTTCCCGATCCCGTGCCGATGGGAGACGCCAAGAACCGCGAGCAGCTTCTGGAGGAAGAAAACTCCGACGCCGCCAGGATGCGCGCCGCGGGAATGGAGATCATGCACCGCCTCTGTGACAACGAGGACGTGGCTCCATCAAAGGGGCTCAGGATCACGACGGAGAGCTTTCGCTCGGAGCCCGACGGCAACACCGTGAGGATCCAGTTCATCCGGCCGGACAACCAGGAACGCCTGCCGTGCGTCTACTACATTCATGGTGGCGGCATGCAGGTCATGTCCTGCTTCGACGGCATGTACAAGGCGTGGGGCCGCATCATCGCGAACCAGGGCGTCGCGGTCGCGATGGTCGACTTCCGCAACGCGCTGCGGGCGTCGTCGGCGCCTGAGGTTGCACCCTACCCGGCCGGCCTGAATGACTGCGTATCGGGCCTTCGCTGGGTGTCCTCCCATGCGGCGCAGCTCAACATCGATCCGGCCCGCATCGTCATCGCCGGTGAAAGTGGCGGCGGGAACCTCACGCTCGCGTCGGCTCTGAAGCTGAAGCGCGAAGGCGACATCAAGCTGGTGAAGGGCCTCTACGCGCTGTGTCCCTATATTGCCGGGCAGTGGCCGCTGCCGCAGAACCCGTCATCCACCGAGAACAACGGCATCCTGCTTGAGCTGCACAGCAACCGCGGCGCGATGGCCTACGGGATCGAGGCGTTCAGGGCCCGCGATCCGCTGGCCTGGCCCGGGTTTGCGGGCGATGATGACGTGAAGGGGCTGCCGCCGACCGTCATTCACGTCAATGAGTGCGATCCGCTGC
>CAZYFM010000146.1:0-6923 GCA_964646885.1 uncultured Flavobacteriaceae bacterium
CGCGTCAGCGCGGGAGGGGAGTGTTTCCGCTGGCTACTTCACAATGCCCTTGCGGGCCGCCTTGCTGTCGAGGCCCGAGCGGTTCTCGCGGGCATGCAGCTCCGCGTACACGTCTGCCGGATTGACGCCGCTGGACGCCCACAGCACGCACAGGTGATAGAGCAGGTCCGCCGACTCCTCGACCTTGGACTTGTACTCGCTGCCCAGGCAGGCAATGGCGACCTCGACGGCTTCCTCGCCAACTTTCTTGGCGCACTTCGGCGTTCCTTCCGCGATCAGCTTCGCGGTATAGGACTTCGAGGGATCGGCCGACTTGCGCAGTTCGACCTGGGCAAAGAGTCTGTCGAAGGGATGCTCGCTCATTGGCGGTGTTTACCTTTAATCCCCGGGAATCAAGGGTTGCCGAACGTAGCAAGCGCAGGGCGGCCCTTGCAAAGCTGGAAATCGGCGTCCCGTTCAGTCTAATTGCGGCCCAGTGTAGCACGATGAAGGGTTCCGGTCGGAGCATGTTCAAGGGATTTGATCTCCTGTGCCAGGGTTCGGTGGAGCTCTTCGCCCGTGCGCTCTGCGTGCTGGCGGTGCTGTGGCTAGCCGTGGTGTGGGCAATCTAGATGAGGTGCCCCGCGGACATCAGCCTGACCGACGTGATCGTCACCTACCATCGCGTGCCGGCGGTCCATCATGTCACCGGAAAATTCAGGTCCGGGTCGCTGACGGCGCTGGCCGGCCCCAATGGCGCCGGCAAGAGCACGCTCCTCAAGGCCATCATGGGTCTGGTTCCCGTCAGCGATGGCCGGATCGACCGGGGTGGCTTGACGCAGCGCCAGTTTGCCTATCTGCCCCAGCTGCCGGAAATTGACCGGTCGTTTCCGCTCAGTGTCGAACAGACCGTCATGTTCGGCGCCTGGCCGCGCACGGGCGCCTTTCGCCCGCTCGACCAGAAGGAGCATGACCGCGCCAGCCACGCCATCGCGGCCGTCGGCCTGTCGGGCTATGCCGGCGCGTCGATCGCCAGCCTGTCGATCGGCCAGTGGCATCGCGTGATGTTCGCCCGCCTGATCATGCAGGATGCCCCCGTGATCCTGCTGGACGAACCCTTTGCGGCCGTTGATGAGCGCACCACGGGCGACCTGATGAAACTGGTCCGTGCCTGGCACGAGGAAGGCCGCACCGTCATCGCCGTCCTGCACGATCTCGGTTTCATCCGCGCGCACTTCCCGGAAACGGTGCTGATTGCACGCGAACTCGTATCATGGGGACCGACCCCGTCGGCATTGGAAGAGCAGCACCTCGAGCAGGCCCGCCTGATGACGGATCGCTGGGCGAAACTGCCATCCACGCACGACCACCACCATCATGGCCACGCGCACTAGGAGACGGGCAGGGCCATGATCTACGACACGTTCGTCTCACCCTTCGTCGAGTTCGAGTTCATGCGCCGCGCGCTCGTGGCCTGCCTTGCGCTGGCCGTGGGAGCGGGCCCCGTCGGTGTCTTCCTGGTGCTGCGCCGCATGAGCCTCATGGGTGACGCGATCGGCCACGCCGTCCTCCCGGGCGTCGCGCTCGGCTTTCTCGTGTCGGGCCTGTCACTGGGCGCCATGACGCTGGGCGGTGTCTTTGCGGGCCTTGCGGTCGCGATCCTCGCAGGCATCACGGCACGTGCGACCGGGATGAAGGAAGACGCCAGCCTTGCCGGCTTCTACCTCACGAGCCTGGCGATCGGCGTGCTGATGGTCTCGGCGCGCGGATCTTCCATTGACCTCCTCAACATCCTGTTTGGTTCGATCCTCGCCGTCGACAACCAGGGCCTTCTGCTCGTCGCCGGTGTCGCCACGCTGTCGACCATTGTCATGGCCGTGATCTTCCGTTCGCTCGTGATCGAGTGTTTCGACCCTGTTTTCGCGCGCGCCGTGGGCGCAGGCGGCGCCTGGGTGCACACGATCTTCCTTGTCCTCGTGGTATTGAACCTCGTCTCGGCCTTCCAGGCCCTGGGCACGCTCATGGCCGTCGGCCTCATGATGCTGCCGGCCCTCGCGGCACGGTTCTGGTCCGACAACATCTCCCATCTGGTACCGATCGCGACCATGTTTGCCGCGCTGGCAAGCCTCGTCGGCCTTCTGCTGTCATTCCATGTGGAATGGGCCTCAGGCCCCAGCATCGTCCTGGTTGCTTCCCTCATCTACGGCGTTTCGATAGTATTTGGATCGCGTGCAGGCCTCCTGGTCAGGTGGCTGCGTCGTCCCCACTTCCACGAGCCCGAAGAAGCAGCGAAATGATCCGCATCCTGATGTCGGCGTGCCTCGCGGCACTGCTGTGCCTGTCGACCGCCTCGGCCGATCCTGCGAACGCGCAGGCCGCCAGGAAGCCCAGGGTGGTCGCGACGTTTTCGATCCTCGGTGACATGGCGGCGAATGTTGGCGCAGGTCGCATTGACCTCGCGGTGCTCGTCAGGCACGACGCTGACGCGCACGATTTCCAGCCGGGCCCCGCCGACGCGAAGGCTGTCGCCCAGGCAGACATTTTCCTCGTCAATGGTCGAGGCTTCGACGACTGGGCCACGCGTCTCGCGAAATCCAGTGGCGGCAAGGCGCGCATCGTGAAGGTGGCAGCCGCCGTGAAGGCGCGTCCGCAGGATCCCCATGCCTGGCAGGATGTGTCGAACGCGCTGCTTTACGTCGATGCGATCGAGAAGGCCTTCGCGAAGGTCTCGCCATCGGACGCGGTCGCGTTCCGCAAGGCGGCGGACGCCTATCGCGCGGAACTGAAGGATCTGCATCGCGAAATTCTCGACAGCGTCAGCGCCATTCCCGTTGCCCGCCGCAACGTGATCACGACCCACGATGCCTTCGGCTTCTTCGGCAGGGCCTATGGCATCCGCTTCCTGGCCCCCCTGGGGCTCTCGACCCACGCCCAGGCGTCGGCAAAGTCCCTGTCCGTGCTGGTTCGCCAGATCCGCCGGGAACGCATCTCGGCGCTGTTTCTTGAGAACATCGCCGACAACCGCCTGATCGAGCAGATCGCGCGGGAAACCGGGGCCTCGGTAGGCGGTCGTCTCTATTCCGACGCCCTGTCCGGAAAGGACGGACCTGCGGCCACCTACGTCGCGATGATGCGGCAAAACGCGAAGCTCTTGACTGGCGCGATGGCTAAGGGTTCATGACGGCACGAAATTCCGGAGCCTGAAATGTCTTCTCAAGTACCCGTGACCGTGCTGACCGGCTATCTCGGCGCCGGCAAGACGACCCTTCTCAATCGCATCCTCACGGAACAGCACGGCAAGCGCTACGCCGTCATCGTGAACGAGTTCGGCGAGATCGGCATCGACAATGACCTCGTCGTCGATACCGACGAGGAAGTCTTCGAGATGAACAACGGCTGCATCTGCTGCACCGTGCGCGGCGATCTCATCCGCATCCTCGGCGGCCTGATGAAGCGCAAGGAAAAGTTCGACGCGATCCTCGTGGAAACGACGGGCCTCGCCGACCCGTCGCCGGTCGTCCAGACCTTCTTTGTCGATGACGACGTCAAGGAACGCACGCGCCTCGATTCCGTCACGACGGTCGTCGACGCCAAGCACATCCTGCAGCGCCTCAAGGACTCGCGTGAGGCGCACGAACAGATCGCCTTCGCCGACCAGATCATCCTGAACAAGACCGACCTGGTCACGAAGGAAGAGCTCGCCCGCGCCGAGAAGGCCATCCGCGCGCTGAACCCGATCGCCCCGATCCACTACACCGAGCGCTGCGCCATCGCCCTCGACAAGGTGCTCGACCAGGGCGCGTTCGACCTGTCGCGCGCACTCGAGCTCGAGCCTCATCTGCTCGACGAGGAGGGCCACGAGCACGAACACGAAAGCGACATCCGCAGCATCTCGCTGTCCTCCAACATCCCGCTGGACGCCGACAGGGTGACGAACTGGCTGCGCAATCTTCTCGCGCAGCAGGGCCAGAACATCCTGCGGACCAAGGGCATCCTCGACATCCGCGGCCGCAACGAGCGCCTCGTGTTCCAGGCCGTGCACATGGTGATGGAAGGCGACTTCCAGGGCCCCTGGAAGGCCGATGAAAAGCGCTACAGCCGCATCGTGTTCATCGGACGCGGCCTCGACGAGGAAGAACTCCAGCGCGGCTTCGCCGCCTGCGTGGCGTAGCGAGCCATGGCTGAACCCCGCATCACCCAGGGCAGGTCCTGGGCCTTTGACGCGCCGGTGGTGTCCTGCATCTTCAACGAGGATGGCATTGCCGCCTTCGCATGTGGCGACGGTACGCTGCGCCTCGTGGCGGACGAGCGCGAGCCTGTCACGATCGAGGCCCACAAGGGCGCGGTGCTGTCGCTCGTCCCGCATCCGCAGGACGGCTTCCTGAGCGGTGGCGACGATGGCCGCCTCGTGCACGTCATCCCGGGGGAGGAGCCGTCGGAACTCTTCTTCCAGAAGGGCAAGTGGATCGAGAACATCGCGGCGAGCGAGGCAACCGGCCTCATTGCCGTGACCGCGGGCAAGGACGCCGTCGTGCTGGACGGCAAGCAGCAGACGCGCTTCACCCACGCCACGACGGCAACCGGCGTCGCTTTCGACCCGAAGGGCCGCCGCCTCGCGGTCTCGCACTACAACGGCGCATCGCTCTGGTGGACGAAATCCTCCTCGCAGGCCCCGACGGTGTTGAACTGGAAAGGCTCGCACCTGGGCGTGCTCTGGAGCCCCGACGGCAAGTTCCTCGTCACGAGCATGCAGGAGCCGGCGCTTCATGGCTGGCGCGTCGAGGACGCAGCCGACATGCGCATGACGGGCTATCCCGCGCGCATCAAGTCCATGGCCTGGGAGCATCGTGGCAAGGTGCTGATGACCGCCGGCGCGCCGAAGGTGATCGGCTGGCCCTTCACCGGCCGCAATGGCCCCATGGGGCGCGAGCCGCTCGAGATCGGCCCCGATCGCGAGGCCCTCGTCGTCGCCGTCGCAACCCATCCCGAGTTCGACCTCGTGGCCGCCGGCATGAACGATGGAACCGTATGGATGCAGTGGATCGGCGAGGAGGGCACGAACATCGTCGCGCTGGACCTGCCGCGCATCAGCTGCATGGCATTCTCGCCCGACGGATCGACGCTTGCGGTGGGCACCGAAGACGGCCACGCCGCGCTCATCGACGCGGCCTGAGGCTCAGTCCTTCGAGTCGTTGAAGAATTCCTTGAGCCGCGCGAAGAAGTTCGTCGTCTCGGGCGAGTTCTTCTCGCTGCCGGCCTTCTCGAACTCGCGCAGCAGTTCCTGCTGCTTCTTGTTCAGGTTCACCGGCGTCTCGACGACGACCTCGACGATCAGGTCGCCGGGCACGCCCTGGCCCCGCAGCGCCGGCATGCCCTTGCCCCGCAGGCGGAACTGCTTGCCCGACTGCGATCCTTCGGGAATGGAAATGCGCGCCCTGCCGCCACCCAGCGTCGGCACCTCAACATGTCCACCCAAGGCTGCCGTCGTCAGGCTGACCGGCACGCGGCAATAGAGATTTTCCTCGTCCCGTTTGAAGAGCGGGTGGGGTTCCACGGACAGGAAGATGTAGAGGTCGCCCTTCGGACCGCCACGCAGGCCGGCCTCGCCTTCGCCGGCAAGGCGGATGCGATTGCCGTCTCCCACGCCCTGCGGAATGTTGACGTTGATCGTGCGTTCCTTCTGCACGCGTCCTGCGCCACTGCAGGCACGGCACGGGCTCTTGACCACCCGGCCCAGGCCCTGGCAGCTCGGACAGGTCCGCTCGATCGTGAAGAAGCCCTGCTGGGCCCGGACCTTGCCGATGCCAGAGCACGTGGTGCAGGTCTGCGGCTTGGTTCCAGCTTCCGCTCCGGTGCCGCCGCAAGGCTCGCACGCCACCGAGCCCGGAACGCGGATTGGCACCGTCTTGCCCGCATAGGCGTCCTCGAGCGAGATCTCCATGTTGTAGCGCAGGTCCGAGCCGCGCTGCGCACGATTGCCGCCGCCACCGCGCCGCCCACCCATGAACTCGCCGAACAGGTCATCGAACACGTCGGTGAACGAGGTCGAGAAATCAAACCCGCCTGGCCCGCCGCCAGGCCCGCGCGACCCCGAAGGTCCTTCAAACGCACTGTGCCCGAACTGGTCGTAGGCTGCGCGCTTCTGGTCATCCTTCAGGATGTCATAGGCCTCGTTCAGTTCCTTGAACTTCTGGTCCGCCTTCGGATCGTCCGGGTTGCGGTCAGGATGCAGTTCCTTGGCCTTCTTGCGATAGGCGGACTTGAGCTCGTCAGCGTTTGCTTTCCGCTGGACGCCCAGGACGTCATAGAAATCGCGTTTCGACATGGATCTGCTCGGAACACCCGCTGGGGGAGAGGAATGGGCCGCTACCGGCTTTCAACCAGTATCGGCCCCGAATGCGAGCGCGGGGTTAACGCGCGCCGCCCTTCTTCTTTTCCTCGTCCACTTCCTCGTAGTCGGCGTCCACGACGCCGTCATCCTGCGACGCGCCACCGGTCGGGCCACCCGCCGACGGCCCGGCGCCGGGAGCGCCTTCAGGGTTCATGCCCTTGTACATCGCTTCACCCAGCTTCATCGAAGCCTGGAGCATCGCATCCGTCTTCGACTTGATGAGGTCTGCGTCCTCGCCCTTCAGCGCTTCGCGGACTTCGGTGATCGAGCTCTCGATCGCATTGCGCTCGGTCGTTCCGACCTTGTCGCCATGCTCCTTGAGGTTCTTCTCGATGTCATGGGCAGCCGCTTCCGCACGGTTGCGCGTCTCCACCAGCTCGCGACGCTTCTTGTCATCGCTGGCGTGTTCCGCCGCGTCGCGCATCATCTGCTGGATTTCCGCCTCGGTCAGGCCGCCAGAGGCCTGGATGCGGATGTTCTGCTCCTTGTTCGTGGCCTTGTCCTTCGCCGCAACGGTCACGATGCCGTTCGCGTCGATGTCGAACGTCACCTC
>CAZYFM010000146.1:6933-7632 GCA_964646885.1 uncultured Flavobacteriaceae bacterium
TGCCGACGAGGTCGAACTGGCCGAGGAACTTGTTGTCCTTCGCCATTTCGCGCTCGCCCTGGAACACGCGGATCGTCACGGCCGTCTGGCCGTCTTCCGCAGTCGAGAACACCTGGCTCTTCTTCGTCGGGATCGTGGTGTTCTTGTCGATGAGGCGCGTGAACACGCCGCCCAGCGTCTCGATGCCGAGCGACAGCGGCGTCACGTCGAGGAGCAGCACGTCCTTGACTTCGCCCTTGAGCACGCCCGCCTGGATGGCCGCGCCAACGGCAACGACTTCATCCGGGTTCACGCCCTTGTGCGGCTCCTTGCCGAAGAACTCCTTCACGATCTGCTGGACCTTCGGCATGCGGATCATGCCGCCGACGAGCACGACTTCGTCGATGTCGGCCGGCGTCACGCCGGCATCCTTCATGCACGCCTTCACCGGCGCGATGGTGCGCTGGATGAGGTCATCGACGAGCTGCTCGAGCTTCGCGCGCGTGATCTTCGTGTTGAGGTGCTTCGGACCGGAGGCATCCGCCGTGATGAACGGCAGGTTCACTTCCGTCTGCATCTGCGAGGACAGCTCGATCTTCGCCTTTTCGGCAGCTTCCTTCAGGCGCTGCAGCGCGAGGCGATCCTTGCGCAGGTCAATGCCCTGTTCCTTCTTGAACTCGTCGGCCAGGAAGTCGACGAGACGCATGTCGAAGTCTTCAC
>CAZYFM010000147.1:0-4345 GCA_964646885.1 uncultured Flavobacteriaceae bacterium
CCTCGACGGCGCGATCCGCATGGCCCCGCGCTAAGACTGGAATGCAAGGTGTCACGCGGTACCAAAGTGCCGCGTGACGGCCTGCCCGTCGATGCCCATCGGGCGAAGGCGGGATGAGGAAGATGCGATCCTTTACGGGACAATCTTCGTTCGCACGATCACGTTGTTGGCCTCGTTCGACTCTGCAACCGCGCCACCCGCATCCGCGCGTACCGTGAAGGCGTAGGCGCCTGACGGGAACACGAGCCCGCCGAAGAAGGGCAGGGCATGGTTGAACACCGCACCTGGCGCCAGCGGTCCCACATTGATCGCGAGCGAGTCCGGGAAAGCGGGGTTCGTGTAGTTGAACATGAACGTGCGCGGAATCTCCGGGCAGCCGCCACCACCACCCACGACGGGCGGTTTGCGGCGCTGGCACTTGATCGTGACAACGCTCGCGCCGGCCGCAACGCCGCTGTCATTCTTCACGGTGACTGTCCCGGTGGCCGTGTTGAAATCCGCAATGAGGTCTGGCGACGCCGCATGGGCCGGTGCGGAAAAGGCTGCCACTGCAGCAGCCAGGATGAGTGTTTTCTTCATGTCGTGTTTCCTCCTTCGACACCGGCCATATAGTCCGCACACCCGACATGCGCCTGCTGCGCCCGTCACACTCTCCATCGTTCCATCATCGTCCGTCCCAAGTTGAGTGATCCCGCGCACAACCACGCCCTCCATCAACCCCGCAACTCCTGCCCTTGTCATGGTCCGCCTTCGCAGACCATGACGTTTTTGGGGAATGGGCGCGTGAACTGAGGCGCGCTCTACCTCCATCACACCCTTCGCGCTTTCGCGTGAGCCCCTTCCACCCTCCATGACGATCTCCAACCTCACCCCCAACGGTCATGGTCTGCGAAGGCAGACCACCCACGACTTCCTTTTTCATTGCCCAAACGCTGCAAAGTCATGGGTGGTCCGCCTTCGCGGACCATGACAATGATAAATGGGTTTTCGGTGAGATTTCTGAACCGGACAGCAGCAACTCAGGCAGACCACCCACGACTTCTTCTGCCTGCCAGCCTCACACCGCGATGCGATAGACCCGCGCCGCCGTGCCGCTGAACAGCGCCGTCTTCTCATCCGCCGAACATCCCGCCGCCAGCCGCTTGAACGCATTCCACAACGCGACGTAGCTCGCACCGAAGCGGTCCACCGGAAAATTGCTCTCGAACATCGAGCGCTTCGCACCAAACGCCTCGATGCAGGTTTCGACATAGGGCTTCCACTGCGCGGCCAGCGTCGCTGACGTTTCGTCCGGTCCGTCCATGCGCGCGCGGAACCCGCAGAAGGGCATCGGGAGCCCGCCGATCTTCACATTGACGTTCGGGCATGCGGCAAGGGTGCGGATGTTCGAGCGCCACGTGTCGAAGCGTTCCTCGCGCTTGCCCTGGTATCGCCCGATGCCAAGCGGCGTGCCGACATGGTCGATGACGATCGTCGTCTCAGGAAACGCGCGCGCAAGATCGATCAGTTCGGAGATCTGAGGTTCAAGCAGCCACGCATCAAAGGAGAGCCCAAGCGGTGCCAGATGCCTGAAGCCCTTTCTGAAGGCGGCATCGCGATAGAGCCCCGGCGGATTGCGGCCATGCAGGGGCCCGAGCACGTCCGGATCGTCATCGTGCGCCGCAGAGTGGCGAATGCCGCGGAAACGTCCGTGTCCCGCGGCAATGTGCGAGCGCAGCACGTCCTCGGCCTGGTCACCAATGCGCAGGTCGACATGGCCGACAATGCCGGCAGCAACGCGCACGTCGCCATAAAGCCCGCTGGCCGTCATCGCGGCGACGCCATTCACGAACTCAGTTTCACCGACGCAGCGCAGCGCCTCCGGACCGTCGGCCCGATACATCGCGCCGCACTCCATGTAGACCGTCGCGCGTACCTTGTGGCCGCCGCCAAGGTCCGCGAGGATTTCGTCCAGCAGGTAGCGCGGCGTGTTGCGGATGATGTCCATGAAGCCATGAGTGGAGGGCGGCAGGTTCGCGAGGATGGCACGCGGCCGGTCCCACAGGTGATGATGGGCATCGATGATCGGAAGGTCAGGCTCGAGGATCGGTTCGCTCATGGACGTCTCTCCTGTGCGCGATGGCGCAGCTCTCCTGATACACCTCTCTCACGAACTGGTGAAGCGGCGCACGAAGTCGTGCATTGCAGGCGAGCAGCTTGCAGCACGAAAACAGGGGCTCCGGAGACAATGGAGGATTCGATGCCGGCTCCCCAACCGCTCGCAAGACTGTTGTTGCTCGAAACCGTCATCATGGCTGCCTCGATCGGCGCGGCGTGGGGCGTGTTCCTTCTCCTTCAGTGGAGCATGATGCTGCCCGAAACGCGCAGCCCCGTATTCGCAGTGATCGTGATGGCGGTAGTGATGACGCGGCTTGCGACGAGCAGGTGGTTCAATCGCTTGTTGACGCGGGCGTCATCGAAGGACGACCGCTGACGGCCACGAGGCTGGTGCCCTGGCCGCGTCATTCTGCCCGTTGCCAGGCACAATATGTTCATATAATGTTCCATATGAAACGGAGCATCTCGCCATCGCGTTTCAGGTGAGGTCGCAACGCACCTCCGAATGGCAGGTCATCGGGTGTTTCAGACGGGAGAGATTGAAAAACAGACGACGAAAGTGTCATCTTCAGGCGAAGATTTGGCCCGTAGAAGCCAAAAAACTTCAATCGCTCTTGGTGGAAGTGTCATCTTTCGTGTCATTGTCCGGAGAGTGTCCGGGAACGGAAACAGGCAGGAAGGGTCCAATGAACATCCTCCGGAGCATATTTGCAGTCGCAGCCGGGTTCCTGGCAATCGTGGCAACGCACACGGGGACGGACCAGGTGATGCATGCAGCCGGCGTGTTTCCTCCTGCCGGGCAGGGAATGCATGACCCCGCGCTGAATGCGATCGCATTGGCCTATCGCTCCGTGTTCACCGTATTCGGCTGCTGGCTCACGGCGCGACTCGCGCCCTCCCACCCGAAGGACCACGCGCTTTTTCTCGGCCTCATCGGCACGGCGCTGGCATCTGCCGCTGCCGTTGCCACGCGGGACATGAATCTGGGCCCCGCATGGTATCCGCTGGCACTGGCCGTTTCCGCCTTTCCGCTGGCCTGGCTGGGCGCCGCGCTGCATCGCAGCGAAGTCAGCCGGCCGGATTAAGCTTAAACCGGCAACTGGTTGTAACCCCTTTGGAGCGGGAGTATCTTCCGCGGCTTCGAACGGCTGCCAAAAGGCTGACTTCAAGGGGGAATTCGCATGCCGTATGCGGGCATTACGGGCTGGGGCAAGTGCCTGCCGCCCGGCGTACTGACAAACGCCGACATCGCGACCTTCCTGGATACGTCGGACGAGTGGATCACCTCGCGCACCGGCATCCGCGAGCGCCGCATCTCCGAAGTCTCTCTCGGCCACATGTCCGAGGTCGCGGCGCGCCGCGCCATGGCCTGCGCCGGCGTGACGGCAAAGGATCTCGACCTCATCATCTTCGGCACGACCACGCATGACGACCAGTGCCCGAACCAGGCCTCGGGCCTGCAGAAGCGCATCGGCGCCGACGGCTGCGGCGCGATGGACGTCAACACGGCCTGCACGAGCTTCCTTTACAGCCTCTCGACCGCCACCGCGATGATCCGCACCGGCGTCGTGAAGACGGTCCTCGTCGTGGGCGGCGAGCGCATCGCGCCCTTCATGGACTGGGACGACCGCAACGTCGCCGTGCTGTTTGGCGACGGCGTCGCCGCCGTGATCGTGCAGGCGACCGACAACGAGGAGGGCGTCCTGCTCGAGAAGCTCGGCTGCTATGGTGACTCGCGCGAGATCCTGCGCATCCACGGCATGGGCACCGCCTACGCGCACACCAACACGCTCGTGGGCGCCACCTCGTGGCAGTTCGAGGGACAGGAAATCTTCAAGAAGGCCGTCTCGGGCATGGGCATCGCCAGCGAGGACGTGCTCAAGCGGGCGGGAAAGACCCCGGACGACATCGACCTCGTCGTCCCGCACCAGGCCAACCAGCGCATCATCGAGGCCGTCGCCAAGCGCGCCGGCGTGCCGATGGAGCGCGTGATGGTGACTGTCAGCAAGTACGGCAACATGTCTGCAGCAACCGTTCCCGTCGCACTGTGCGAGGCACTGGAAGAAGGCCGCGTGAAGCCGGGTGGATTGCTGCTCACGCCGGCATTCGGTGGTGGCCTGACATTCTGCTCGCACCTCATCCGCTGGGGCGAGCGCGTCACGCCAAAGGACCAGACCGACGCCGACCTCCCGCCGATGACGCGCACGGCCCTCGAGTCGGTCCTCGCCTATCGCAAGTCCCGCGGCGC
>CAZYFM010000147.1:4445-7581 GCA_964646885.1 uncultured Flavobacteriaceae bacterium
CGCGCAATGACCTGCGCCTGGATCTCTGCCGCGCCTTCGAAGATGTTCAGGATGCGTGCGTCGCACAGCACGCGGCTGATTGGATACTCCAGCGCAAAGCCGTTGCCACCATGGATCTGCAGCGCATTGTCGGCAGAAGCCCACGCCACGCGGGCTGCCAGCAGCTTCGCCATGCCGGCCTCGAGGTCGCAGCGCCGTCCGGCGTCTTTCTCGCGGGCTGCAAAATAGGTGAGCTGACGCGCGATCATGATCTCGACCGCCATCATGACGATCTTGTTGGCGACGCGCGGGAAATTGTAGATCGCCTTGCCGAACTGCTGCCGGTCCAGCGCATAGCGCAGGCCGAGATCCATCGCCGACTGCGCGACACCAATGGCGCGGGCCGCTGTCTGGATGCGCGCCGACTCGAACGTGACCATGAGTTGCTTGAAGCCCTGGCCCTCTTCGCCGCCCAGCAGGTTGGCGTGCGGCACCTCGAACCCGTCAAAGCCGATCTCGTACTCCTTCATGCCGCGATAGCCGAGCACGCGGATCTCGCCACCTGTCATGCCCTTGGCAGGGAAGGGGTTGGCGTCGGTGCCACGCGGCTTGGGCGCAAGCAGCATCGACAGCCCCTTGTAGCCCGGCGCATTCGGGTTCGTCCGTACCAGGAGCGTCATCACGTCGGCGCGCGCCGCATGCGTGATCCAGGTCTTGTTGCCCGTGACCTTCCAGACGTCACCCTCGCGCACTGCACGCGTACGCAGGCTGCCAAGGTCCGAGCCCGTATTGGGTTCCGTGAACACCGCCGTCGGAAGCACCTCGCCCGAGGCGATCTTCGGCAGCCAGTGCTTCTTCTGCTCGGGCGTGCCGCCGCCAAGGATCAGCTCGGCCGCGATTTCCGAGCGCGTTCCAAGCGAGCCGACACCGATATAGCCGCGCGAGAGTTCTTCCGACACGACGCACATCGCGGTCTTGCCGAGCCCGGCGCCACCGAACTCCTCCGGGATCGTCAGCCCGAACACGCCGAGCTCGCACATCTCCTTAACGACCGGCAGCGGAATGAGCTCGTCCTTGAGGTGCCACTCATGTGCGTGCGGCGCCACGCGGTCGCCGACGAACTTGCGGAACTGCTCGCGGATGAGGTTCATCTCCTCGTCCAGGGCCACGTCTCCAAATGTGATCGAGGCGGCGTTGGCCTGGATCAGCTGCGCCAGGCGCCTGCGCACGGCCGCGCTGGTGCCTTCCTCGATCAGGTCATTGACCGCGCCCGAAGCGAACCGCGTGACATCCGCGGCCGGCACGCCCAGGTCCGACATGCGGATCATTTCGCCCTGGCTCATCGGGATGCCACCGACAATCTGCGCGCAGTATTCGCCGAACCCGGCGAGGAGCAGCAGCGTCTCCACCTCGCCAAGCTTGTTCGACGCGGCAAGCCCTTCGGCCCAGCGCTGCATCTGGCGCAGCGCCTCGACATAGGTCGACAGCCACGCAAACCCGTGAGCCTCGTTCTGCGCATTGTCCACGCCGCCGGCCTTGGCAACGGCTTCGCGCACGCCGGCCTTGGCAACGATCTGAATCTTTTCGGCCGCGACGACGGCCTGGCGAACAAGAGGAAGGATCTGCTGGGCAGTCATTGTCATGGCGATGCTTTCTGAAACAGTGAGGAAATCCAGGTCCAGTTGTCTTGCGCGTGTTGCCAGAGCCAGGGAAGGATCTCGGTGACAACGAGGTACAGGCCAAGCCAGCCGATATAGAGGGCAACCATCGACACCAGCACGCCGACAAAGACCAGCAGGCCGTCACGCTCGATGATGGCAATGGACATGAAGGCAATGGCGACGCCGGGTGGGAAGTTCGTGCCAGGTCCGGGCAGTGCGATGACGACGGCGAGCACGAACACGAGAAGTCCAAGCAGCCGCTCGCCAAGTTCCCCGACGAGGAACTCGAGGCGTGGTCGGCAGATCCGCTCCACCCATCGCATGGCAGGCACAGCGCGCTTCACGGTCTTCTCGAGGTCGGCCTTGGCAAAGCTGCGCTCGCCAATGCTGCGCGGCAGCCAGGGTGAATCGAAGCCGGCCACCATCTGCAGCGCAAACAGGATCAGGGGCATCGAGAAGATCGTCGCGAAGCCCGGCGGCGCGATGGCGCATGCAATGCCGAAGATGAGCAGCAGGAAGCCAAAGCTCCGCTCGCCCAGGCCGTCCATGAGGTCCTTCAGCCGGATGCGCTCACCCGGAAAGTCCTGAACGACCTTCAGGATGGCATCGGAGACTCGAAGGTGTTCAGTTGCGCCGGTCATCTGCATCACGAAAAGGACAAACGGAGGAGCGGGCGTTTCGGGTCATCCTTTGCCACACGAAAGCCGAGCCCAAGGTACGTTGACTCGGGGCCATTCCACAACTCTCCTGCATCCTGAGCCTGACGCTTGGGAAAGGCGTCGATGGAGGTCGCGCCACGGTGCCGGAGGTCCTCGACGATGAGGCGCAGGGCCAGCCGGGCAACACCCTGGCCCCGGAAGGGCGGCTTGATGAGGACGCAGCCGATCATCCACGCACCCGCATCCTTCTCGACGCCAAACAGGCTGGCGATCTTTTCGAAGTCATCGCGTCGCCAGGCCTGGCACCAGCCCGCCAGCTGCCCCCGGGACCGGATCAGGTAGCCATCGAACAGGCCGCGATCGAACAGGGACTGGCGCAGTTGCGCATTCTCGTCGGCGCCGCGCGCGCTCCATCCGCTCCATGTGGGAACCCACCAGGCGACGCACTGGCACCAGCCATCGTCGCCCTCATGCAGCGTCCGGAACTGGCCGATGGTCGAGGCAGAAAGCCGTTCGACGCTGACGCCGCTGTCCGGATCGCTCATGGCACCTTTGGTTGGTTCTAGCGCTTGCCCGCTTCGATGACGTCTTCAAGCGTGCGCAGCCCCGTGCGCGTCGAGTTGACGAGCACGGCCATGTTGCCGGGCAGGTGCTCGTTCTTCCACATCTTCGTGTGCGCCTTCGGGATGTCGTGCCACGGGAAGACTTCCGACATGCACGGATCGATGCGGCGCTCGACGACGAGGCGGTTCGCCTGGCTGGCCTGCTGCAGGTTCGCGAAGTGCGAGCCCTGGATGCGCTTCTGGCGCATCCACACGAAGCGCGCGTCGAAGGTGA
>CAZYFM010000148.1:0-1168 GCA_964646885.1 uncultured Flavobacteriaceae bacterium
ATCGACGTCGCCGCTCACAGGATCAACGCGCGCAATGCAATCAAGCAGGCGCGCCAGCGCATTCTTCCGGTCCGGGATGAAAGCGCCGCCTGGTCCGCGCACCACCCACGCGCGGTCACCCTCGATGCCACCCGGTCCGACCACGGCTTCGCGCAGCATCTCGCCCCGCATCGACTTGACCGGATATCGCCAGATTTCCCGAACGGTGAATCGCGTCATGCCTTTGTTCCTCTCGCGCATCTCCGGCACGATAAACGCCGGAATTCCGGCAAACTCAAAACATCATATAAAGAAATATGCATGTCTTTATGTCATTTGAAAGCGGTGATGTACGTCGATCCCCGACAGGTAGCCAACGCAGCTGCAGCACGAAATATCCCTTATTTTAGAATAACTTGGAGGGGCAAATCGCTTGACGCACAAGTCAGGGCTTGGCAGCTTTGCCTGATCGCGCACAGAACCGGCGACAGGGCGCACTGCAGCCCGCAGCATTCGGGGAGCGGCCATTAGATGATCAAGTCCGAACTCGTCCAGAAACTGGCGGAGCAGAACCCGCACCTGTTCCAGCGCGACATCGAGAAAATCGTCGCCACGATCTTCGGAGAAATTGCAAAGGCGCTCTCGTCCGGTGACCGCGTAGAGCTCCGCGGCTTCGGCGCATTCTCCATCAAGTCACGCCCTGCTCGCACCGGCCGCAATCCGCGCACCGGTGAAACGGTATCGGTCAGCGCCAAGCACGTTCCCTTCTTCAAGACGGGCAAGGAACTGCGCGACCGTCTGAACACATCCGACGAGTAGCCCATCCAGCGGCCTCAACCGCCAGGGATTCAAAATGATCAGCCTGTTTCGCACGGTATTCTTCTGGACGCTCGCGCTTGCCGTCGCGGCAATCGCCGTCGCCAACCGCAAGAGCACCCTCCTCTCCTTCGACCCCTTCAGCGCCGACCACCCCGCGATCTCGCTCCAGGTGCCGCTCTTCTGGATCATTCTCGCGGCAGCCCTCGTGGGCATCATGCTCGGCGGCTGGTCAAGCTGGCTCGCCCAGGCACCGCTGCGCCGCACGATCCGCGAACAGGAAGACCGCATCCGCCGCCTCGAACGCGAAATCGAGGCCGCCCAATCCATCATCGCCAAACCCGCCACCGGCACCTCGATCACCCGCCGCTAG
>CAZYFM010000148.1:1268-7561 GCA_964646885.1 uncultured Flavobacteriaceae bacterium
ACCAATCCCACAAACACGAACTGTTGATTCAACTTCGGCGCATGTGTGGCGCTAATGGAGCCTGGCGCTCCTGCTCCCACACCCAGCAGGAGAAAAAGGGGAAGCCGGGGATCGAACGCATGACAAACGCGCACAACATCAATCGCCGCCAGCTGATCGCGGAAGCCGCAGCCCTGGGCGCCGTGCTCGCCATGGGCACCGCCACCGCGCAGGCCGCGTCACGCAAGCCAACCGAACGCCGGGACCTGTTCCCGCAAGGCGTGGCATCGGGCGACCCGGAACCGACCAGCGTCATCCTCTGGACACGCCGTCCGCCCGAAACATCGCGCTCCAGCCAGTTGACCGTTGAAGTCGCGAGCGACCCGCAGTTCCGCAGGATCGTCGCCAACGGTGTCTCTCCGATCAGCGAAAGCACCGACTGGACATGCAGGTTCCTCGCCGCAGGACTGCAGCCCGACAGCGAGTACTGGTACCGTTTCATCGACGAGAGCGGCAACGCCAGTCGCGTCGGCCGCACGCTCACCGCCCCTGCAGACAACAACGCCCGCCCCGTTCGCTTCGCCTTCGTCAGTTGCCAGGACGTCACCATCGGCGCCTGCAACGCGTACCGGCGCATGATGTACGAGGACAAGCGACGCCCGCGCGGCGAACAGCTGGGCTTCGTGCTCCATCTCGGCGACTTCATTTACGAGATGGTGTGGTACCCGGAAGAATCCCCCAACGGCATCCTGCGCGGCCGCCGCCTGCGTGACGTCGTGCGCTATCCGCACGGAGAAAAGATCGGCAAGTTCTACGTTCCGACAACACTGGAAGACTATCGTACCGCCTATCGCGGCTACCTGCGCGATCCCGACCTTCAGGACGCGCGCGCCCATTGGCCCTTCGTGCCCGTGTGGGACAATCACGAGTTCTCGTGGCGCGCATACCAGAGCCAGCAGCTGTTCGGCAACACGGTCAGGCCGGCGCAGCGCCTGAAGGTCGCGGCAAGCCAGGCTTGGTACGAGTACCAGCCTGCACGTGTGCGCAAGCCCGGCGCGACCGATGTATTCGAAGCCCCGTCCGTCAATGATGTTCCTCTCACCAATCTCGATGCCCGTGGCCTCGCACAGGAACCCAACAACCTGACGGCCATCAACGCGCTCAGGATCCACCGCGCATTTCGCTTCGGTGCCAATGTCGACATGATCCTCACCGACAATCGCTCCTTCATGTCCGCGTCCGCGGATGGAAGCACGCTTCCCGAAATCAAGTTCGGTGCGCTGCCCGAGGAGATCAACGAGATACTCGACCAGGGTCGCGAGTACGCAGGCGGGAAGCCGCCCGCAAAGATCCGCGTCGGCAAGACCGAAGTCGCAAACCCGCAGGTGAATGCGCCGCCGCAGTCCTACCTCGGGATCGAGCAGATGGCCTGGTTCAAGGAGCGCCTGCGAGCCGCCAGGGCCCCCTGGAAGATCTGGGGACACTCGTTTGGAACGCTCACCTGGCGCACCGATCCTCAGAACCTGCCGGAACCATACGTCAGTGAGTGGCCCGGCGCGGGCTACGGTGTATGGACGGACGACTATTCGATCGAGCACAACGAGATTTTCGGCATGATCGAGAAGGAAGGCATCACCGGCTTTGCCATCGTGGCAGGAGACAAGCACTCCTTCTGGGCCGGCTATCCGAGCCAGTCCCTTCCGCCGCGCCCGTTCAATCCCGTCGGCGTGGAGTTCGTCACCGGCTCGATCACGGCGCAGGGCGCAGCTGAAGTGCAGGAACTGACGCTCAAGAAAGACACACCATTGCGCGCCCTCTACATCCACGACAAGCCCGATGGATCGATGGAATGCACCTTCGGCATGACGCTGCTTCACGGCGTGAAGTCGTCGTTGACCCTGGCCGAAACGGGAGACCCCGCACGCGCCCGCGCAGCACGCAATCCCGACGTTGCGCCGCACCTGAAGCTCGTCGACTTCGCCGGCCACGGCTATGCGACGGTGAGGGCCTCAGCGCAGGAACTCGAAACCGAGTTCGTCTGCATCCCCCGCCCGCTCGAACGCAGCACGACAGAAGACGGAGGCCCGCTCGTCTATCGCGTCGTGCACCGGACCAAACTCTGGCAGCCCGGCCAGCGCCCCCAGCTGGAACAGGAAGTCATCGAGGGAAATCCGGGCCTCGCAATTTGAAGCGCGCCAGAGAAGCACCACCGCACTAGCGTTTTCGTGGAGAGCGCGCAGGCGCGCCAGCCTCTGCCGGTGAAAGCCGGGCGCTCAGTGCATCAAGGACGCGCACCGTCCTTTCAACATCATTCGCATCAAGGCCGCGGAAGAGGTCCCTGATCAGGGGCGCTTCCGCCGCCCGCAGGCGCTCAAGCTCCGCCTTGCCCTTCGCAGTCAGGCACAGCAGCGGAGCACGCTTGTCCTGTTCATTCTCTTGTTGGCTGACCAGCCCGCGCTCAATCATCTGCTGGGCAAGCTTGTGCATTGCCTGGCGTGAGACCGGCCTCAGGTCGGCCAGACGGACCGCTGTCGTCGGGCCTAGCTCGTCAAGCGAGAGAAGCAGGCCGCGCATCCCTGTCGAAAGACCGCGCGATGAATGCGCCCGGTCTCCCGCGGCCTGCAGCCGGAAATAGGTCAGTGGCACGAGCGCAAGAATGAGGCGCTGCTTTTCGATGTCTTTCACGTGAATGATGTCTCGTCAACTTGATTGACAATATGGATCAGATGCCCCAGATTGTCAACTAAGTTGACAAATGAATCCCATGCGAATTCTTGCCAAGTTCATTCTTCTTGCGTTGGTGCTCGGCACTTGTGTGCCCGTGCGCGCCGCTACACGCGTCTGGATTGACACCGATCCTGCCTGCGGAACCGGCCCAGCCAACGATGCGGATGACTGCATCGCCCTGCTCTACATTCTCGCGCATCCCGGACTTGATGTGGTCGGGATCTCCACGTCTTTTGGCAACACGTCCGTGGAACAGGCCACATCAATTGCAAGGACGATCGCACAGCTCTCCCACGCCGACGCACGCGTGCATGAAGGCGCAACACAGGCGCTTTCCTTCTGGCAAGACAGCCACACCTCCGCGTCAGCCGCCATGTCCAGCGCGCTGGAAAGGGAAAGGCTGACCATCCTCGCGCTCGGTCCAATGACGAATCTCGCCGTTGTCCTGCGCCGCAAGCCGTCTCTCGCGGCTCAGGTCGAACGCATCCATGCCGTGATGGGTCGCGCACCGGGACATGTCTTCCATCCGGCGGAAGGCGCACCCGGCGCCTTGTTCGCGCATGGTCCGATCTTCACCGACTTCAACTTTGCCAAGGACCCGCAGGCCGCCACGCTCGTGATGCAGTCCGGCGCACCGGTGACACTGGTGCCCTATGTTGCAGGCATCCGTCACGCAATCACGGATGACGACCTGCGAACCCTCTCGAGGATGGGCGACGCCGCCAGTTGGGTCTCGCGACGGTCCTGGGGCTGGCTCGGCTTCTGGAAGCGCTACATGGGAAGAAGCAGCTTTGCTCCCTTCGACCTCGTGATGGCCGTCGCAGCCGCCGAACACGGTTCAGCAGACTGCATGCACGAGCACATTGTCATCCGTCGGGACCAAGCCATCAACAGTTGGGGCGGACCGCTCAGCCTTCTGTTCGCGGGGCCAACGCCATCACCCGGTTCACGCGAGGTGTCCGTCTGCTGGTCGTTGACGCGCGACGCATTCGGCGCGCTCAGGGAAACTCTTCAAGGGGGAACACAAAGATGACAGACACCCACAAGCCGCAAGCCATGGAACCGAGCGGCGTGACGGGACGACTCTTCGCCTGCCTGATGGAACGCATGAATGAAAAGGCATATCGCTGGGTGACCGACAGGCTCGACAATTCGGCACCCCGTCGTCTGCACGAGATCGGATTTGGTACGGGGCGGTTCCTGGAGCTTGCGGCAACCCGCCTGCCCCTCACACGCGCGACAGGCGTCGATCCGTCGGAACTCATGGTGGCGCGCGCCAGGAAACGTCTCGCTCGAAGGCACCCGTCCCTGCAGGTCGACCTGAGGCAGGGAACCGACGCTTCGGACTTCTGGGCGGGCGAACCCATCGACGCATGCGTCGCGCTGCACTCTTTCCAGTTCTGGCAAAATCCGGACGAGACGTTACGCCGCCTGCGCGACCGGCTGCATCAGAAAGGCCTCCTGGTCCTCGTCTTGCGGCGTCACGGACGGAACCCTCCAGCCTGGCTGCCAAATCCGGTCAGCCGGAGTGCGGAGGAAATCCCGGAAACGAGGCGGCTGCTGGAAAAAACGGGATTTTCGCTGGTGACGGACGAAGCACTTGATTCGGCCTCCTGGGGGCTGGTCACCACACCACGCTAGCTTGGTTGCAACGCGGGAACGCCCTCCCTATAAGCGCCCGCATGACACCAGCATTCAAGAGCCCCGTTTACTGCGCCCTCGACACCACCGACCTCGCTCAGGCGCTCGCCTGGGCCACGGCCATCAAGCCATGGGTCGGCGGCATCAAGCTTGGTCTTGAGTTCTTCAACGCGCACGGGCCCCAGGGCATCGAGAAGATGCGCGCGGTCGGATTGCCGGTCTTCGCCGACCTGAAGCTGCACGACATCCCGAACACGGTCGCCGGCGGCATTCGGGCCGTGCTGCCGCTCGGCGTGTCGATCGTGAATGTCCACGCCAGCGGCGGCGCCGCGATGATGCGCGCCGCAGCCGACGCGGCCGCGACCGCAGGCGCCAACCGGCCGAAGGTGATCGGCGTGACCGTGCTGACGAGCCTCGACGCCGGCGACCTCTCTGCTGCGGGCGTGAACAGCACCCCGGCCGAGCAGGTCCTGCGCCTGGCAAGTCTTGCAAAGTCCTCGGGTCTCGATGGCGTTGTCTGCAGCGCGCACGAGATCGAACCTCTGCGCAAGGCCTTGGGCCGCAACTTCATGCTGATCGTGCCCGGCATTCGCCCGGCAGGCGCGGATCTGGGCGACCAGAAGCGCGTGATGACGCCCAGCGAAGCCATCCAGCGCGGCGCCGACATTCTCGTGATCGGCCGCCCCATCACGGGAGCCGCCGACCCGGCCGCTGCCGCCCGCGCCATCCACGAAGACCTGGCGGCCGGATGAAGGGCGCGATCAAGATCTGCGGCATCAGCACGGCCGAGACCTTTGATTGCGCCGCCGGCGCCGGCGCAAGCCATATCGGCTTTGCCTTCATCACGCGCAGCCCGCGCCACGTCACGCCCGCCACGGCGGCGACACTGTCCGCACGAAGCAGCACGTCCAGCGCCGTCGCGCTGGTGATGGATCCGACAGACGCCGAGATCGAAAACATCCTGTCGGCCTTTCGTCCCGCACTGATCCAGCTCCATGGCGCAGAGACGCCCGAACGCGTGGCCGCCATTCGCGCCCGCTTCCGCCTGCCTGTCATGAAGGCAATCGGCATCGGCAGCGAGGCCGACATTCGCCAGGCGCGAAGCTACGAAGATGCCGCCGACCTGCTGCTCTTCGACGCCGCACCGGCCGAACTCCCCGGCGGCAACGGGACC
Organism: uncultured Flavobacteriaceae bacterium; assembly: GCA_964646885.1. Lineage (GTDB taxonomy): Bacteria > Pseudomonadota > Alphaproteobacteria > Micropepsales > Micropepsaceae > SZUA-430. Next base: position 6,790 of record CAZYFM010000148.1, read on the forward strand.
AGCTTCGACTGGTCCCTCGTGGCCGGCCAGAAATGGAAGCGCCCGTGGTTCCTGTCCGGAGGCCTCACGCCCGCAAATGTCGCCGACGCCATTTACCAAACGCGGCCCGACGGCGTTGACGTATCGTCAGGCGTCGAAAGCACGCGCGGCGTAAAGGACTGCGCGCGCATCACCGCATTTATTTCAGGCGCGCAAACCGCTTTCAGTGGTATCGCTGGCGCATAACTCTGGCAGAACGAATGAGCACGACAGGCAAGCTGAATTCATACAGGATCGGTCCCGACGAGAACGGACACTTCGGCCTTTTTGGCGGACGCTATGTCGCCGAAACGCTGATGCCGCTGATCCTCAGCCTCGAGAAGGCCTACGACGCGGCGAAGGCCGACCCGTCCTTCCAGGCCGAACTCGACAGCTTCCTGGAACACTATGTCGGCCGCCCCTCGCCGCTCTACTTCGCCGAGCGCCTGACAGCGTACTACGGCGGCCCGAAGATCTACTTCAAGCGTGACGAGCTCAACCACACCGGCGCGCACAAGATCAACAACTGCATGGGCCAGATCCTGCTCGCCCGCCGCATGGGCAAGAAGCGGATCATCGCCGAGACCGGCGCCGGCCAGCATGGCGTCGCGACCGCGACGGTCGCCGCGCGCTTTGGTCTGCCCTGCGTCGTCTACATGGGCGAAGAGGACATGAAGCGGCAGATGCCGAACGTGTTCCGCATGCGCCTGCTGGGCGCGGAAGTCGTGCCCGTCACGTCCGGCTCGAAGACGCT
>CAZYFM010000149.1:0-7501 GCA_964646885.1 uncultured Flavobacteriaceae bacterium
GAAGAAGAACGGCTTCAAGGCGGACCAGGTGCAGACCTTCCTGCCGTCACCCATGGCCAGTGCCACCGCCATGTATCACACGGGCTTCAATCCGCTGCGCGGCGTGCGCCGTGGTGCGTCCGAGCCGGTGTCGAGCCCGACGGGCCTGCGCCAGCGCCGCCTGCACAAGGCTTTCCTGCGCTACCACGATCCCGAGAACTGGCCGGTGCTGCGCGAGGCGCTGAAGGCGATGGGGCGGGCTGACCTGATCGGGCCGGGCAAGCACCAGCTCGTGCCGGCCACGCAGCCGCCGGGCACAGGCCTCAGCACGGGCCTGAAGAAGGGCGGCCCTTCGCAGCGTTTCACCACGAAGGGCGTATTCCCGAAGCGGAGGTAGCGCCGACGCCTAGTGCTCTTCGGCCTCGCCGTTGCCAGACAGCAGCAGCACGAGGATGCCGATGATCGAGCAGACGATGACGGCGGTCTGCATCGAGGCCAGGTAGTCCGCGTTGCGGATGACGTCCTTCATGCTCTCGATGTCCATCATCGAGCCCCAGATCTGGCCCGGCGTGTCGCCCGGCTTGGCCTTGGCCGCGCCATCGAGATAGCCGCTGACGAAGAGCAGGGCATTGTACGCGCCGTGGAAGCCCATGGGGCCCGCGATCGATCCGGCCTTCACGGCCCAGACGCCGAGAAAGGCGCCCATGACGACCGTGCTCGAGATGAAGACAGCGGCGAAAGCCGGGTCCAGCGCGAACCGGTCTACGTGGAAGAGACCGAAGGCAAGCGCGCTGACCAGCACGGCGAGCGTGATCGAGGTGCGCGCGCTGAGGGCGGAGAGCATCCAGCCGCGGAACACGACTTCCTCGGTGCCGCCCTGCAGCAGCACGGCCGGCACGATCAGCGCCGCGAAGAGCAGCACGTCCGGGCGCAGGACGGGTGTCGTGCCCTCGAACATGGCCGGCATGGAGAAGCCGAAGTGGAGGGCGGCGATGACGGCCGCCAGGTTGACGATCAGCGCGAACATCACGCCATAGACAAGGCCGTTCACGTAGTGACCTGCGGCGCCTTCGCGGAAGAGGCCGATCGATGTCAGGGGCCTTCGCTCGAAGAGGCGCGTCCAGAGCGTGAAGTGGAGGAGGATCAGGCCGAACGAGACCGCAAGGGCGGCGAGGCCCCACTGCGTGAGCGCGGCGTCGGGGCCCGTCAGGTCCTTCTTGCCGGCGGCGGCGTCCATCGTGGCCAGCACGATGCTGGGGACGAGGGCCCACAGATAAAAGGCAAAGAAGCTGCCGATGACGAGGATGACGGGGTGCCAGATGCGCGCCCGGTCGCCTAGTTCGCCGAACGGCACCGGCCGGTAACCCTCGTTTTCGCCACTGGAACCACTCATGCGCCTATCCCCTTGCGTTGAAAAGGTCTTGTCAACGAAGCCTCAAGCTTCATACCATACGCTGTAAGGTATGTACTGTACATTGTAAGGTCAAGGAGGGCTTTCGCCGTGAAATCCGCGACGCGCCGGCCGGGTGCCGGCAAGGAGCCTGCCCGCCGCAGCCGTCCCGGGCTGACGCCCGAGCAGATCGCGCGGGAGGCCCTGGCGGTGGTGGACGAGAGCGGCCTCGAGGCCCTGTCCATGCGCGTGCTGGCGGGGCGGCTTGGGGTGGAGGCCATGGCGCTTTACCATCACTTCGCCTCGAAGGAGGCGCTGCTGACGGCGATCAGCCGGTTGCTGGAAGAGGAAGTGACCGCGCGCTGGGACAATCCGCCGGCTGACTGGCGCGAGCGCATCGTGGCGCTCGGACGCAACCAGATCCGGACGATCCTGGCCCATCCCCATGCGGTGCTGCTGATGACGGCGCGTCCCAATCCCGGCGGCTCGGGCTACGTGACCTTCGAGGCGCTGCTCAGGGCGCTGGCGGATGCGGGGCTGGACTCGAAGGCACGGCTGCAGTGGTCCCGCTCGCTGATTTCGATGATCAACGGCACGGGCGCCTATTTCGTGCCAACAGCCGTGAAGGGTGCTGCGGAGCTGCTGCCGCCGGACCCGGAGAAATTCCCGCTGACGGCGGATGCCATCGCTGTGCGTCGCAAGGTGAAGACCGATCCGGAAGGCGTCCTCGAGCGCGGCCTCAGGCCCATGATCGCGGCGATCGAAGCCGAGGTGAAGGCCCAGAAGGCGGCGCGCTGACCGTCAGACGGCCGTGGCGTGACGGGCCTGTGCGCGGGCCAGGTAGCGGTCGAAGGCAGCGCACACCACACGCACGCCGGCGTGGGCGCCATCCGGAATCTGCAGCATGTATCCCTTGCGCTCGACAAGGCCATCGCGGGCGAGGGCGTCAATCGTGACGAGGTCGTCGTCGAAGACCGACGGGCCCTGTCCATGGCGTATCGCTGTCTGCGCGAGGTTGCAGGTTCCGTAGCACATCAGGTCGGAGATCACGTCGCGACGCAGGCGATCATCCGCCGTCAGTTCGACGCCGCGGTTCGTCGCAAAGTTGCCCGACATGATGGCCTTGCGGTACTCGGGCATCGAGACCGCGTTCTGCGTGTGGCCCCCGGGGAACGCGCTGATGGCGGATGAACCAAAGCCGATGAGTACAGGCGCCTCGTCGGTCGTGTAGCCCTGGAAGTTGCGCGCCAGGCGATGCGCACGGTGGGCCGTCGCGATCGGATCGTCGGGCCAGGCGAAGTGGTCGAGCCCGATCGCTTCATAGCCGTGGGCCTGCAGGCGCGCGCGTCCGGCCTCGTACTGCGCGTAGCGCTCTTCGGGTCCGGGAAGGGCGGCTTCGTCGATGAGGGCCTGCTGCTGCTTGAAGGAAGGCAGGTGCGCGTAGCCGAAGACGGCGAGGCGGTCGGGGCGCAGTTCGTGGACCGCGTCGATCGTGCGACAGACGCCCTCGACGGTCTGGTGCGGCAGGCCATACATGAGGTCGATGTTGAGCCGCGTCACGCCGACGGCGCGCAGCATGGCGACGGCGTCGCGGGTGGTCTCGATGGTCTGCATGCGATTGACGGCGGCGAGCACCGTCGTGTCGCAGTCCTGCACGCCAAGGCTCGCCCGGTTGACGCCGGCACGCGCGAAGGCTTCGGCCATGGCCGGCGTGATCGTGCGCGGGTCGACTTCGACGGCGAACTCGGCGTCATGGGCCACCTCGAATTTTTCGCGGATGCCGGCCGCGAAGGCTTCGATGTCCGCAGGCTGGAGGATCGTCGGCGAGCCACCACCCCAGTGGATGTGCTGCACCTTGTGGCCGGGCTTGAGCGCGCGGGCGACAAGGTCGATCTCGGCGCGGATGAGTTCCAGGTAGGCCTTCACCGGCCTGTAGGTGTTGGCCACGTGGGTGTGGCAGCCGCAGAACCAGCAGAGCTGCCTGCAGAAGGGCACATGGAAATAGAGGGACAGGGGAAGCCCGTCGGGGAGGTTCTCGATCCAGCTGCGATGGGTGTCGCCCGAAATGCCGGGATGGAACTGCACGGCCGTCGGATAGCTCGTGTAGCGGGGAACGCGGGCGGAGAGGAGCTTGATGAGATCTGCCATGCCCTACCTATGGCCCATGGGGCCGGCAGGGCGCCTTGATCCATGACAAGTGCGGCGCTTCGCGCCCTACATGTAGGGGGCGATGTAGCCGAGGTAACGGCGCGAGGCGGTCAGGCGCTGCTCGAAGTTGCGGCGGTACTGGGCCGCGAGCGCCTTGTCGCCCGTAATCACGAGCACGTTCTCGGCGTTGCGCTTCTGTGCCGATTCCGTGAAGTTGAACGACCCCGTCACGACGGTCGACTGGTCAATGATCATGACCTTGTTGTGCGCGATGGTTACCGAACTGTCGATGCGCGGTTCGATGCCGTTGGCTACCAGGTAGTCGGCGGCGCTGTCGTTCGAGGTTTCGTTTGAGCGGTCGAGCACCACCATCACGGTGACGCCCCGCTTCCTGGCGCGCACGAGGGCTTCGGCGATCGGCTTCGAGGTGAAGCCATAGGCCTGGACGAGGATCTCGGTCTTCGACTGGTCGATCGTGCCGACGATGGTCGAGGTACAATCCTGGCCGGGCGTGAAGCAGGTGCTGAGGGCGGCTTCATCCGAGACACTGACCGGCGGCGCGGCCGTTGTTGGCGCTGTCGTGGTTGGCGCGAGGCCGAGCTGGGGCAGCAACTGGACAGCCCAGGGCGGCAGCTTGCCGACGTCGATGAAGCCCATGCTCACGAGCAGGCCGACCGTCGCTGCGAGCGAGGCCAGCGTCGCCTTCAGGCGGTGGGCATCGAGAAAGGAGAACCAGGTGTCATGCTTGCGCTTGCGGGAACGGCGGGCGGTCATGTCCTTGTCCTTTGCGTGACGAACGGGTCGGGAGGTGAACCGGTCGAATCGTGTGCAGGACAGGAGGATGCAGCACTTCGTGCGCGGAAGTCGTTACTGAGCGATGAGGGTGTTAACCCGGTTGGCCTAGCCGGCGGCGACGGCGCCTTCGGAATCCGAGACCACGCGGTCGATCATGGAGGCCAGCGTTTCCGCGTCTTCCGCGCCCATGACGAGGGTGCGGCCGCCGAGAAGGAAGCTCGGGACGCCCTGGACGCCGAACTTGCGGGCCATGGTGTCCTGCTGTGTGACGGATTCCACATCCGCGTCGGAATTCAGGAGTTCCTCGACGAGCTCGCCATCCATGCCCACGACATCGCCGATCTGGGCGAGGACCTTCGTGTCGCCGATGTCCTGGCCCTCGACGAAGTAGGCGCGGAAGAGGCTTTCGACGATTTCGTCCTGCAGGCCGAGCGAGTGGGCCCAGCGGATGAGGCGGTGCGAGTTCAGCGTGTTCGGCGTGCGGGCGATGCGGTCGAAGGCGAACGCGATGCCGACCTCGCGACCGGCGGCTTCAAGAGCGGCCTGAACGGGCTTGAGTTTTTCGAGCGAACCGAACTTGTGTTCCAGGTGCGCCTTGCGGTCCATTCCTTCCATCGGCATCGACGGATCAAGCTGGAACGGACGCCAGCGGACTTCGAACGTCATCGATGGACGAAGGCTCAGCGCCTGTTCAAGGCGACGCTTGCCAATGTAGCACCAAGGACAGATGGTGTCTGAGATGACGTCGATTTGCATGACGAGAAGATACGCACGGATGCGTGAAAGAGGAAAGAAGTTTTCTGTGGTCGGTTCTGATCGCGCGCGTGTTTAAGGATAATTGTCCGCAACCTTTTTTGAGTAACCCGAATGGCAAGCAACATTAAGTTCGACCTGAGTGGTCACGTCGCATTCATCACGGGAGCGACAAGCGGATTTGGCGAGCGCTTTGCTACGATCCTGAGCGAAGCGGGTGCAAAAGTCGTCATCACGGGTCGGCGCACGCCAAGATTAATTTCAGTCAAGGAAAAGATCGAGAAAGCAGGTGGCGTCGCCATACCGCTGACGCTTGACGTGACGAATGTCGACCAGGTCCGTGCGTGTGTTGCGGAAGCGGAAAAGCTTGCAGGACCAATATCCATCCTCGTTAACAACGCGGGGCTAAACGTGCAGTCGAGCGCGACCGAACTCAGCGAACGCGACTACGACACGATCATGGACACGAACGTGAAAGGCATGTTCTTCGTGGCGCAGGCGGTTGGTGCGCGCATGCTGCACCACAAGATCAAGGGCCGGATTGTTAATGTCGCATCGATCGGTGCGCTGAAGGCGCTGCCGGGGCTCGTCGCCTACTCGATGTCGAAGGCTGCGGTGGCGATGATGACGAAGGGACTGGCCCGCGAATGGGCGCGCCATCACATCGCGGTCAACGCCTTATGCCCGGGTTTCATCAAAACGGAGCTGAACGCGGACTGGTTCGCAACCGACGGTGGTCAGAAGCAGATCGCCTCGTTCCCGCGCCGGCGCCTCGGGGTCGAAAGCGACCTCGACGCCCTCCTGCTGCTGCTGTGCTCGGACCATGCGTCCTTCATCACGGGCTCTCTGTTCACGATCGACGACGGCCAGGTGCTGACCTGAAAGGTTAAGACCGGCGCGCGGTGGGCGACGCCGGTCTTTTTTGCAGGCCGAGGTTCGGGAGGCGACGCGTCAGCGGAACGTCTGCGCGACCTCGTTGGATTCACTGAGAACCCGGATCGTCTTGACGTCCGCCGGCAGCGGCGTGATCGTGATCGACACGCTGACGGGCGTCAGGGCCTGCGTCGCAAAGCCGCTCGGGGGTGTACCGACCAGGGTGAAGCTGCGCATGCCGACTTCCGGCGCGAAGGTCTGCAGCGGACGCAGCTCGACGTTCTTCCAGCCGCCCGTGCGCGACGTACCCTTCACCGTGACGACGGCGGAAGGCGGGTTCGTCTTGTCGTTCACCGACACGTCGACGCTCAGCACCTCATAGATGGTCTTCTGGCCGGAGGCCGGCGTCGTTGCCGGCTTCGGCGTCGAGGCGGGTGGCGTGGCTGCCGGTGCAGCCGGTGCGGTGGCTGGGGGTGTCGTCGCGGGCGGCGTGACTGGTGCCGCAGGCGCCGGCGTCGGGTTCTGAACGGTCACGGTCGATGGTGTCGTGACAGGCGAGGGTGTCGGCGTCGGCGCGCTCACCGGTGCCGGCGTGCTGACGGGTGCAGCAGGTGCCGGTGTCTCGACAGGCGCTGCAGGTGATGTCGGTGCCGCTACGGGAGCCGGTGCCGGCTTCGGTGCGGGTGGCGATGCCGGTGCAGGCTTTGCCGGCTGCGAGACCGGCGCGGCTGGCATCGGCGCGGGCTTCGGGTTTGACTTCACGGGCGCGGGCTGCGTCACGCCTGGTGCAGGGACACCCGGCACCGAGGGGACGGGGTTGAAGTTCTCGTCCTCGTCGTCGGGCATGCCGTCCGCATAGCTCGGGGTGAACTGTGCGAGCAACAATGTGCTCACGCATGCAGCTGCCGCTGCAAAGGCTCGTAACGTCATCCCACCACTCCAGTCACTTCTTGTGTTTGCAGGCCCGTTCGCGATGAACTAAACCCGTGTTGTTCCCTATTTTCCTATTCAAGTTCGGAGGCTTTGTCATGGGTCCACTTCACGGCGTGAAAGTGATCGAGTTCGCAGGCATCGGTCCTGGCCCGTTCTGCGCGATGCTCCTCAGCGACATGGGCGCAGAAGTTGTACGCATTGACCGCAAAGGTGGCCGCGGAGCCAACAAATTCGACATCACGAGCCGCGGGCGTCGCTCAATTGCACTGGATCTGAAAAATCCGGAGGCCGTGAAGACGGCCATCACACTTATCTCCCAGGCGGACGCCCTCCTCGAAGGGTTTCGACCAGGAGTTATGGAGAAACTGGGTCTCGGACCCGATGTGGCGCTGAAGGCGAATCCGAAATTGGTCTACGGACGCATGACCGGATGGGGCCAGACGGGGCCGCTGTCGCAGGCTGCCGGGCACGACATTAACTACATCGCACTGACGGGCGCGCTCCACGCGATCGGACGAAAGGGCGAGACGCCAGTGCCGCCGCTCAATCTCGTCGGCGACTTCGGTGGTGGTGCGCTCTATCTCGCCTTCGGGATGGCTTGCGCGCTGTTCGAAGCGCGTGGCTCGGGCA
>CAZYFM010000150.1:0-7454 GCA_964646885.1 uncultured Flavobacteriaceae bacterium
CCGGTCATCTTCCGCAACACGCCGCAATGGTTCATCGCGATGGACAAGCCCATCGCCGAACTCGGTGGCAAGACCTTGCGCGAACTCGCATTGAAGGCCATTGACGATACGCAGTTCGTGCCGGCGAGCGGCCGCAATCGTCTCCGCTCGATGGTCGAGAGCAGGCCCGACTGGGTCATCTCGCGCCAGCGCGCCTGGGGCGTGCCGATCCCGATCTTCGTCCGCAAGGAAGACGGCGAGATCCTGCGCGACGCCGACGTCAACGCGCGCGTGCGCGATGCCGTCGCCAAGGGCGGCACCGACACCTGGTTCACGACCGACCCGCAGGAGTTCCTCGGCAACAAGTACAAGGCCGCAGACTACGAGCGCATCGATGACATCATCGACGTCTGGTTCGAGTCCGGTTCGACGCACGCCTTCGTGATCGAGAAGGAGCACGGCTGGCCGGCCGATCTCTACCTCGAGGGGTCCGACCAGCATCGCGGCTGGTTTCAGTCCTCGCTGCTCGAAGGCTGCGGCACGCGTGGGCGCGCGCCGTTCAAGACGGTGCTGACCCATGGCTTCGTGCTCGACGAGAAGGGCTACAAGCAGTCCAAGTCGCTGGGCAATACGGTCGAACCGCAGAAGGTCGCCGACCAGAACGGCATCGAAATCATGCGTATCTGGGTGGCTTCGTCCGACTTCACGGAAGACCTGAAGCTCGGGCCCAATATCCTCACGGCCAACGTCGAGACCTACCGCAAGCTCCGCAACACGATGCGCTACATCCTGTCCAACCTGAAGGACTGGAAGGACAGCGAGCGCGTCGCCGTAAAGGACATGCCAGAACTTGAGCGCTGGGTTCTTCATCGCCTTAGCGAGATCGACCAGGTCGTGCGCGCGGGCTACGAGACCTTCGACTTCAACCGCGTCTTCACCACCCTGTTCAACTTCTGCACGACCGACCTGTCGGCCGTGTACTTCGACATCCGCAAGGACACGCTCTACTGCGACGCGCCGTCATCGATCCGCCGGCGTGCGGCGCGCACGGTGCTTGATCACCTGTTCAACTGCCTGACCGCCTGGCTCGCCCCCATCATGGTCTTCACGATGGAGGAAGTGTGGCGCACGCGGAACAAGGGCGAGTTCGACAGCGTCCACCTGCGCACCTTCCCCGAAGTGCCGGCCGACTGGGCCAACAAGGCCCTGGCCGACAAGTGGCAGCGCGTGCGCGAACTGCGCCGCGTCGTGACCGGAGCGCTCGAAGTGGCGCGCCGCGACAAGGTCATTGGTGCGAGCCTTGAAGCCGCGCCAACCCTCCACGCGTCGAACGCCAACGACGTGGCCCTGCTGAAGGACCTCGATCTCGCCGAGATCGCGATCACCTCGGCCGCGCATGTATCGGGTGGTGCCGCTCCCGAGGGCGCATTCAGGCTCGAGGAAGTTCAGGGCGTGGCCGTGTCATTTGCAAAGGCGGAGGGAACGAAGTGCGCCCGCTGCTGGAAGATCCTGCCGGAGGTTGGCAAGAGCGCCGCTCACCCACATCTCTGTCTGCGGTGCGAGGCTGCCGTTGCGGAGCATGATCGAAAGTGAAACAGCTGTTTCAGAACTGGGGCGCGCTCAGGTTCGGGCTCGCCGTGGCAATCCTGGCCCTGGTCCTCGACCAGGCGTGGAAGCTGTCTTTCCTGTTTGGCCTCGGCTGGGTGGAAACGGTCGGCCGGGCGCCCAATGGCTTGCGATACGAGATCCTGCCGTTTTTCGACATTGTCATGGTCTGGAACTACGGCATTTCCTACGGCCTGCTCGAGGCCACCACGTCCTGGGGCCGCTGGGCCCTGGTCCTGGTGGCAGTGGCAGTGACCGCGTTCCTTGTCCGGTGGTTGCGCTCGGTCAAGGACTTGCGGTTGGCCACTGCAATAGGCTTAATAATAGGCGGCGCGGTAGGAAATGTGATCGATCGCATGGTTTATGGCGCCGTTGCCGACTTTTTCCTGCTCCACGCCTTCGGTTATAACTGGTATGTTTTCAACATCGCCGACATTGCCGTTGTGGGTGGGGTCATACTGATGGCCCTTGACCTCGTCCTGACCGAGTACAAGGGCAAATTGCGCGATGCCAAGGAGGATCGTTCGTGACGCATTTGCAGCGTAATCTTGCCATTGCAGCAGCTCTCGCACTGTCCGCCGCCGGGTGCACCGGCATGAAGGAGTCCCTGGGCGCCGGAAAGCAGGCGCCGGACGAAACTTCGGTGACCGCAAGGGCGCCGCTGGTCGTTCCCGCGACCTTCACCCTGAAGACCCCGACGCCCGGCGCTCCGCGTCCGCAGGACGCCGATGCAGCCACCCAGGCCCAGCGCGTTCTCGGTGGTGCGCCCAAGACGGCGGCGGCCACGCAGGGCGAACTCGAATTGCTCGCGGCTTCGGGCGCAACCCAAGCCGACCCGAACATCCGCCAGGAACTCCGCACCGAGGTGGTCAAGCAGGGCAAGCGCAAGTCCTATTCGGACACGGTCCTGTTCTGGCGCGGCCGCAAGGGCGATCCGGGCACGCCGCTCGACGCGAATGAGGAAGCCGCGCGACTTGCGTCGCAGGGTCCCGTGACGCCGTCCACGCCCTCCCAGGCCGATCCCGTGATCGAGAAGGACAGCGCCTCCGCTTCGGCGCCGACCGATCAGGAAAAGAAGGAAGCCGAGAAGGAAAGCTCCGGCGGCTGGTTCAACTGGTTCTAGTCTGAACCCGCTCTGTGGATAAGTTGTCAGGGGGCAGTATTCTGCCCCCTTCCTGTTTTTGCTTTTCTTCACCGCGGAAATTGGCCAAGACGGCAGAATGGTGACGTTCGGATATCAGCAGGACCTGGCGCCGGCCTTGGGCCACGAAGCGCTCAAGCACGCCTTCGCCCGGCGCAGGCTTCCGGCGGTCGCGGCACTGAAGGCCTGGCTCGCCTCGACCGATCCGCGCTTCACGGCATTTCGCCGTTCACTCGAGCGTCGCGACGATCTCGAGCCCGCCTCAAGCATCGCAGCCCACCTGACGAAGGACTCGAGCGATGTTGTCGTGCTGGGCATCGGCGGCTCCAGCCTGGGCGCGCAGGCCATCGCCCAGCTCGCCTGGTGGGGAACGCCGGCCGCAGCGACGCCCGCCGGCAAGCCGCGCCTGCACTTCATCGACAACCTGGACGGCTCGACATTCCGCCGCTTCCTCGAGGGCGTGGACCTGCGCACGACGCGCTTCCACCTGGTCTCGAAATCGGGCGGCACTGCGGAGCCGCTGCTTCAGGCCCTCGCTGTCATCAGCGCGATCGAGGCAGCCGGCGGCGGCAAGTACCTGAAGCACCATTTCGCAGGCGAGACCGAGCCGGGAGACAATCCGGTGCGCCGCCTGTTGCAGGAAATCGGGGCGCCGATCCTCGACCATGACCCCGACCTCGGCGGCCGTTACACCGCGTTCTCGACCGTCGGCCTCGTCCCCGCACTGCTCGCGGGCCTCGATGCCGTGCGCTTTCGGGAAGCCGGCCTCAAGGCATTGCAGGACGCCGCATCCGGCAGCAACATCGCCGCCGCCGAAGGTGCCGCGCTCGCCGTCGGCGCGCGCGACGCGGGGCTTTCGCAGCAGGTGATGTGGAACTACTCCGACCGTCTCGAGCGCCTGTCGAAATGGTGGCGCCAGCTCTGGGCCGAAAGCCTCGGCAAGGCCGGGCAGGGAACGACACCCGTTGATGCGCTGGGCCCGGTCGACCAGCACAGCCAGCTGCAGCTCTATCTCGACGGCCCGGCGGACAAGCTTTTCTCCGTGATCAGCGCGCCGCGCGGGGACACGGTGAAGGCAAGCCAGGACTGGGCCATAAAGCTCGGCCTGCCGCTCTTTGCCGACAGGGATCTTGGCGACGTTTCGGACGCGCAGGCCCGTGCCACCGTCGAAACGCTGCGCAGCCACGGCCGCCCGGTGCGGACCTTCACGCTCGACGGCCCGCTGGACGAGACGCGCCTCGCATCCCTCATGGTACACTTCATCCTCGAGACGCTTGTCGCGGCCACGCTCTGGAACGTCGACCCGTTCGGCCAGCCCGCCGTCGAAGCCGGCAAGCAGCTGACGAAATCCTACCTGGAACGCAGGCCGTGAGGATCCGCCGTCTTTCGGAAGGCACCATCAATCGCATTGCAGCCGGCGAAGTCGTCGAGCGTCCAGCCTCGGCCCTCAAGGAATTGATCGAGAACGCGATCGACGCCGGCGCACACAACATCCACATTCATGTCGCCAATGGCGGCATGTCGCTGATACGCATTGCCGATGATGGATGCGGCATGGATCCGCAGGAACTGCAGCTCGCCATAGAGCGCCACGCCACCTCCAAGCTTCCTGTCGATGACGCGGGCGAGGACGACCTGATGGCGATCGGCACGCTGGGCTTTCGCGGCGAGGCATTGCCATCGATCGGCGCCATCGCGCGCCTCGACATCGTGTCCCGCCCGAAAGGCGCCAGGGACGCCCACGCAATTTCGGTCGAAGGGGGCGTCGTCGGGCGCCCACGTCCCGAGGCCTTCAACAGCTTTGCGCCACACGGCACCGTCATCGAGGTGCGCGATCTCTTCTTCGCGACGCCGGCTCGCCTGAAGTTCCTGAAGTCCGAGCGTGCCGAAGTGATGGCCATCGTCGACACCGTGCGTCGTCTCGCACTCGCGCGCGCCGACATCGGCTTTCGCCTGACCACCGACGAACGGCAGGTCCTTCGCGCCGAACCGCAGGGCGGCGATCTCTTCGATGGGCGCTTGCGCCGCCTGTCTGACGTGCTCGGCGAAGAGTTCTCGCACAACGCCATGAAGGTGGACGCGCTGCGTGGCGAGGTCCGCGTGACGGGCTATGCCGGCCTGCCAACCTATTCGCGCGGAACGGCGGCGCACCAGTACCTCTTCGTCAACGGCCGCCCCGTGCGCGACAAGCTTCTGGTGGGCGCCGTGCGCGGGGCCTATGCCGACGTGCTGGCGCGTGATCGCCACCCGGCCGTCGCCCTGTTCCTTGATCTTCCGGCAAGCGAGGTCGACGTCAACGTCCATCCGGCGAAGACGGAAGTCCGCTTCCGGGACTCAAGCTTCGTGCGTGGCCTCATCGTGAGCGCGCTCAAGGCCGCGATCATGCAGAGCGCGAGCCGCACTTCGACGACGGTCTCCACGGGCGCGCTTGAGCAGATGCGCCTCATGCGGGAGGCCTGGGCGCCGCAGCCGCTGGGCGCAGGCCTGCGCCAGTCCGCCGAACCCGGCGCCGTCTTTGTGCCACCTCCGCCATCACCCCGCCAGCAGCATTTCCTCGACGCGCCGCCGATGGCCCGCCCCCTCGACGAAGCGCCGCCACAGGCGGCCGCCACCGACGCCAGCCAGTTTCCCCTCGGTGCCGCACGGGGACAGCTTCACAACACCTACATCGTCTCACAGACGCGCGACGGCATGGTGATCGTCGACCAGCACGCCGCGCACGAGCGCCTGGTGCTGATGAAGATGCAGGGGGCTGCCGCGGCGCGCGGCATCGACCGTCAGTCGCTTCTGATCCCCGAAGTTGTGTCCCTCGAACCGGGACTCGCGGCGACGATTGTCGCGCGGGCTGAAGAGCTTCAGGCCTTCGGCCTCGTTGTCGAAGGCTTCGGCCCCGATGCCGTCCTCGTGCGCGAGGTTCCGTCGCTGCTGAAGGGCGGAGACATCAAGCAGCTCGTGCAGGACCTCGCGGACGAGATCAACGAGTATGGCAGTGCGCTCTCCTTGAAGGAGAAGCTCGACGAGGTCTTTGCGACCATGGCGTGCCACGGTTCTGTAAGGGCAGGGCGCAGCCTCACGCTTGATGAAATGAACGCCCTCCTGCGCGAAATGGAGGCAACGCCATTGTCCGGCCAGTGCAATCACGGGCGGCCGACCTATGTCGAACTCAAGCTCACCGACATCGAGAAGCTCTTCGGTCGCCGCTGATTCGCGTTTTCACGCGCGTTCGGTTCCGTTTCCCCATCATGTCCCTGCGTTGGCTTTGTGTGGCAAGCTGTCGCACGCTTTTGGAGCGGAAGGCAGCCTGGCCGCTCCGCACCAGAGAAGGCAAGTGCTGGGCGAAGCTCCGCCAATGCAGATCAAAGATGTTGGCAACAGTACTGTGAACCCGCCGAACCCGTTGAGTGCAGTGCACGACCGGCCTCGCTCTGCACTTCCTCACGAAGGTTAATTTCTGAACGGGGCGCAGGTTTCTTTGCCGAATTGGGCAATACCCGTGGGTTATCCACAGGGTAGGAAGTTATTCCATTAAATAGGAATCATGTCGGTCGCCTGTGTCGAAATTCCCACAATCCCCACCCAATCATCCTTACCCGTGCGCCCCCAACTACGAACCCCGGACTTTATTCCCTAAGATTACAAAATAATTACAAAAAGACCCAGGTCCTACGATCTCTACCAGAGGTTGCTGCGGGTCGGTTTGTGCATGACATGGGGTTTATATTGATGCTCAACGACTTTTCTCGCTTGGCTGGCCTGTCGATCGCGCTCGGCGCGCTGCTCTCGGCTCAGCCAGGAGTTGCAGCCGACATTCCGACGGGCGCTTCGCCCAGCCCTCTGTTCGGCGCCCTGCCATTTTCCCAGCACGTCTACATTTTTGAGGAATTCGGCACGAGGCCGATGCCCGGGACAGCCTGTTCAGGCTGTACGCCAATGCCCGCGGCGCAGAGCTGCGACCTCGGTCCCGAATCCACGTCGATCGACACGTTCCTGAAACAGGCGCTGATGTCGCTGCCGACCCGCGCCGCGAATACGACCGCCGTGAACCCGTGGCTGTCGAAGATCAGCCAGTGTGTCCGTCCGCTTGCTTTCAGCCCGGCGGAAGGCCGTCCGAGCGGCGAGTGGTATTCGCACCAGCGCTGGAGCGAATTCCGTCCGCGGGAGTATTTCCAGACAGCAACCACGGGCGCACGTACGAACAATGGCTTGCGTGACTCGCTGCAGCGCCACCGCTTCAGCGTCGGTGAGTTCAAGCCCGGAGGTCTCTACAACTTCGGCGGCACGAACAAGAACGTTGCGGTGCGCTTCCATCCCAACATGCCGGTCCAGCAGCCGAATTCGGTCTGGACGTTCGACGGCACGATGCCGCCCAAGTTGCTGATGGCGCGCTACGGCGTGCCGCTGCTGTTCCGCCACTACAACATGCTGCCGGTCAACGTGAGCGCCAACAACGGTTTTGGCATGCACACGATCACGACGCACGAGCACAACGGCCACAATCCGGCAGAGAGCGACGGTTACACGGCAGCCTATTTCTTCCCGGGCCAGTACTATGACTATCGCTGGCCGATGATCCTGGCCGGTCATGACACGATCAATACCGGTGCCACCGACATCCGCGCAGGCTACCCGAACGGCGCGGGCGGCATCACGAAGATCCGCGGTGACTATCGCGAGACGATGAGCACGCACTGGTTCCACGACCACATGCTCGATTACACGGCGCAGAACG
>CAZYFM010000151.1:0-7412 GCA_964646885.1 uncultured Flavobacteriaceae bacterium
GCACATCGTGATGACGACGTGCTTGGCCTTGCGGCGACGACCTTCGAGCAGCGCGTGACCGACGAGGCGCGCGCCGGTCATGCCGAACGGGTGACCCACCGAGATCGAGCCGCCGTTGACGTTCAGCTTCTCGTGCGGAATGTCCAGGCGATCCATGCAGTAGAGCACCTGGCTGGCGAATGCTTCATTCAGCTCCCAGAGGTCGATGTCCTGGACCTTCAGGCCCGCGCGCTGCAGCAGGCGCGGCACGGCGAAGACGGGGCCGATGCCCATTTCATCCGGCTCGCAACCGGCGACGGCGAAACCCTTGAAGATGCCAAGCGGCTTCAGGCCACGCTTTGCCGCTTCGGCGGCTTCCATGACGACGCTTGCGGAGGCGCCGTCGGAGAGCTGGCTGGCGTTGCCGGCGGTGACGAACTTGTCCGGTCCCTTGACGGGCTTGAGCGAGGCCAGGCCTTCATAGGTCGTGTCGGCGCGGTTGCACTCGTCCTTCGTCACCGTGTAGGGCACGTTCTTCGTTTCGCCCGTTTCCTTGTTGGTGACCGTCATGATCGTGTCCATCGGCACGATCTCGTCGGCGAACTTGTTGGCCTGCTGCGCGGCGGCCGTGCGCTTCTGGCTTTCGAGGGAGAAGCGATCCTGGCGTTCGCGCGAGATGTTGTAGCGCGCGGCGACGATGTCGGCCGTGTCGATCATCGGCATCCACAGCGCCGGATAGGTCTGCATCAGCTTTTCTTCGACGATGCGGTTCATGTTCATGTTGCCCTGCACGAGCGAGATCGACTCGACGCCCGCACCAATGGCGATGGGCACACCCTCGTTCAGCACGCGGCCGGCGGCCATGGCGATCGACTGGAGGCCCGACGAGCAGAAGCGATTGACGGTCGTGCCCGACGTAGTGACCGGGCAGCCCGCCCAGATCGCGGCGTTGCGACCGACGTTCTGGCCCGTCGCGCCTTCCGGCAGGCCGCAACCCATGATCACGTCCTCGACTTCACCCGGCTCGATCTTCGCACGCGCGATTGCGTGCTTGATCGCGTGGCCTGCCATCGCTGCGCCGTGGGTGTTGTTGAAACCGCCCCTGTAGGATTTTGCCAATCCTGTGCGCGCTGTTGAAACGATGACGGCCTGACGCATTGGGGTCTCCTGAAACGATGAATGCATGGATGGTTGTGGGCGGAACCTAGCCCGGGGCGAGGGGTCTTGGCGAGTGCTTTGTTGCCCCCCATAATCGGGCGGCCGCCGGAAGCGTTCCGTGCGGACTGCAAGGGAGCGCCGGAGGCATGTCACAGACACTCAATGCGATGCGAACGCCCGATTCCCGGTTCCAGAACCTACCCGGTTTCGCCTTTGCCCCCCACTACCAGGAGAAGCTTCCGGGGTTCAGCGGATTGCGGATGCACCACCTTGACATCAATCCGGGTGGCGGCGCAGCGCACACGTTCCTCTGCCTGCACGGCGAGCCGAGCTGGAGCTATCTCTATCGCAAGATGATCCCGGTCTTCGCCGCCGACGGTTCGCGCGTGGTGGCGCCGGACCTTTTCGGGTTCGGACGCTCGGACAAGCCGGTCGATGACGCCGTCTACGGGTTCCACTTCCACCGCAACTCGCTGCTGCGCTTCATCGAGCGCATGGACCTGCGCAACATCACGCTGGTGGTACAGGACTGGGGCGGGCTCCTGGGGCTGACGCTGCCGATGGAGATGCCGGAGCGCTTCAAGCGGCTGATCGTGATGAACACGACCATCGCGACAGGCGAAACGCCGGGCCCCGGGTTCGAGGCGTGGAAGGCCTTTGCCAAGGCCAACCCCGACATGGATGTCGGCGCGCTCATGAAGCGTGCGACGCCGATCCTGAGCGATGCCGAAGTGGCGGCCTACAATGCACCGTTTCCCGATGTCCGCTACAAGGCCGGCGTGCGGCGCTTCCCGCAGATGGTCATGGTGTCCCCTGAGATGGAAGGCGTCGATGTCTCGCGGCAGGCGGCGACCTGGTTCTCGACGCAGTGGTCGGGTCCAACGTTCATGGCTGTCGGCATGAAGGACCCCGTTCTGGGCCCGGATGTCATGGCGCGGCTGCGCCAGACCATACGCGGCTGCCCCGCCCCGCTCGAAATCGCGGATGGCGGTCATTTCGTGCAGGAATGGGGCGAGGAGATCGCCCGGGCTGCCGTGGCGGCTTTCGGACGGAGCTAGTTGCCGAGGCCGTGGCCGCGGATGGTCCAGAGAAAGTCGAGGCCGTTTTCCTCGATGACCTGGAGGGCGTGCTGGTAGCCGTGGTCGATGGCTTCGTCGAAGGACTGCCATGACCTGAGGCCGATGCCGGGCAGCGGGGGATCGAACAGGAGATCGGCCTGCTCGCGCGCCTGGCGGCGCTGCACTTCGTTGCCGACCGTGCCCGACCGCATCAGGATCGAGACGATCGAGGGAGCGCCCTTCAGCTGCTGGCGCAGGAGCGGCAGCCAGGGCTGCTCGTTGAAATCCTCGGCTTGGGCGACAAGCGCCTCGTCGCCGGCGACGTCGACGCCGATCACGGGGCCCTGGGCCATGGTCGCCATGATGTCGACCGGCATGTTGTTCATCAGGCCGCCATCGACGAGAAGGTTCTTCTCGTGCACGACCGGGGGCAACAGGCCCGGGATGGCGACGGTCGCCCGCAAGGCCTTCCAGAGCGGTCCTTCGCGGTGAACGTGTGCGCGGCCGAGCGTCAGGTTCGATGAGACGCAAAAATAGGTTGTCTGCAGGTCCTCGATGTTCATGTCCCCGAAATGATCGTGCAGGAGCTTCGAGACCTTCTTGCCGCGCAGCACGGCGACAAGGGGTAGCGTGAAGTCGGAGAGCGGATTCGTGTCGACGAAGGCGTTGCGCACGCGCTGCGACAGTTCCTGGCTGTCCCAGCCCATGGCGATGCCGGCGGCGATGATGCCGCCCATGGACGAGCCACCGACGAAGTCGAAGGGCACGCCGGCTTCCTGGAGCGCGCGAATGACGCCGATGTGTGCGAATCCGCGTGCGCCGCCGCCGGCGAGCACGAGGCTGACCGCCCTGCCCGACAGGATGCGCGCGAGGCGGTCGATGTCGGGGCGATGACCTTCCCGGACATAGTAGTGCTGTCCAACCAGCGCCTTCTGGCCGAGTTCGGTCGAGGACATGCCGCCCGCCTCCTTCGCACGGAGAAGGATGAGTTCGGGATGCTGGCGCCTCAGGCGGCCGCGGGTCTCGGGGTTGTGGAAGACGTGGGCGGCGGATTCGCCGGCACGTGCAACGAGGATGATCCTGTCGGCCTGGCGCACGCAAAGCTGCGTCCACGGGCTTTCCGGCGCGTCTCCCATGTAGAGAACGACGTCATTCTCGGACTCGCAGCGCGCGAACCAGTCGCTGGGCTGTGTTGCTGCCTCGCGGCCGACCGTGCCGGCGCGCAGCGCGATGGAACGCAGGGCAGACTGCAACTCGGCGCCGAGTTCGCGACAGTCAATTCCCGGATGCAGCGGGACGAAGGCAATCGTTCGGGCCGCCTGAGCCGAGGAGGCCCGACGCGAGGAGTGGCGCAGCCTGCGGACCAGGATGCGCATCAGGTTCATGGACAGGCGCGGGTGGCGCGCGAGAAGGCGCTCGAACTCAGTCTTGCCGATGCGCAGCAGCTCGCTGTCGCGCAGGGCGACGAGCTTGGCCGAGTGACCGTCTCCGGTGATGACCGACATTTCGCCGACTGTCTCGCCTGCGGGGACCTGCGCGATGAAGTGGTCGCCGCCGTGTTCGTCGAGCGTGAAGACGCCGAGGCATCCTGTCACCACGATGAAGACGGCCTGGTCGTTGTCGCCGTCGCGGGCGAGCGTGGCGCCGCCGGGCAGCGAGAACCATTCGGCCTTTGCGACGAGGGCGTTCAGGGCGCGCTGGCCAATCTCGCGCGTAATCGGGAAATGTTCGAGCCGCTCGCGCAGCTCGGGCGGGATGTGCATCTGCTGCTCGGGCACCGGACGCAGCCTGGTGACCAGGTCCACGCCCCTGCGGGCGGCAATGCGGGCGGGCTGGGGCAACCAGCTCTTGAGGTACTCGAGGCGGGTGCCCTTCATCTGGTTTGGCGTCAGGCGGCGCGGCTGGCGCTGCGGGCCTGCAGCATGGCCTTGGAGGGCCGCGGCATGGCTGCGTTCACGCGGGCGATCTCGTCGGCGCTGAGTGGCGGGCGACGGAACCTCGCGATGTTCAGCGCGAGCTGGGCCTGGCTGCTGGCGCCGGCAATGACGCCGTGGATCCAGGGCTGCGCGCGCACGTAGGCGATGCACAGGTCGGCCGGGCAGTCGCGGCCCATGTCCTTCGACATGGTCCAGAGCGTGAGGCGGAGTGCCTCGGGGTCGATCGCGTTGAAGGCCGGCCACTTGGCGCCCGGCGTTCCCGCGAGGATGCCGTAGAGCAGTGCCGAGTGGGCGTGGACGAGGACTTCGGGTCGCGCGGCGAGCGCGTCGATCACGCCGGCTTCGCGCCAGCGCCAGTCGAGTGCGTTGAACTGGAGCTGCAGGTATGTCACGGCCGGATCGGCCAGGGCCTGCATCGCTTCCTCGGGCGAGGAGACGCAGACGCCAAGGTCGTAGATCGTGCCTTCGTCGCGCAGTTCCTTCAGCGTGCGCCAGAGCTTGCCCTCGTGCATCCTGATCTCGGCAATGCTGTTGAGCGCCAGCACGTCGAGGCGGCCAATGTTCAGGCGGGAACAGGCGCGCGTGACTTCATCCTCGATGGCGCCGCGCGAGCCGTCGCGCAGGGCGGACGGGGCGAGCTTCGTGATGATGTGCGCGCGGCGGTCGCCGCGGAACGCCTGGCCGATGCGGATCTCTGCGTTCGTGTAGGCCGGCGAGGTCTCGTACCAGCGTATGCCGGCGTTCAGTGCGGCCGAGAGGACCGGCTTCGAGACATCGGGTGAACTGACGCCGCCCTGCGGGTCGCCGAGCTGGGCGGTGCCAAGAACGAGTTCTGCGGGTGTGTGTGCTGTGCTCATGGACGTGAGCATGGCAGACAATTGTATGCAGAGTTTTAACCACGATCCGCGTTAAGGATCGGGTAACACTTCAGGCCTTCGGCCATGTCCTCCAGACCGCGGTCGCGGTGAAGACCACCCTGTCCCCTACCCTGAAATCGCCGCGCATGAAGACGATCTCGCGGGTCTTGCGGACGACTTCGGGCTGGCAGGTCACGAGGTCGCCTTCCATGGCGGCGGCGATGAACTGGGTCTGCTGGCCGATCGTCACGCAGGGCGCGCGATCGGTGGCGTCCCAGAGCGCATAGCCGAGGGCGGCGTCCGCGAAGGTCAGCAGCGCGCCACCATGGGCGACGCCCTGCGCGTTGGTGTGGCGGTCGTCGACGATGAAGGCGAACTCCCGCGCGCCGTTGCGCTGGCGTTCGAAATAGGGACCGAGTGCCGCCTCGAAGGGATCGAACTGCTCGGCCGGACGCCAGCCTTCGGGGGCCGGAACGTTGCGGGCGGGCGGCAGCGGCGTTTCGTTGTAGTCGGACATGGCCCTGCCTACTCGCTTCCCAGGATCTTCCAGATGCCGGTGGCGGTCAGGATCGTCTTGCCGGCCACCGACAGGTCGCACGAGATGAAGACGATCGAGCGGGTGCGGCGCGTGATCGTGGCGCGGCCGACGATGCGGTCGCCGAGCTTCGAACCGCTGACGATGTCGCAGCTCAGCGAGATCGTGAGCGCCTTCGCGCCGTCGAGCGCATCGCGCACGGTGCGGCCCATCACGATGTCGGCGAGCGCCATGCCCATGCCGCCGTGGAGAGAGCCGCCGCCGTTGAGATGCACCTCGCGGACGTCAAAGAGGTATTCAGCGCCGTCCGGCGAACGCCAGACCGGTCCGACATAGGCGTTGAAGCCGGCTTCGGGGAATACCTGCGTGTAGCCGGCGGGAACCGGCGGGTTTGCGTTTGCCATGGCCTTTCGTTCCGTCACATCGCCTTGCGGACGGGGAAGAGGTCCTCGTAGACCGGGTCGCGCTTTTCCTGCTTGGCGCGGAAGCTCTCGAACATGTCGGAGGTCGGGTTGAACATGCCGGCCTGCCAGGTCGCGATGTAGTCGAGGCCGTCGGCGATCGAATGGTCGCGCGCGTAGTTGATCATGACCTTCGAGCCGTGCACGGCGAGCGGCGACTTCGAGGCGATCTCCCGGGCGATCTCCATCACATGGGCGAGCATCTGTTCCTGCGTGTCGAACAGCTCGTTCACGAAGCCGAGCTCGAGTGCGCGCTGTGCGGGCAGCCTGCGTCCGGCGTAGGCGAGCTCGCGCACGAGGCCCTGCGGCAGCAGGTGGCAGAGCCGCGGGAAGGTGCCGACGTCGGCTGTCATGGCCAGGTTGATTTCCTGGATGACGAAGAAGGCGTCCTTCGTCGCGTAGCGCATGTCCGCGCAGGTCGACATGTCGACCGCGCCGCCGACGCAGCCGCCCTGGACCGCCATGAGGACGGGCATGCGGGCTTCGTCGAGGCAGTTGAAGGTCTTCTGCAGGCGGAGGGCTTCCGCGCGCAGGGCGAGCCGCGAGCGGCCGACCTCGTTCCTGGGCGTGTTGCCGGAGGCGACGCCCTGCCCGTCGGTAAACACCGACAGGTCCATGCCGGCCGAGAAGTGCTTTCCGGTCGAGGAGATCACGATGACGCGGGCCGAGGCCTCGTCATTGATGCCGTTCACGATGGCAGGCAGCTCGTTCCAGAAGGCCCTGTTCATCGTGTTGAAGGCTTCGGGACGCTTGAGCCGGATGTGGGCTATTTTGTCCCGGGTCTCGACATCGAAGCAGGTGTAGCTGGTCATGGGGGTCCAATCCTCAAGAGGGCAATAGGTGTTGCCGCCTTCATAGCATGGCCCGGGAAACTGCCAAATTGACCCGCTTTCCTTGCTGGACAGGTGGGCCACAAGCCCCTATAACCCGGCCCCTCTGAGTGCTTGCGATCAGCCTGGGTAGCTCAGTTGGTAGAGCAGCGGACTGAAAATCCGCGTGTCGCTGGTTCGATTCCGGCCCCAGGCACCACTTTCCTCCCCCCATCTCCATGCTCAAGTGCCGACGTGATCGCCGGGCCTTGCCCTTGCGCGTCCGTGGCCGGGGCGTAGCGTCAACGGGCGGGGAAGCGGGTTCCGGGGGTGGCGCTTCGTCCGGCGGACATTCATGCATGGTCCAGCCTTCGGGCGTGAGGATCGAGATTCCATAGAAGATGCCGCGCCGTTCGAGGCGCATGATTCCGGGCCCGTCCTGGGCGGTCCGGCAGAAGTCACAGGTCATTGGTCTTGGTTCCTGGCATATGGCGCGCGCAGGCGACGGCGCTTGAAGCGCTGCGCGGACGCGCCGGCGAAATGCAATGAAGATGGGTGAGCGGCAGATCGGTGGTCGTGTTGCCGAACCCCTGAACGGATTCCGACGCTATCGATCTG
>CAZYFM010000152.1:0-7286 GCA_964646885.1 uncultured Flavobacteriaceae bacterium
AGCACGGGCGTCAGCAGCACGTCGAACTGGGTGAAGACGCTGAAGATCTCGCGTGTCATCGCCTTGAGCGTCTGCCAGCCGCGCAGCGCCTCGTGACCGGGAACATGGTCGCCGCCTTTCCAGTTGCGCCACGTCAGCGGCTCGAGCTCTTCGGGCCGCGGTTCGCGTCCCATCCTCTTCACGCGCTCGCGCATCGAATAGGCAAAGTTGGCGCCCAGCACGGCCGTGCTCGCCGCGTAGAGCTTGCGGTAGTTGATGCCGAGGCCCTTCTCCTCGACATGGTGGCCGAGCGCCTCAAGCTGCTTTGCGGTCTGGCGCAGCGCCGCGGCGATTTCCGGATGCACGGGCTGCCCGCTCGGCGTCTCGTCCGTGAAGCGGATGCGAAGGCGGCCCGGCGGCGTTGCAACCTCCTGCAGATAGGGGCGCGCCTTGGGCGGCGTCGGATAGGGCGAGTCGGCCTCGGGCAGGTCGATGCAGTCGAGCATGGCCGCCGAGTCCCGCACCGAGCGCGACACCACATGGTGCACCGCATAGCCATGCGCGATGTCGGCGTCATGGGAGGGCCCCATGGGGACACGATACTGCGTTACCTTCATGCCCACGAGGCCGCAGCACGCCGCCGGAATGCGGATCGAACCCAGCCCGTCCGAGGCATTCGCGAGCGGCACGATGCCGGCCGCCACCGAAGCAGCCGCGCCACCGGACGAGCCGCCGGTGATGTGCTCCGTGTTCCAGGGATTGCGGCAGGGCTTCAGGCGCGCGCTCTCGGTCGTGCCGGTGATGCCGAACTCGGGCGTGTTGGTCTTGCCGAAGATCACGACGCCGGCCTGCCGGAAGCGCTTCGTCAGCAGCGCGTCATGCGCGTCCGGCGCATCGTCCTTGAAGAAGGTGCCGTCCGTGCGGTTCATGCCCGCCACCTCAAGACCGAGGTCCTTGATCAGGAAGGGGACACCTTGAAACGGACCTGCGGGCAGGGAGCCTTTTGCGGCCTCGGCGCGCGCAAGGTCATAGGCCTTGTGCACGATGGCGTTGAGCTTCGGGTTGTGCTTCTCCGCGCGCGTGATGGCGGCCTCGAGCAGTTCGGCCGGGCTGACCTCCTTGCGGCGGACAAGCTCCGCCAGACCGAGGCCGTCATGCTGTTCATAGGTGGCAAGGCTCATGGGGTGTTTCCTCAGTTCCAGATGGCAGGGTGGCGGCCGGCCCAGGGCCTGGCCTTCTCGAGCTGGCCTGCGAGGCGCAGCAGCGTGGCTTCATCGCCGAAGCGGCCGGCAAAGTGCATGCCGATCGGCAGCCCGGCCTTCGACATGGCCAGGGGCAGCGAGATGGCAGGCTGCCCGGTCGCATTCTGCAGCGGCGTGACGGGCAGGTAGCCGAACAGCGGCCCCATGGCCTTGCCGAGGTCCGTCTCGTTCATGTCGAGTGCGCCATTGCGCAGCGGCGGCGATCCGAGCGTCGAGGTCAGCCATACGTCATGGGTCTCGTGGAACTGCGCCACCTGCCGCGCAATCGTCTGCAGCTGGTACCAGCACATGAGGTACTGCGAGGCGCTGACCTGCTTGCCCTGCTGGTAGAAGCCCCAGGTCAGTCCCTGGAAGTCGCTCTGCTTGGGCGTCGTGCCGGTCAGCATCGCGATGCCGTCGATCAGCATGGCCACGCCCGACGCCCAGATGGGCGTGAAGGCCAGCGTATACTGCTCGCCCGAGATCTGCGGCGCGGCTTCCTCGACGGTGTGCCCAAGGCTCTCGAGCAGCTTCGCCGTCTCGAGCACGGCTGCCTTGCATTCCGGATCGAAGGGCACGCCCATGATGCCCGTCGTGGAAAAGGCGATGCGCAGCTTGCCCGGCGACGTCTCCACCTCGGCGAGATAGGACTTGGGCTGCGGAGGCGCCCAGTACGGGTCGCCCATCTCGCAGCCGGCCGTGGCATCGAGGGCGGCCGCCGTGTCGCGCACGCTGCGGGACAAGACGCCCTCGCAGACGACGCCACCCGTTATGTCCCCGAGATCAGGCCCCAGCGGATTGCGCCCGCGGGTCGGCTTCAGCCCCACGAGCCCGTTCGCCGAGGCCGGGATGCGGATCGATCCGCCGCCGTCATTCGCATGGGCCAGCGGCACGATGCCCGCAGCCACCGCAGCGCCCGAGCCGCCGGACGAGCCGCCCGTCGAGTGGTCGAGGTTCCACGGATTGCAGGCCGGGCCATACATGGTCGACTCCGTCGTCGGCACGAGGCCGAACTCCGGCACGTTTGTCTTGCCCAGCGAGATGAGGCCCGCATTCGTGAACCGCCGCACCAGCGTAGAGTCATGCGGCGACGGCACCGGCGGAATGAAGGGCGAGCCCTGGCGTGTCGGTACGCCCTTCTGCGCGCCGAGGATGTCCTTCAGCAGGAACGGTACGCCGGCAAACGGTCCGCGCAGGGGCAGTGTCGCCGCCGAGCGCGCGCGGTCGAAGGTCCGGTAGATGACCGCGTTGAGCTTCGGGTTGTGCTTCTCGATGCGCGCGATGGCTTCGTCGACGAGCTCGAGGGGAGAAACGTCCTTGTTGGCGACGAGCTGAGCCAGTCCGAGCCCGTCATACTTGCAATAGTCGGCGAAGGCCATGAATCGTACCCGTGTGTTTGAATGCGGGTCACTCTATCGCGCGTCCGCGCCCAAGTCATCCAAGGGCGCGATGGCACGTGACCGTCATTCGAACGGGAAGGCGGGCTTGCCCTGGAAGACCGGACCGACGAGCTCCGGCGACTGGCCCGGCACCCACGCGCGCAGCGTGAACTTGGCCTTGCGGAGGATCGGCGCCCCCTGGGGCCCAAAGTCCTTCTCCGGGTTCTCGACCGTCACGAGGTTCGCCTCCACGCGCCCCGCATTCACGCTCAGGAGCCCGTAGCCATTGGCGTTCGTGTCGACGTACTGAAGTCCCGGGCTGGCCCGGTCGTTCCAGAACAGGTCCGAGATCCAGCTCGACCCCGTCCATGATCTCGCAATCGCAGCATTCACGCCGCCCAGCATCGCGAGGTTCATGTTCTCCACCGTTTCGTCGCCGCTCTGGTAGGTGACGATGCTGTGGAACACCGAGTTGCCCTTCGACGCCCGCAGCGCGCCGCCAAAGACCGGCTCGGACGAGATGCCGGCCACCGCGAACTCGACGGCGACGGGGCTTGTGACGTCGGCCTGCATGTCATCGACGAGGAGGCCGGCCATGTGCATGTGGTGGTCACCCGCGCAGGCCACGAGATTGCTCACCCCGTTGTCGCGCACGAAGGTCATCAGCTCCGTCAGTTCGCCCGGATAGCCGTTCCAGCCGTCAAGCCCGAGCTTTGCATCCTTGATCCCGGCGAACCAGATGCTGCCGAGGTCAAGCCGCACGGGCAGGGCCGGAAACGGATTGGCCCAGATCTTCCAGCGCGCATCCGACGCCACCAGCACATCCTTGAACCACTGCTTCTGTGTCTCGCCCAGCACCGATCCCGGCGGACTGGTCCGGCGCGGATTGTCGATGTCGGTGTCGGGAATCTTGGCCGGCGGATCGCCTTCGTTGGCCCGCCGTCCGCGGTCGAGCAGGTAGACCGTGTCAACCGCCGGCAGCGCCTGTCCCTCGATCTTCGGCGGGATCGGCGGCGGCGACTTGTAGGTGCGGTTGTCGGTCAGGATGATCTCGAGCGTCTTGCCCCACCGCAGCGAACGGTAGATCGTCATCGAGTTCAGGGCATTGCGGTTGTCGGCGTTGGGATCGATCCAGTCCTCGGCCGGTCCGAGATAGGCCGAGTCCTGGACCTCCACCCACTTGAAGTCCTTCGCCTGGTTGCCCACGCGTCCGGTGCCGGGCAGGCCGGTCAGGAATGCGGGGACATATTCAAACCAGGCCTGGTTTGCCGCCACCTTGCGCTTCTGCGCCGGCTTGCCGGTCTTTTCGAAATAGGTGTCATGGGACTGCCACGCATCGTTCGTGAACTCGTGATCGTCCCACGTCGAAATGAAGGGCCATCGCGCACGCGCGGCCTGAAGGTTCGCATCGCTGAGGTAGAGCCGGTACAGGAACCGGTAGTCCGCCAGCGTCACGGCGTTGGTTGCGCCCGGGTTCTTGTTCCAGTCGGTGGCCGGCCACGGTTTCGATCCGTTCGGGAAGGGCGGGAAGTAGCGCTCGCGCCCGTCCGCGCCCTTCAGCCACTTCGGGTTCATCATGTTCGAGTCCCAGCGATCGCCGCGCACCTCGTAGATGAAGTCCCCGAGGAACAGCACGAAGTCGATCTGCTGCTCGGTCGGCGCATTGAGGTCGTCGGCGATCATGCGCGCCCACGCCCCGTAGAAGCCCTGCTCGAAGTTCTGGCACGCCGCGAAGGCAAAGCGTGTCGGCCGCTCGACGTCGGGCAGCGGCGCCGTGCGTGTCCGGCCGAGGCGCGACTGGTCGCCGGCGGCGAGGAACCGGTAGAAGTAGATCGTGTCCGCATCGAGCCCCTGCACGACGAGGCGCAGCGTGTGGTCGCTTTGCGCTGTCGCCGTCAGCATCTCGTCAAGCACGACCTGCGCGAAGTCGGGGCCGCGCGCGATCTGGACCCTCACCGGAATGGAAGCCTGGGAGAGGTCCGCCGCCTCGACGCGCGTCCACAGGACCACGCCATCCGGTCGCGGATCACCCGAAGCCACACCCTGGGGGAAGCGATAGCGCCCTGTCGTCAGCGGGATCGGCGCCGCGCTGACGGCGCTGGCGGCCGTGGCCATGTAGGTTCCCGCGACCCCCGCCAGGGCCTTCAGGAGATGGCGTCGATGAAGCTGTACCATGTCGAAACCGGATATCCGTACTCAAGCAACCATTTTCACGTTCGGGTGAGGCTATAGCATCTTCCCGCTGCGTGCCCAGCAGGGGCAGGGGAAATCCACGGCCAGTGGGACCTTCCAGCCATAGGAAAACCGGGGTTGCATGCGCTACAGTGACCTCACTCGAAGGGGAAACATGGCGTGAACAGGATACCGGTCTTCCAAACCGTCTCGCGGACTTACGGCTTCATGATCGGGGACATCGCAACAATCCTCCAGGTCGCGTGGCTGCCGATGCTCGCTGTTGCCGCCCTGAACTTCTATGTGGGAGGCGCCTCGATGGACGAGGCCATCGCCGCGAAGGGCGAGCCCGGAATGTCCCAGATGGCGGGCATCAGCTACCTCGTTGGCTTCCTGGGGCTACTCGCGAACGTGATGATCCTCGTCGCCCTGCTGAGGGTCGTCATGTACGGCCAGCGTCCGGGTGGCGCGCCCTTCTATTTCTGGTTTGGAGCGACCGAAGCACGCCTCGTCCTCACCTACATCCTTCTGACCATCGCCGCGATCGCGGCCGTCGTCGGTGCCGGGATCCTGTTCGGGCTCATCGCTGCAGCGTCGGCAGGCGCAGGCGCTGCGGGCTCGGTCGTGGGACTGCTCACGCTGGTCTTTGTCTTCGTGCTCTTCTGGGTGTTCCTCAAGCTGATGATCATTCCGGCAGTCGTTGTCGCCGAACACAACCTGGGCGTCGAGCGGGCGTGGGAGCTGATGCGGGGCAACGCCTTGCGGATGTTTGCGGTGCTGCTGATGGTGTATCTGCCGATTGGTGCAGCGGCCCTGGCCATCGTTTCCGTGATCCTCGGCGCAGACTTTCCGCCATTGCCGGATTTCCAGTCTCTGGGTGCCTCGGGCAACAGTGAAGCCGTTGCCGGTGCAATGAAGACCTGGCAGCTTGAGTTCCTCAAGGCCATTCGCCTCAACTGGGTCGAGTTCTCGGTCCTCAACTACATCAGCAGCATCGTCAGCGCGGCATTGCTCGCGGGCATCGCGGGCAATTCCTACATGGCGCTCGCGGGTGATCCCTCAGCCGACGGCAGCACCTGAGCATGAAGCGGCGACGCAGCAACGCGGCAAGCCCGGGCCTGACACGTCGCGCGGGACTGAGGGCGCTGGCCGCGGCGCCGCTGATCGCAGCCGCCGCCCGCGCCCAGTCGTCAGCAGGGTTGCCACAGTTTCCCGAGCAGGATGTGCGCGTGCTCGAGCAGGGACACCCTGACTACGAACGGCTGATGCCGGCGTATAATGCCCGCACGATGAAGCGCCCGCGATGGCGCGCTCTCTGCACGACGCCTGCAGGACTGCAGCGCGTCGTCGAGGCCGCAGCCGGGCGCAACATCCCCTTTGCGATCCGCGCCGGAGGCCACTCCTTCGAAGGCTTCTCGCAGTCTGATGCACTCGTGATCGACGTGAGACCGCTGAACCGCATCACGGTTGACCCGACAGCGCGTACAATGGTCGCCGGCGCAGGTGTGTCGCTGGGCGAAGTCTACCGCGCAGCCGCGAAGGCAGGTCTCTGCTTTCCTGCGGGCTCCTGTCCCACGGTGGGATTGGCCGGCCACATCCACGGGGGAGGTTTCGGGCTCCTGTCGCGGCCGCTGGGCCTCGCCAGCGACTCCCTGCTCGGTGTCGAACTCGTCCGCGCGAAGGGCGGCGTCACCAACGTATCGGCAGCCGCTGATCCTGATCTCTTCTGGGCATTGCAGGGCGGCGGCGGTGGCACGTTCGGCGCGGTGGCAAGTTTCAGGCTGCGGCTCCATCCTGTCGGTCCCGTGCACACATTCGTGCAGTCCTTCACCGTGGCGCGCGACGCCGCTATCCGGATCCTCGCCGCCTGGCAGGAGTGGGCACCACGCACGGCGCGCGAGATCACCTGCCTCCTCAGCCTGCGCGCCGCATCTCAGGGGCGGCTTTCACTGCGGCTCGCCGGACAGTCCGTCGGCAACCCGCAGCAGCTTGCCTTCGAACTGTCGAAGTTTGCCTCGATGGCGGGCCAGCCGGCGACAGCCACGCCGCGGACCGGCTCCTTCTTCGAAGCCGTCGACCGGTTCTCCGGCGGCTGGAACTACGAGTCAAAGTTCAGCAAGGGCAAGTCTGATTTCGTGCTCGAGTCTTTGCCGGCTGCCGCGCTCGAGCGCATGGTCGATGGCATCGCGGCACGGCCGCCGAACGAACTCATGGTCATCCTCGACGCCTACCGGGGCGCAGTCGCCGACCGGAAGCCTGACGAAACCGCCTTCGCCTTTCGTGATGCGCTTTATTGCATCCAGTACTACACGAGCTGGTTCAACCCCGCGCTGTCACAGCGTCGGTTGCAGTCCATGCATGACTACCACGCCGCCCTGCGTCCCTTCATGCCGGGCTTTGCCTATGTGAACTATTGCGACCTCGATCTGCCCAACTGGCCCCAGGCCTACTGGCGCAACAACCTGCAGCGCCTCGCTGCCATCAAGCGCACGACGGATCCGGCCAACCTGTTCCG
>CAZYFM010000153.1:0-6991 GCA_964646885.1 uncultured Flavobacteriaceae bacterium
CGTCGGCAACACGCGCACGCTCGACAAGGTCATCCGTCGCGAAATCCGCCTGGTGGAAGGCGACGCCTTCAATCGTGTGCTCGTGAACCGTTCGCGCTCGCGCATCCGCGGCCTCGGCTTCTTCAAGAAGGTCGAGATCAGCGAAGAGCAGGGCACCTCGGCAGACCGGACGGTCCTCAACGTGGAAGTCGAAGAGCAGTCCACGGGCGAGTTCTCGGTCAGCGCCGGCTTCTCGTCGGCCGACAACGTCGTGGGCGCCGTCAGCCTCACGGAAAAGAACCTGTTGGGTCGCGGCCAGTTCCTGCGCCTCCAGGTTTCTCTGTCCAGCATCCGTCAGCAGATCGACCTGCGCTTCACCGAGCCTTACTTCCTCGACCGCAACATGTCGGCCGGCTTCGACCTCTACAACACGCACTCCGTGTTCGATGAGTCGAACTACGAGGCTGACATTCGCGGCCTCGGCCTGCGCCTGAGCTTCCCGCTGTCCGAGTTCGGTCGCCTGGGCCTGCGCTACACGCTGCGCCAGGACGACATCACGATCACCGGCGCAGCTGGCGACGTGGAAGAGGGCGTGACAGTCCTTTCATCCACGGGCTTCACCTACGTCTATGACGACAAGGACGATCCGATCGAGCCGAAGAATGGCTTTGACATGAACTGGAGCGTCGACGTCGCGGGCCTCGGTGGCGACAAGGAATACGTTCGTACCGAACTCAGCGGCGACTGGTTCAAGCGCCTCTGGTTTGATGACCTCATCCTGAACGTGTCGGTTTCGGCCGGTTACATCATTGCGTATGGCGAAGACGTCCTCTCCGCGAACGACCGCTTCTTCAAGGGCGGCGGCTCCTTCCGCGGCTTCAAGACGTCGGGCATTGGTCCTCGCGAAACCGCGACGACGGGCACACCTCCGTCGGTTGGTGGCGAAGCCTACGCAATCGGAACCGTCGAACTGCGCGTCCCGAACTTCTTGCCTGAAGAACTGGGCATCAAGACAGCCATCTTCACCGACGTTGGTACGGTGGGCATGGTTTCAGACAAGCCGGCCTGCGATCTCGATGGGCTGGGCAACAACGACACCTGCATCGTGGACGACATGTCGCTGCGAGCTTCTGCGGGCGTCAGTGTCTACTGGAACTCACCTTTTGGTCCGGTGCGTCTTGATTTCTCCCAGGTTTTGAACAAAGAAGACTACGACCAAACGGAGTCCTTCCGCTTCAGCGCAGGAACGAAGTTTTAGTCCGCTCCAGGAGAATACAAACATGACTTACCGTAAGGCCCGTTGGGCCATGGCCGCACTCGCGGTGACTACCCTTGCTTTCGGCGCTTCCACCGCCTACGCCCAGCCCGCGCCGGCCAAGCCGGCCGCAGCTCCGGCCGCGGCCGCTGGCAAGCCGGCTCCGGCCGCTGTCATCCTGTTCCTTGACCGTGGCACGGTCCTGCGCAAGTCCGCAGTCGGAACGGACATGTACAAGCAGGTCGAAGCCCTCGCGAAGAAGATGGAGGCGGATTTCGCCCCCGAGAACAAGAAGATCCAGGCCGACATCCAGGCGCTGCAGGCCCAGGCCGACGTGCTGACGCCGCAGGCGCGCCAGGCGAAGGTGAAGGAACTCGAGAACCGCCGCCAGGCTCTCCAGAAGAAGGTCCAGGATCGCCAGGCTGCCATCCAGGGCGGTCTCGCGAACTCGCGCACGCAGATCGAGAAGGCGCTCGCGCCGATCCTCGAGAAGCTGCTGACCGAGCGCAAGGCGAACCTGCTGCTTGACCGCGGTCTCGTGGTCCTCGGCGCGACCGAACTCGACATCACGCAGACGGTGATCGACCGCCTGAACAAGTCTCTGCCGAAGGTCACGGTGACGCCGGTGGCCCCGAAGGCGCCTGCCAAGCCGGCGACGCCTGCGAAGCCCGGCGGTTAATAGTGCATCCTGATTGAGGGAAAGAAGGACCGGATCTGAGAAGATCCGGTCCTTTGTTTATTATGACGAATGGCCGATCCGCGATTCTATGACAGCAAGGGACCTTTCAGCATTGCTCAGATCGAGCAGCTGACGAAGGCCACTTTCAAATCCGGTGACAGGTCCCTGCAGGTCTGGGACGTTGCGCCGCTCGACCGTGCAACGGCGGGCCAGTTGGCCTATTGCGAGGGTCCCCGCTTCGCGACACAGCTGCGCGACACGAAGGCCGGCGCGGTTCTGGTTTCGCCACAGATGCTTGCACGCGTGCCCGAAGGTGTCACCGCTTTGGAATGCGGAAAGCCATCGCTGGCATTCGCGCAGATCGCACATGCGCTCTATCCGGATGCCGGTTTGATGTGGCCTGCCGGCAAGCCTCCGATCCAGTCCATCGCACCATCGGCGCGCGTGGACGAAGGTGCTGTCATCGCGCCCGGCGCGTTCCTCGGCGAGGACGTCGAGCTTGGACGCAACGTGATCGTCGGTCCCGGTGCGGTCATCGGCAGGGGCGTCCAGATCGGAGCCGGCACGCAGATCGGCGCCCATGTCTCGATCAGCCACGCCCTCGTCGGCGACAGCTGCATCATTCATCCGGGCTCGCGCATTGGCCAGGACGGGTTCGGCTTCGTGAACCGGCCCGAAGGTCACTTCAAGATCCCGCAGCTTGGCCGCGTCATCATCCAGGACAAGGTCGAGATCGGCGCAAACGTGACGATCGATCGGGGAGCCATGTCCGATACCGTGATCGGCGAGGGAACGAAGATCGACAACCTGGTCCAGATCGGACACAACTCGCGCACCGGGCGCCATAGCATCATCGTCTCGCAGGCGGGCCTGTCAGGCAGCGTGGAAATCGGCGACTTCGTGGTGCTGGGCGGGCAGGTGGGCGTGGCCGACCACATCCGCATCGGCAGCGGCGCCTTTGTCGCCGGCAAGGGCGGCGTCACGCGCTCGCTCGAGGGCGGCAGGATTTATGGCGGGTTCCCCGCGAGGCCCGTCGAGCAGTGGCGCCGCGAGGTCGGCGTGCTCGCGCGGCTTGCGAAGGCAGGAAAGACAAAGACCGAGCAGAACGACAATGACTGAACAGACACTCGAACAAGCGAACATCATTCGCCTGATGGAGCTGCTTCCCCATCGGGCCCCCATGCTGCTGATCGACAAGATGATCGACATCGTCCCGCACACGAGCGCGACGGGCGTGAAGGCTGTTTCGATGAGCGAGCCCTTCTTCGTCGGCCACTTCCCGGGCCAGCCCATCATGCCCGGCGTGCTGATCGTGGAGGCCATGGCCCAGACGGCGGGTGCCCTCGTGATGCATTCGCTGAAGGCAGCCGCCGGCGACAAGATTGTCTACTTCATGTCCATCGACAAGGCGCGCTTCAGGCACCCGGTGGTGCCGGGCGACCTGCTGCTGATGCCTGTAAAGATGCAGAAGGCACGCATGCCTGTCTGGCGGTTCGCCGGAGAGGCCTACGTGAATGGAAAGCTGTGTGCCGAGGCCGAGTTCACGGCCATGATTGCAGAAAAGAAACCGGAAACGACGGAAAAATAAGATGACCAACATTCACCCCAGCTCGGTCGTCGACCGGAACGCCAGGATTCACCCTACCGCCCAGATCGGCCCCTTCTGCGTCGTTGGACCGAAGGTCACGCTGGGTGAAAACGTCAGGCTCGTGAACCACGTGTGCGTCGACGGCGCGACGACGATCGGTGACGGAACGACAGTCTTCCCGTTCGCATCGCTGGGCCAACCACCCCAGAGCCTCGCCTACAAGGGCGAGCCGGTGGAACTCATCATCGGGAAGAACAACATCATCCGCGAGCACGTGACGATGAACCCGGGCACCGCCAAGGGCGGCGCGGTCACGCGCGTGGGTGACAACTGCATGTTCATGGCCGACAGCCATGTCGCGCACGACTGCATCGTGGGCAGCAATTGCGTGTTTGCGAACAACGCCATGGTTGGCGGCCACGTGATCGTCGAGGATTTTGTGTGGCTGGGCGGCGGTGCCGCCGTACACCAGTTCAGCCGCATCGGTCGCCACGCCTTCGTTGGCGGCATGGCCGGCCTTGAAGGCGATCTCATTCCGTACGGCTCGGTGATGGGCAATCGCGCCTATCTCGCAGGCCTGAACCTCGTCGGTCTGAAGCGTCGAGGGTTCTCGCGCGACCAGATCCATGAATTGCGCAACGCCTATCGCCTGCTGTTCGCGCAGGAAGGCACATTCCAGGAGCGCCTGTCCGACGTCGCCGAGCTTTTCGCCACCAACGCGGAAGTCATGGAGATCGTCAATTTCGTGCGCAATGGCGGCAACCGGCCCCTGTGCATGCCGAACCGGGAAAGCCGCCCCGATCCGGCGTGAAATCCGACGTGTCGAACCTGGGAATCATAGCCGGCGGAGGCGAACTTCCGCTCGAGGTGGCGCGCGCCGCTGCCGCGGCCGGTCGGCACGTATTTGTCCTGGCTGTTTCCGAATTTGCGGAAGACATGCCCGAGGGCATCAGCCACGAGCGCAACAGCATTGCCAAGTTCGGGTCTGCTGTCTCGGCCCTGCGTCGCAATGGCTGTCGGGACCTTGTGTTTGTCGGGCACTTCGCGCGGCCGCGCGACCGCAACCTCAGGATAAGGCCCGACCTGCAGGCCCTCTGGTTTCTCATCTCGAATTTCGGCGTGCTGCGCCGTTCGAATGACGGCATCCATCGCGCCTTTGCTTCCACCTTCGAGCGGAAGGGCTTTCGCGTCCTTTCGCCCCTGCAGGTGGCACCGTCCTTGGCTGCCGCCGCCGGCTACCTCACGCAGGCGAGGGCGAGCAGCGCGGTGGAGGCCACCTTCCGTGCAGCGCTCGACGCGGCCCGCGCACATGGTGCAACAGGGCAGGGGCAGGCGGTTGTCCTGCGGGGAAACGAGGTTCTCGCGACCGAAACCAGGGCCGGCACCGATGCCATGTTGCGCACGCTCGACCCGGACGCGGCGCGCGGCGCCATCCTCGTGAAAGCCATGGCGCCGGACCAGTTGCCCACGATGGATCCGCCGGCGATGGGTGTCCAGACGATCGAGCTCGCCGCCTCCCGGGGCCTTGCAGGCGTCCTGGTCGAAGCAGGAAAGAGCGTGATCGTCCGGCCTGAAAGGGTCTGCGCGGCCGCAGATGCAGCCGGCATTTTCGTATTTGGAGTATCGTGACAATGACGTCGCCGTCCGACGCAAACGCCCCGCGCATCATGCTCGTGGTGGGCGAACCCTCCGGTGATGCACTGGGTTACCAGCTGATCCTCGCCCTTAAGGAACTCACCCACGGTCGTGCGCGCATCATCGGTGTGGGTGGCGAGCGCATGCGCGCGGCCGGCATGCAGAGCCTCTACTCCATCAACGACACGTCGGTGATGGGCCTGCGCGAAGTCGTTCCGAACATCCCGAAGATCCTCGCCCGCATCCGGCAGGTGGCCGAGTTTGCAAAAACGCACAAGCCGGATGTGGCCGTGATGATCGACAGTCCCGATTTCACGCACAAGGTTGCCCGGCGCATACGAAAGATCGAGCCGGACCTGAAGCTGGTCGACTATGTGGCGCCGCAGGTGTGGGCCTCGCGTCCGAAGCGCGCACTCACCATGGCGCGCTCCTTCGACCATGTCCTGTGCCTCCTGCCATTCGAGGTGCCCATTTTCCAGAACGTCGGCATGGGTGCATCTTTCGTTGGCCACCCGGTGATCGAGCGCGCACCGCGGCCGGGTCAGGGCGATGCCTTCAGGGCACGACACGGCATACCGGCCGAACAGAAGATCCTGCTGCTGCTGCCGGGGTCGCGCAGCAATGAAATCCGGTTTCTCTGGTCCGTGTTCCGCGAAGCCATCGAGCAGACCTTGTCTGCGGCGGGGCCTGTACGCATCGTCCTTCCAACGGTTCAGAATGTCAGTGCCAGCGTGCGCGCTCTCGCGAACGAGTGGCGCAAGGACATTCTCGTGGTCGAGGGGCCGGACGAAAAGCTCGGGGCGTTTGATGCCGCCGACGTGGCGCTCGCGGCCTCCGGAACGGTGTCGACCGAACTTGCCCTGAGCACCACACCCATGGTGATTGGCTACAAGGTCGGCGCCCTGACCGCGGCGATCGCCCGCCGCTTCATCAAGGTCCCTTACATCACCCTCGTCAACCTGATCCTGAACCGGGAAGTGGTGCCGGAATTCGTCCAGGAGAACTGCACGCCTGCAAACCTGTCGCGCGAACTCATCCGGCTCCTCACGAACCCGGCCGCGCGCCTTGAACAGGTGACGGCGACGGCGTCGGCCGTGAAGGCCATGGGCTACGGCGACGAGGCGCCGAGCATGCGCGCGGCGCGCGAGATCCTCCGCATAGTAAAAGAGCCGCGCCGGAAACCCGACGCGGCCCTTTCAAAGCCGGTGTCCTGAAGCGCGTCTAGCGCTTGTGGACCGGAACGTAGTCGCGCTTGCCGGCGCCGATATAGAGCTGGCGCGGACGTCCGATCTTCTGGCTCGGATCCTCGATCATTTCAGCCCACTGGGCGATCCAGCCCACCGTGCGCGCCAGCGCAAACAGCGCCGTGAACATGGAGGTCGGGAAGCCCAGCGCCTTCAGCGTGATGCCGGAATAGAAGTCGATGTTCGGATAGAGCTTCTTCTCGACGAAATACGGATCGTTGAGCGCGATCTTCTCGAGCTCCATGGCCACCTGCAGGAGCGGGTCGTTGCGGATGCCCAGCTCGTCCAGCACCTCGTGGCACGTCTTCTGCATCACCTTCGCGCGCGGGTCGTAGTTCTTGTACACGCGGTGGCCGAAGCCCATCAGGCGGAAGCCGGACTCCTTGTCCTTGGCCTTGTCGATCGCCGACTGCACGTTCTCCGGACGGCCGATCTCGGCCAGCATCTTCAGCACGGCCTCGTTGGCACCGCCGTGTGCCGGTCCCCACAACGCAGCCACGCCGGCGGCGACGCTGACGTAGGGATTGGCGCCGGTGGAACCGACCAGACGGACGGTGCTGGTGGACGCGTTCTGCTCGTGGTCGGCGTGCAGGATGAACAGCAGGTCCATC
>CAZYFM010000154.1:0-4601 GCA_964646885.1 uncultured Flavobacteriaceae bacterium
TTGGGCAATGAAAAAGGAAGTCGTGGGTGGTCTGCCTTCGCAGACCATGACCCAGCTTGGAGTGTGTGATTTACAGTGACCCCATAATCAGAATTGCTCCCAATTGCACGGTCCCAAAGACATTCAGCGCATTTCCTGTAAACCGAACCGGACAGCCCTGGCGAAAGCGGACCATGACACGGCGTGTCAGCTTTCTTGCCGGGAAATCCCGAAACAGATATGTGACCCTCGAGCACTGGAACCAGGAATATCCGGATGACACGGTACCCCGGACTTCGCCTGCGGCCCGCCACGCGGGAGGACATCCCGCAACTCGGCGTGTGGGATACCGACCCGGACGTGATCGCATCGACGACCGATGACCCCGATGCCGAACTTGCCTTCGAAGGGCTGGAGTGGGAAGCCGAAATCGACGGCCAGACCGACGTCTACCGCTATTACATCGCACTGCTCGACGAACGCCCGGTTGGCGCCATGCTGGTCATCGACCCGCATCTGGAGCACACGCACTATTGGGGCGAGATCGAGCCTGGCCTGCGGGCGCTCGATATCTGGATCGGCCACCCCGATGACCGCGGCAAGGGTCTGGGCGCCGCCATGATGGAGCTTGCGATCTCCATGTGCTTCGCCGAGCCATCCGTGAAGGCCATCGTCATAGACCCGCTGGCCAGCAACACCCGCGCCCACGCCTTCTATCAGCGCCTTGGCTTCAGGCCCGAAGGCCGCCGCATGTTCGGAGACGACGACTGCCTCGTCCACCGCCTGACGCGCGCAGACTGGGAAGCCCGGCGCTAGACCAGTCCGGCAGGATCACCCGACGCGCCTGATCTCCACGCGGTGGGTACCCGACCTCGTCGCGCGAAGTTCGATACAGCCATGGCTCACCTTGCCATCCCACTCAAGGTCAGGGCCGTTGACGACGAAACCGCGCGGGAACTGCACGTCGGGGACATGGACCTCCGTCGGCCGCGCAATCGTCGCATCGGCCTCGAACGTGAACACGAAGGTTCCGGCCTCGCGCTCGAAACGCATGTCGGTGAGCACGCCCTGGCACGCCCTGACGAACGGCCGCACGAACCCTTCCACCGCGCGCCCGCCCTCCTGGTCCTTCGAATAGACCGAGAGGTCTTCCTGGTTCCAGCCATCGCCGCACGCCGGATCATTGCGGTTCGACGCCGTGTAGTTCCACTGCGTCGAGTTCAGCAGGTGGCGATCCATCGCGTTGTACATGAGGTCCAGCGCGATGATGTGCTTCTCCCACGGCGCCGACGACCTGTCCCCGCTGGCCCAGGCCTGGTAGGCCGCACACCCGTCAAGGTCATACGGAATGCCAAACTCGCCGATCAGCGTCGGCGCCCCGCCCGGGATCGTCTTCGACGCATCCTTCAGGCGCCCGAGGGCCGACGCATAGCTGGCCTCGATTTCTTCGGCACCATTGAGCACCTTCGTCGTGAACGGATTGATCGCCGTCGGATACATGAACGTCTTGGTGACGAGCGTGACGATGTCATACCAGTGGCTGGCATTCACCGTGCGCTCGGGCACGGGCGGGAAGCCCTCGCCGGTCATGCTGCGGAAGGGATCAAGCTCGGCGAAGACCAGCCAGTCATTGTTGATCTTGCGAACCTCGTGCGCCACGCGGTCAAAGAACGGCGCCATGCCATCGGCATCCGGATCGATGCTCTTGCCGCCGGCGCGCTGGAAGAAGTCCTCCCGCAGCACCTCGAACGAGTTGCCGCTCGTGCGATAGGCGCCCGCCTCCTCGAAGGGGCACGCGCGTCCCGGAAGCCAGATGGAAACGCCATTCGCATTGACCGTCCGCGTGCCGACCTGTGCCACCTTCATCCGGGCCGGATCGAACGCGAGTTCGGGGATCTCGCGGCTGAGGCCCCGCGCCACCAGAAGCCCGTCAAGCGGCGACCACGCCGGGCCCGGCCGCACGGGTTCGGGATGCTCGGGCGTCTTTTCGACATGCCGGTGGGACATCGCGTGCCCGATCCATCCCGTCCCCGGTTCGTTGAGCGTGTCAAAGCCAAGGACATGGGGCATCCCCTTCAGGCGCTTCGCCACCTCGCGCATCGACCCGATATAGTGGGATTGCAGGTATTCCTGCGCGCTGCGCCCCTCGATCTTGAAACCGGGAGCAAACAGGTCGCCACAGAAGAAAAGCGTCCACATGATTGCATTCGCGGGCATGCGGTAGTTGTTCGCCCACGTCATCATCGGATAGCGGTCTTCCTGCCGGCCGCCTTTCGCGTAGTCATACTTGTTCTGCATCACATGGGACGCATCGGCGAGATGGAATTTCGTGAAGTCGAGGCCCACCGCCTCGAAGGTCCAGCCCGGCGCACCGTCACCGCCCGACATGCGGCTCCAGACATCCTGGTGGAAGTCGACAAACAGGTGCAGGCCATGCTTGCCCGCCCGGCGCGCGACCTCTTCGAAATAGTCCAGATAGGCCGTGTCGTACTTGCCGGGCCCCGCGTGCTCGACCGCTTCCCACGTCGTGAGAAGGCGAAGGCAGTTCATGCCCCAGCCACGGATCCGCGCCAGGTGTTCATCTGCTTCTTCCAGCGGAAACGGGCGCCCCACGAAGCTGACCGTCCGGTGGTCCGAGAAATCCGTTGGATGGTTCGTCCCGCCGTCGGGATAGGGAACCTTGCAGTCGCCACCCAGGTTGAAGCCGCGCAATAGCACCATGCGGCCCGACTGGTCTACAAAATGGTCACCCTTGATCCTGATGCGATCCACGTTTTCCATCCCCGATGTTCTGCGCCCACTATTGCGTGAACGACCGGGAATGACAAACCCAAACAGCAGCTCAGTCGGTGCACTTGCTGACGGGAACGAACTGGCCCGCAATGCCGACGAACCGGCACTGGCGCTCCTCGCCCTGGTTGTTCGGCAGCTTGAAGCTGTAGATCGAAAATGCCAGCAGGTTCGTCCGCTCGATGGGCATGTTCGCGATCAGGAAGCCGGCAATGGCGCCACCGATCTGGCTGGACCCGTCATTGGGATCCTCGCCGCGCTTGCGGGCTTCCTCTTCGATCTTCCGCGCCACATGGTTCTGCGCCCAGGCATTGAACTCCGTGCGCGACGGGTTCGTTCCCACCAGCAGCGCCAGGATCAGAACAAGGACAATGAGAATGCGGCTCATGGCATCAAGCTCCCCTCAACCTGCCCGGCAGGTTCGGCAACGAATGCGCCGGAAATGTGGCACGCCGATCAGGCTGTTCCCGGACGGGGACACGGACTATAACGCCACCTCACCATGCGTCATGAGGGCCGGGACAAAAAATGAGCCATTCCGTCAGCGTTTTCATCGCCGGCGAGCCCGCCATCCGCAAGCTCTCGGCCGCATTGGGCAATGCCCCGTTTCACCGCATCCGGAACGACGGCTGGTTCTTCCTGCCCGTCACGGATGACGTCTTCGACCTCGCGACCAGCCTCAAGGGCGACAGCGACCCCGTCCGGGAGGGATACTACCGCTTCTCGAAGTCCCTCGCGCTCATCGCCGGCGAATGCTCCGCCGCCGGCCCGATTGCCCATGTCTTCACGGACTACTTCGGCGGCGAAGGCACCCAGGGCGCCACCGTCTGGAAGGCAGGCACGCAGCAGCTCCCGCCCGACATCAACCGCCTCGGCGCCATCAACGCCGCCCTCCGCTCCATCGGCGTGACCGCGGCGTCCCCCATGGACGAGTTCGACACCGTGGGCCTCGGAGGCGTGAGGTCGAACGACGACTTCGAAACCACGTCCCCGAAGCCGGCACCCGCCGCGCCCGCCAGACCCGGAAGCTGGATCAGTCGATTGTTCGGATCCGGCAGCCGAAAAGGGTAACGCCACCCACCCATCAACCCAAACCATTTTCTTCCCCCGCTTCGCCGGGGGAGCGATTGCGCCTTGCGCAGCAGGCCGCAATCGAGGGGGGCAAGTCCTCGCCCCTCCTCGCAAAAATTTAACCTCCGTCCAAAGCCTTGCCCCCCTTCCGGACGACAAGAATCTGGCGTTAGCATCCGCACCGCGGTCGGGCCATCGGCTCCGTCCGTCCCGGACGATTGATGACCCAGACGCAGACATGGCCTGACGACCTGCCCGCCTTCGACGAAACGGGCACCACGATCATTCGTCACAACTTTGGTGGCCCGTCAGCGCTCCTCGTGCTTGTTGCGCTGCTCGGGCTCGGACTTCTGGTCACACACCTCATCGCTGCGGATCATGACAGCGTCTACAGCTACGCACTCGCACCTGCCCGCGTGTTCGATTACTCGGCCGCAAAGCGAGCCCTGTTCACGCGAAAGACGCCAGACGACGACGACTGGGATAGCAACCCACAGCGCCGTGCCGAAAAGGAAGCCATCGAGTGGTACTTCAGGATCCTGGACCCGAACGACGCCGGCAGGCTGGAGACTTTTCTGAGCCGCTTCGACCTGCACCCCTATGCGGAACGCAAAGGATATGCGCGCGCGGCACGCCAGGCCCTGGCGCGTGTCCGGCAACTCGAAAGCGAAGCCCAAGAACGCCGCCTGCGCGCCGAACAGCAATCAGTCCCCTGGGACATGGGCCGCAGGCCACCCAAGAGCTTCCGCTAAGCCTTCGCC
>CAZYFM010000154.1:4701-6942 GCA_964646885.1 uncultured Flavobacteriaceae bacterium
TGCTTTGATGAGTTGAGCCCGGTTAGCGCTCCATGAGCTCCATTATGCCACCCATAAAAATGTGCCTGACCCAGTCTCTTCTGCCCGAAACGTTCAAAGGACAGACCTAAAAACGTTTCGTCATCACGATGCGCGCGACAAGAAACAGGTTTGCTGCAACGAAGAACACACCGCAAACCACGCTTCCCTCCGGGCCTTCAGCGCCGCCGGTCAGCTGGACAGGCCCGCTCGGGACAAGTCGAACGAGAAGCGCTGTGACCTGAAGATCCAGGCCCGTAATCGGCAACTCGAATCCAGTCCCCAGCAGCCAGTTCCATCCTGCATGCCACCCCATGACACCCCAGATGTTCCGTGTCAGCAATGCCCAAAGACATGCAAAGGTGGAAAACAGGAAGGTGGTGAAGATGGTGAGAGCTGTCGAATCCCGACCGAAATGAAGCAGGGTGAAGACGATTGAAACAATGATGACTGCACCCAGCACATTGATGCGCCGTGCCAGGGCCGACATCATCCATCCTCGAAACAGGATCTCCTCCGCCCCAGCCTGGATAACGAAGCACGCAAGCAGCACGCCGCTGTAAATCAGCATGTCGGGTGAAGCCGATGCG
Source organism: uncultured Flavobacteriaceae bacterium (assembly GCA_964646885.1). Lineage (GTDB taxonomy): Bacteria > Pseudomonadota > Alphaproteobacteria > Micropepsales > Micropepsaceae > SZUA-430. The sequence continues at coordinate 5,310 of CAZYFM010000154.1, forward strand.
GGCGAAATCGCTGCCACCTCATATCCACCAGCCGCCCAGATCCCGGCCACAATCCCGCCGGAAGTTATTCCACCAATCAGCAGCCCGATACCGAAGTCCTTACCCGCCGCATCATGCACCATCCCGATGGAAGCCAGCGCCCGCCGCTCGACCAGCAGGGTCCACGCCAGCACGGCAGCCCCCATGGCGCCAAACACCACCAGCAGCAAGGCAATCATGCCAGACCGGCCAACGGGCTCTTCATGCGCATCGAGGAGACCCATTCGCTGCAACTCCAGCGAAATTGGCAGCGAAGGCGCCACCACGAGGAAAATCCCCAGGAACGGCGTGACGAGTGCCCACGGCACCCAGCCGCGGCCACTGTCATCGGTGAAGATATCAGCTGTTTTCATGAGAACAGCTTGAAACGTCGAAGCTTCCTGCGTCTAGAACGATTGTGCAGCACGAACCCAGGCGCGCGGCGCGAGCCCGAAGGCGCGCTTGAAGTGCCTGCCAAAGTGACTTTGGTCCGCAAACCCGCTCGCATAGGCAGCTTCACTCGGCGAAACCCCGTCCAGCATCATTTGACGTGCCTTGTCCAGCCTGCGCAGCAACAGATAGCGATAAGGGCTCGCACCCAGCAAGGACCTGAAGTCACGCGACAGCTGCCAGCGATCCTGACCGGAAACACGTTCCAGATCATTCAACGTCACATCGTCGTCCAGTTTCGAATCCAGGTAATCCTGCGCGCGTCGGGCAGCTTCAAGATTATCACGACCGAGCGCGCGGGCACCGCCGCACACATCGCGGAGTGCAGTCACCAGGTCAAAAAGCGCGTCTTCCCATTCCAGGGTCGAAACCGAACGGGAACAGTCGCGCAGCATCGAGAGCACGGGCGCGACAAGCCTCGGATCCTGTGAAATGCCGCCGTCAAGAAACGGCAACGCCCGCCCACCAAGCACGCCCTGCACATCACGGGGCGACAGGTACACCGTTCGATACCGAAACGCGCCGCCATCACCCGCAAATCCGTCGTGGAGTTCGTCAGGATGAAGCACGAGGATGCTGCCAGGCAACGAGTGTCTGACGGTGCCGCGGTACTTGAAACTCTGCACGCCTTCCAGCGTGACGCCGATGGCGTAAGTGTCATGCCGGTGCGGCGCAAACGCTTGCCCCGAGAAGCAGGCTTCGATCCGCTCCACCGGGCCCGGCGCCCTCATGATCCAGGCTTGCGACTTCTTTGGCATACCGAGACCCTGCCCCCCAACTCCCGCCCCATTCCCAAAGCTCTCGGCGCTTGGGCCGGCGACAGGACACTCAACAGTTACGCGCAGGAAAGTAGCGGAGTCCAACGCCATTTCGGAGACATGGTAACTTCCCGCGCCAGCCTCGCTGCTTGCATCTGCCGAAGCTCCCCACCAAGGCAGCAACGAACGCCGTCATCCAGGCAAAGATACCGCACAAGCCCGCCCCAGTCCAAAAGGTCGTATTAAAGCAATGCCAGAGGCAACCCCGCTTCGTGGCTATACCGCACTGGCCAGCCTTAACCGCTCCTGGCCGGGTCGCCCCCCTTGCTCAAAACAATGTTCCGTCATGGCCGCGTCGCGCGGCAGCGCGTACCGGCCACCCAGAAATTCCTGAGTGCCTGTCGTAG
>CAZYFM010000155.1:0-3546 GCA_964646885.1 uncultured Flavobacteriaceae bacterium
ATGATGATGAGCGAGGACGCGCGCCTCTCCCTCCTGCAGCAGGTCTTCGCCCACCTTCTCGCACGCCACGATCTCTACGACACCGCGAGCTTCGCGCGCACGGCGGAGGGCCGGGACCTTGTGCTCCCGGCAACGGTGAGCAAGCGCCTCGCAACCGAGCGTGCCAGCTGCGACGCGTTGCGCGCCAGCGTGCCGGGAGCATCGACCTGCCTTGTCGCCGTCAGGACACCCGGCGCGGACGCCACCATCGGAAAACTGTCCCCGGTTCACGAAATGCGCGCACTGACCCGCGAATTGCTCGCCGCCGCATTTCCGGGCGCCGTTATGCCGCTGCCGGTCTTCTGGTGGGACCTCGCGCTCCTGGCCCTGATATGGACCACGGCGGCCATCGTGCTGTCCGTCTATCTCTCGACCACCCTCTTCCTTGACGACGTGGGCCGGACACCCGTGCAGGCTGTCGGCTGGCGCCTGCTCATCGCCATCAGCGCACTCGCCTTCGCCTCGGTCCTCGCCGGGATTGTCCTGGTCCCGTCGCGCCTCCTGCCCTTTCTCTGGCATCTGATGACCGACCCGGCGGCTGAGGCGCCCGTGTCGATCATGGCCGTCATTCCGTGGTGCGTGCAGTGGCTGGCCAGTATCGGCATTCCGGGATGGATCAGCTTGCCGCTCATCGTCATCGGCCTGTTCGTGGCATGGGCCCAGGGAAAGCCGGGACAGCAGGGCGAGGGTGCCAACCTCGCCGGCCTCGCATTGCTGGGCCTGCTGCTGACGAGTGTCTGGCCTGTTGCCGGCGGCATGATCGGGGTCGTGTTCGTCATCGCCGGCGCATGGCTGGTGCCGGCCGTCGGCCTGTCGCTGCTCGCGCCCTATCTGAAGCCAGCGGTGAAGCTGCCGCAGTGGTGGGGGGCCATCGCGCTCGCCGGCGGACTGGCCCTCGCCTTCTGGGTAGCAACCATGCTGGGCGGAACGGATTGGGTCTCGCGCGGCGTGATGGCGGGCGCCGGGCTTCTCGCGGCAGTCACCGGTATCCTGATCCTGCGCCAGGTCAGCGTGGGCGAACTCTGGCCGCTTCTCGCGCTCACGATCAGCCTCACGCTCGTTGGCGGCAGCGCCGCCTTCCAGCAATTGACCTTTGCCGGCGCACTCAGGGAGTTGCACCCGGTCTCGCAGGCCCGCTACGGCGACGAGCAACCCTCGCAACTGGAGATGCTCTACTACCTGCGCGTCGTCCGTCCCCAGCAGGAAGCCGAGGCGATCCCGCCCGCGTTCCAGGCCCCGCCGGCAAACGACGAACTGCACGAGGCGCTGCGCCTCGAACTCGCCCTCACGGGCTCAATCGGCTTCTGGCTGACGATCAGCATGCTCGTCGCCTGGTCCCTCAAGCTCGGCCCACGCGGCCACAACCATGAACGTGCCGAGGCAAAGACCGAACCCGCTGCCACTGCATGAGATCACGACACAATGCGGCAGCAGACTTTACCCTGGACACAGACTGGCAACGTGGTCAGGCTGGACATCAGTCACTCAACCTGACGCTAACCCGCCCACCCTGCTCGTCGGCATCCCGGGGAAGCCGGCAACACCAAAGGACCTTACTTCTTCAACTCCACGATCGGCGCGAAGCCGCCGAAGATCAGCCGCTTGCCATCGAACGGCATCGGATTCTTCTCCGGGTCCATGCGCGGATCCTTGAAATCGGGGCTCATCATCCTGGCCATCGCCGCATCGCGCGTGGCCTTGTCGGGCCACTCGATCCAGCTGAAGATGATCTCCTCATCCGCTTCCGCTTTGACCGCCATGCGGAAGTCGGTGACTTTCCCGACAGGCACATCGACGCCCCAGCACTCGACCACGCGAAGCGCTCCCAGGTCCATGAACACGCTGTCGCCCATGCGCGCATGTTCAATGAACTTCTCCTTGTTGGCCTTCGGGCAGGCGATCACAAAACCGTCAATGTAGCTCATGGCGTTCTCCGGGTTGCCGCAAGGCGGACATCATGGGGACACAAAAAATCACACACTGAAACGGATGTCCAAGCCCAATGCATCACCTGGTACGAAGCCGGCCCTCGTAATGGCTCTTGCCGATCGGCATGCCGCGCGAGCGCAGGATCGCGTAGGCAGTGACGGCGTGGAAGTGGAAGTTGGGCAGCGAGTACGAGAGCAGGAAGGTTTCAGGCGTAAAGGACAGCCGTCGCGGGGCCCAGCTCGACGTCGTGGCGTTCTGCTCGTCGACCGGCCGATAGATGTCAATATCAAGTACCCGACCCGACCAGCTGTCCACCTCTTCGGGCACCAGCGCCTCCAGCGCGACCGCTGCATCACCGACCATGACGCGCAGGTCCGCGAAAGGCATCGCACCGATCAAGGGCGGCGGCGCGAACACGCCGGTCTTCACGGCCTCCATCCCCCAAACTGCATGGTGCGTCAGGGCCTCGATCTGGAAATGAAGGGGCGCCATGTCAGCGATGAGGCGGGCCTCCACGAGCGCCTGCAGGTCAATCCCCGTCTCGGCGCAATGCCTGATCGAGCGATCGAGGACCACGCCAACAGCACGCAAGGTCTGCAGGAACGTCGGCACGCTGAGTTCATGAAGGGATATCGACATCTGCCAGCTCGCAAACCAATTGCCTGACACGTCTCTTCAACGGATGTCACGTGGCAGGGATGATGCAGCCGGAACAGACGGCGCTCGCCCATTCAAGATACACGAAACATAATTCCGAACAAGACTTGCTCCTTTTTCGGCCATCAACGAGCTTTCGCGCCGAAAACACAGCGTCCGGAACCGGTTCCGGATGGCACGGGGGCAAGCGACATGAGTGCAGGACGACCAAGCCGAACAGCCATTGTTGCGGCCGGCTACCGCGCAGCGCATCAGACCTGCGAAGGCGCAAGCATCTTCAGCGATCCCCATGCGCTCGCCATCCTGGGCAGCGATGGCAATGCCATCGTTGCAGCCCTGTCAGCAGCGGAACCGCACGGGCCCATGAGGCTCTTCATGGCCGCCAGAAGCCGCTTCGCCGAAGATCACATTGCAAAAGCAGTCGCCCGCGGCCTGAGACAGGTCGTCATCCTCGGCGCCGGGCTCGACACGTTCTCCATCCGCAATCCGCACGCAAGCGCGGGCCTCCAAGTCTATGAAGTCGACCGCCCCGCTTCGCAGGCCTGGAAACGCGCGCGGCTTGCCGAGGCCGGACTGACACCGCCGGCCTCCACGCACTTCGTCAGCATCAACTTCGAGACGCAGGAACTGGGCTCCGCTCTGGCAGAAGCCGGCGTGAACCTGCAGGCACCAATCTTCTTCATGTGGCTGGGTGTTGTCCCCTACCTCACGCGTGACGCCATCCTGGCAACATTGAAATTCATCGCCACGGTGCCCGGGACGGAGGTCGTGTTCGACTACAGTGAACCCCTGGAAAACTTCCCGCCAGACCGCCGGATGAAACTCCAGGAGATGGCAATGCGCGCAGCGGCAATCGGCGAGCCGTGGCTCACCTATTTCGATCCGGCGGAGCTGTCGGCCCTGCTGCACGCCGCTGGCTTC
>CAZYFM010000155.1:3646-6784 GCA_964646885.1 uncultured Flavobacteriaceae bacterium
CGGCCCCCTGAAGCCCCCGCCGCTGCACAAGCTGGCGGGCGAGACGCTGGGCGTGCTCGCCGTGCCGCGCCTGATCGCAGCGATCCCCGGCTTTACGAGCCTGCCGCGCGGAAAGGGGCAGCCCGTGATGGTGCTGCCGGGCTTCGGCGGTGGCGATGCCTCGACGCTTGTGCTGCGGACCTTCCTGTCGGCGCTGGGTTACAAGGTGTCCGGCTGGGGCCTTGGCATCAACCGCGGCAATGTCGGCGCCACGCTGCCGAAAGTGGAAGCCAAAGTCGCTGCATTGGCCAAACGAACAGGACGACCGGTGCACCTGGTCGGCTGGAGCCTCGGCGGTGTCTTCGCCCGCGAGGTCGCGCGCGACCAGCCCGCGATCGTGGCCAGCGTGCTCACCATGGGCACCCCCGTCGTGGGCGGACCGAAATACACGCGCGTGGGCTCGATCTATCGCGCCTTCGGCATCGACCTCGACGAAATCGAGCGCATGGTCGACGCGCGCAATCGTGTCCCCATTCGCGTGCCCGTCACGGCGATCTGGAGCCGCGCCGACGGCATCGTCGACTGGCAGGCCTGCATCGACCCGCACGATCACGCGATCAATCACGTGGAAGTCCGCGGCACGCATCTGAGCCTCGGTTTCGATCCCACCGTGCTCAGGATCGTCGCGCAGGCGATTGGTGCGGTTAAGCCACGCGCGCAGCAAAGCGCGCCCTGAGCGCATCAACCGTCGCTCCCAGCGCCGGCCAGTCCGTCAGTTCGAGGTCCTGCCCCGGCGTCAGCTTGACGCCCTTCTCCCACGCGACCACGCGCATCAGCCAGCGCCTGAAGAAGTCATACTCGGTGAAGCGGAACGCACCCGCGACGTGGTGGATCTCGGCATCCGTCCACCCCGTATGGGCCCGGAACCCCTCCGTGATCGTCTCGAGGCTCTTGAGCTCCTCCGTGTCGCTGCCCGACGCCGCCAGCGAGACCGACAGGAACGCCGACGGCACGCGCTTCAGCCAGTCCGCATGCGCCCGCGCAAACTCCACGAGCGCCTTCTGGTACATGCCGACATGGACCGAGGCCGCCAGGATCGCGCCGTCAAATCCGGTGACATCAAGCCCCTCAGCCGCCGCCGCCTCGAGCAGCGTCACCTCATCACCCGCAAACCGCAGCCGCCGCGCTACAAAGTCCATCACCTTGGCCGTGTGTCCCTCGGTCGTGCTGTAGACACAGAGAATTTTCATGGGAGCTCACTCCTCGCTGACGGGCAAAGGATACGTCACCCCGCGAGGACCACACTTGACCCAGATCAGGTGACCCTGGGACCGCGGGCATCCTGCCCGCAACCGCCGCCTGTCAGGCTCAGGGTCAGGTCAGTTCACCGCCACAGGATCACCGACAGCAACGCGGCCCTCATGGCTCACCGTCGCATAGATCGAGAGGTTCTGTTCCGTCGTGCGCACCAGCGTGCGCATGATGGCGCCATCACGCGGCAGGTCCTGGCCGACGCCTTCCTGCGCGCGGGTTGTCATGATGCAGCGCGGGCAGCGCATGACGGCTGCGATGCGCGCACCGCCCAGGCTGACTTCGCGGCCGATCCAGTCGAACTCCAGCGGCTTCGCAAGATCACTGCCGTCCGCCACAAGGAAGTTCGGCCGGAACCGCCGCACGTCGATCCTGGACTCCGGAAGCAGGTTCTGGAGATGGCGCAACGATGCCTCGGTCAGGACGTTGACCGGGAAGGCATCGAAGTAGGTTCCACGCGGCGAAGCATAGAGCGAGATTTCCTGCAGCACGTCGGGCGGAAAGGCGCTGAGGTTCGGCAGGGGCTCCGTCGGCTCAAGCCCGAAGATCCCGCGCAGATAGGCTTCCACGTCGGCGACCGGAGCGGCGCGATAATGCTGCTCCTGCTCGCGCGGTTGCAGCGCCCAGAGCGTCACGGCCCGCCCGCAAAGCTCGGACAGCGCGGCGTTGATCTTCGCATCATCCGTGCAGAGCGTGCGCCCATCCGGCAGGGTGATCTCGGCCTTCGGGACGGGGGCGGCAGGCGTATCCATCAGGTAACGCGCGCTGCAGCTCATCAGGGCACCGAAGTGCTTCGCGCCACGGATGGTCTTGTCGCTCTCGTCGCGCACCGCCCAGCCGCGATCGTAAGGAATGCCGCCCTTGGCGAGATGGGTCTGCGTCAGCCGCTCGCCGCCCATGGACTTCACCGGATAGCGCCAGATTTCCCTGATGTGCATGCCCGGCCTCCCGATGATGGAAACCTGCAGGCTAGGCCTCAACCAACGTCCCGGCAAGGGCCGTGCGTCTCACCGGTCGCCCGACGGCGGTCGGGAGCGTGATATCTGAGCCCGATACGCCTGGAAGAGGGATTGAAACGGGAGGGGATGAGCACCCCTCCCGGCTCTCAGCTTACTTCGACACGTTCACGATGATGGAGTGCCGGTTGTTGTCAGCATTCGCATCCGCGCCGCCCGGCGGCGTGACGTTCATCTCGACGACCGTGCTGCCGAAGGGAAGATTCAGTTCCCGCACATAGCCAGCAATCTTCATGCCGACCGGCATCTTGATCAGGCCCGCGTTCTTCACTTTCTTGCCGGCAAGACTGTAGGTGAAGTTCACCTCAAACTCCGCCGCGGAATCGGCATGCTTGCGGGAGACCACCATCCCAAGCTTGAACGAGCAGGCTGAGTTCGAACAACCTGTCGCGTGTTTCGACGAGAGCTGCAACGGAACACCTGTGCCGCCCGACGGCTTGCCCTTGAGAACCCTTACATAGTCAGTTTGTCCATCTTCCGGACCGGCACCGACATTCACAAGCACATCATTGTCGGCATAATCCTGATCGGCATGGGACGGCGCTGGCGGATTGGCAACCGCAGCATCGCCGCTGGTCCTGAATGAATACCAGACCGCGTTATCCATGCCACGGCCCATGCAGACAGTCGTGATCTTGAACTTCGTCGGCCCCATGTCACACGAAGGACCGGAAGAGAACTGCCCGTTGGCAATCGTCTCGATCCCATTGATCCACCCGCTGCCGAACGTGTAGGTCCCACGCATCATCTGCTTGTTTTTGCCGACAAAGTAGAAGTCCATGGTCTTGCCCAAATTCTGCAGCATCACGGACGCAGCGAATTCAGATGAGGC
>CAZYFM010000156.1:0-6504 GCA_964646885.1 uncultured Flavobacteriaceae bacterium
GGCTTTCCACAGACCGTTTGAAATTCCTATGCGCCGTGCAGTTGGTCCACTGTTTTGGTCCAGTCGGACAGGCTCAGCGATAGGCCGAGCGAATCCAGCGTCACCTTCTTGCCAGCTCCCTCGGTGAACCCCTCAAACAACCGGATCTTGGCGCGCAGGTCGTCGAGTTCGTCGGCCATGTCCATTGCATCCACTGCCGACGAACCCTGCCAACCGAGCAGATCCTTCTCTTGATCTTCATCGCTTTCGTTGTCTTCATCGTCGTCCGTGGTACTGGCACCGCCGGCCAGGGCGCTCAAATCCTCTTGGGGCGCACTGCCGCGCGAGCACGTAGGCCTGCGGCGATACCGTCAGACCCCATGACGGTATCCCGGTCCTGCGACAGGCAGTGGATGGGAGATCTCATGGACACCTCGGTGGATCGGGCTCGCAGCGGGCCGGCCGGCGCGCGAAAGCGCGACAGGGCTTGACGGACCGCCAAGCTGCGCGACCTGCCGCCGGGCGTACAAGGTCAGCGACGGAGGAAATGGCCTCTACGTCGTCGTCTTGGCCAGCGGCAGCATGTCCTGCCGTTACGACTACCGGCTGGGTGGGCGGCGCGAGACCCTGACTATCGGTCGCCACGAGCCGGTGGCGCGTCTCGCCCAGTGATCCCACCTGGCCTACCGGAACGAGGGCCCGGTCCGGCCGTGCACGCCAGGGAGCTGGTCTTGCAGGTCTATCGGTTCGCCGCCGGCAAAGGCGTAGAGGTCGACAACCCAGCCGAAGCGCTCGCACGCAAGGCCTCCGCTACCTTCGTCCCCCGCGTCCGCACGGCGTCGGCGCGGGCCAGGGTGATAATCCCAAGGCAACCCTTGGACTAAATTGTCCGACAACAGCGCTGTCCGCGTCGGTAAACTTTTTTTGCATCCCGCCAGTGCGGGCATTGGAAAGGCCACTCACCATGCACGACAACGATAGAACACTAACCCAGACGGGCATCGGCACTCCCATGGGGAATCTGTTCCGTCACTTCTGGCTTCCTGCGCTTCTATCTAGTGAACGGCCTTGCGCCGACTGTCCCCCGGGTCGTGTTCGCCTCCTGGGGGAAGACCTGGTGGCGTTCCGAGACAGCGACAACCGCGTCGGCGTGCTCGATGCGTACTGCCCTCATCGGCGCGCCGAGCTGTATTTCGGGCGCAACGAGCAAGGTGGATTGCGCTGCATCTATCACGGCTGGAAATTCGATGTGAATGGCAAGTGCGTCGATATTCCCACCGAGGAAGACGGTTGCGAGCTGGCCAAGAGCAGGCCGGTGGCGGCCTATCCGGTGATCGAACGAGGAGGCGTCGTGTGGGTCTGGATGGGGCCGCCGGAACATCAGCCACCACCGCCGGAATTCGACTTCTGTACACTGCCCGCCTCGCATGTGTACGTCTCAAAGTGCTTGATGAAATGCAACTACCTCCAAGCGCTGGAAGGTAGCATCGACTACTCGCACATCTCGTTTCTGCACAAGGAAGCCGCTGGCGGAGCCGACGTGTTCGGTATCGGGGACATGATCCGCTTTGCCAATGACGATGGGCGACCGACCATCTTCACCACGCCGACGGCGTATGGCATGTGGATCGCCGCCCGACGAAATGCCGGCGACCATGCCTATTTCTGGCGTATTGCACGCTGGTTGATTCCCGCCTTCGTCGTCGTTCCGACCGAGCCCGGCAATGTCTGCCGTGCCAATGCGTTCATTCCGATAGACGACGAGAATTGCTGGTGGTATCGGATCCGCTTCCATCAGGATCGTCCGCTTACCGAAGCGGAGATCCTGGGGTACCGAGAGGGCTCCTTCGACTACGCGGAGCTGGTACCCGGCACCTACATGCCCCGCGGAAGCCGCGAGAACGACTATCTGCAAAGCCGTGCCAAACAACGGGATGGCTCGTTCACGGGGATTCCGAGCGCCCAACTCCAGGACTTGGCCATTCAGGAGAGCCAGGGAAGGATTCACGATCGGAGTCTCGAGAAGCTCGTCAAGTCCGATTTCCCGCTGGTCCAATGCCGCCGAACATTGCTTCGCCTGGCAGGCGAACTCGGGGAGGGCACCATCCCGGCGGCCTCTGCAAACGCCCGCCTGCATCGCGGCCAAGCGTATGCGACGACTCGTCCACGTGACCAAACCCTGGAGGCCATACTGGATGACCTTGGATTCGAATGACGTATGCCGGATCAGACAAGCACAACAAGGAGACCCCGATGAAACTCAAATCGTATGCCCGGCTCATGCTTCGCCATCTGCTTGCGGCCGCGCTGCTCGGCTCGGTCATGCCCGGATTTGCGCAGCTCACGTCGTCGCGCCCTGTGACCATCGTCGCGCCGTTCCCTTCCGGTGGAACGCCGGACCTTGCGGCCCGGCTGCTGGGCGAGAGCATGTCGGCCGCCTTGCAGCGGCCGTTCTTGGTCGATCCGAAACCGGGTGCGAACGGATCGATCGGCACGGCCCATGTGGCGCAGTCTGTTCCCGATGGCCACACGCTGTTGCTGGCCACCTTGAGCCATGTCACCAATCCGCTGTTGCAGGCCGACGTCCGTTGGAATCCAGTGACCGATTTCGCCGGGGTCGCCATGCTGGCGACCGCGCCGGTGGTGGCGGTCATCCCGTCGTCACTGCAGCTCGATTCCCTGCGAGCGTTCGTCGAGCTTGCACGCGCCAGGCCCGGCAAGCTCAACTACCTGATGCCCGGCCTCGGCACGTCGATGCACCTGAACACCGAGCTGCTGAAGCGTACTGCCGACGTGGACATCGCTGCCATTCCGTATAAGGGAACGCCACAGGGGTTGCCGGAGCTGCTGCGCGGCGATCTGTCATTCGCCATGCTGCCTCTTTCCACGGCATTGCCGCACATCAAGTCCGGCAAGCTGAAAGCGCTCGCTGTCGTCGCGCCGAAGCGGCTGGACCTGATTCCGAACGTGCCCACGATGGCCGAGGCAGGTTACGCGCAAGCGCAGGTCTTGTCTTGGTACGCACTTCTGGCGCCCGCCAAGACGCCCGCCCAGGTGCTCACCCAACTTAACCGCGCCGCCGCCGATGCCCTGTCGGACCCCAAAGTCCAGGCGCGCCTGGAGAACCTGGGTATCTATCCGGGGGTAGCCGGATCGCCCGCCGAGGTCGATCAGATGCTGAGGGCCGAATCACAGCGATGGGAGAAGGTTTTTGAGGAGATGAAGCTCGAGAAGCGATGATGTGCCATGGGGCGACCTGGGACACGGGCATGACGCTTCAGCAACTTCAGGATTTTGTCGCGGTGGTCGAGCAGGGCTCCTTGAGGCGGGCGGGCCAGGCCAAAGGCAAGAGTGAAGCCTCTCTGTCGAAGTCGATCAAACGCCTCGAAGTCGCCCTGGGCACCGAGTTGCTGCGGCGCGGCGTGCGCGGCACGTCGTTGACGGCGGCGGGGCAGGTCCTGCTGGCCCGCGCCCAGCTCATTCTTTCCGAGGTAGAGCTCGCCCAGGCGGAAGTCCCTCTCGGCTGGCAGGGCCAGCGTACCGTCTCGTTCGGGGCCTCTCCGCTCGCCGGCCTGTTGCTTGCGCCGGCGGCGCTGCAGGAGTTCAGGCGTCGCAACAGCGGTGTGGTCGTGCGTTGTGCGAGCGGACCCTATGCCCGGTTGGTGTCAGAGCTGCTGGCGGGCAAGCTCGACTTCATCGTGTGCCCGATGCTCGACGGCGCGCTGGACAGTTCGCTGGACGCCAAGATCATTTCTCGCCACCAGTCCGTGATCGTCGCTCGTGCGGGCCATCCCCTTCGAGGCGCGACGCGACTTCGCGATCTTGTGGACTGCGACTGGGCCGTGTGTGGGCCGCTGGAGCGCGGCGACGCGAGCCTTGCCGCGATGTTTAGGAGCGTCGGGATGCCGCGGCCGAACGTCGCGATGATTTGCGAGTCATTCGTCGACGCGCTAGCGCATGTTGCGACTTCCGATCTGCTTTCGCTCTGCCCACCGGCCGGTAGCGCGATCGAGCAAGGCAAGGTGATCTCGATCTCCGTCGTCGACCAGCCACCAGTGCAGGAGGTCTTGTTGATACGCCGCCGCGAGAGCATATTGTCTGGCCTGGCCTTCACCCTTTATTCGATCTTCGAGAAGAGCGCGAACAACTTGGCGCCGCTGCGATCGTGACCCTCTTCCATGGCACATTCCGAACCGGATTCGGTCGCGGTCGTGCACCTGAAGGCGTCGAAAAGTAGTCGCCGCCAGGCCGGCGCCGCGCGTGACCCCGCAGCGGTCATCGGACTGAGCCGGCCGCCGCGGGCGCCTACCTGAGGCAGCTCCGCCGGGGCGGCGCGCGGCGCTGCGGTGCGGCCTGCCGTGGCACAGCGCCACCCGGCCGCTCAGGCCTTCACTTCCACCACCTGCTCGAAGCCGCCGAAGATCATGCGCTTGCCGTCGAAGGGCATGCGCGGGTCTTCCATGACCTTCTTCATGCTGGCGTCGCGCGTGGCCTTGTCCGGCCATTCCTCCCACGCAAAGGCCACCGTCTCCTCGGCCGTGGCCTGGACGGCGCGGCGGAAGTCGGTGACCTTGCCGTCGGGCATGTTGTCGCCCCGGCCCTCGATCACATGGGTGGCGCCCAGCTCGATGAACAGCGTGTCGAAATGGCGCGCGTGTTCGATGACATCTGCTTGGTGGCAGTGGGAACCGCAATCATGAAACCGTCTATGTACGACATGCCTCGTCTCCTGCTGGGTTGACCGGTCGGCACACTTGCCTGAGGGCGCCGGGCACCCCATCGGACAGCTATGCAGACGAACACGACGGGCTGCACCTCAGCAGCGGGCGGCTTCGACTCGGTCCGCGTCTGAGAAGAACTCTAGGCGCTGCAGGTGTGCCCGGGAGCGATGACCGTGGGCCGAAAAGTGTCGTGTGTTCCGTGTGGTGGCTCATCGCCGCCCAGCATCAGTGCGTCCATATACTGCCGTCGGCCTTCGTGGGCGGCGCTGTCGAACACGGCGTTCGACATGCCCCCTACGGCTTGTTCGGGGGCGAACCCGGCCAGCGCCACCGCAATCGCCTGCGGGATGCAGACTCCGAACGGGAACTGGGCGCCGCAGAGGTCGGGGTTCCGATGAAACCCGGGGCGCGACTGATCGTTGAATCATCGGGCGGAGGCGGCTACGGCGATCCCCAGCACAGGCTGCAGCCGCTGCGCGAGGCAATCATCGTGAATGCGCGATTGGCGGTGGTGGCCCCGCTGCCAGACCTTCCGACCCCACCGCGCGCCGCACAAACCCAGCACAGCGGGCCGAAGGGCGAGCGCAGGATATGGCTGGGCAGTTGGCTCAAGGTGCCGGTATACGACTTCGATACGCTGCCCCCCGACATGCAGATCGAAGGACCGGCGATCTTTGAATCGGCAACGACGACGGTTCTGCTGCGCCAGGCGGAGACCGTTCGGGTCACGCCTCAGGGATGGCTCGACGTGCAGCTCGGGGCGAGCGCTTAGGCCGCATGCGCGCCGATTGATCGGGCGGGCACCGCGCTCGCCGCCACTTCACCGCGCGCAACTCCAATCCTTCCGTTACGAATTGCGCTCTTCGACGCCGTGCCACTGCGGCAGGCCCACGACGTCGAGGTACTCTTCGAATGGCATCGCGCTGCTCGCGTAGTCCATCTCCATGGCCTGGCTGTACAGGTCGCGCAGTGAATCCTGCATGACCTTGGCGACCCTCATGAGCAGATGCAGCCCGTAGGGCAGGATCTGGAACCCGAGTGCGTGGTACTGCGCCGGCTTCAGGATCGGCGTCTTGCCGCCCTCCAGTGGGTTGGCGATCATCGGAACGTCGAACGATCGTCCTATGCGCGCCAGTTCATCGAGGCTTTCCGGCGCTTCGATGAACAGGCCGTCGGCGCCCGCCCGCAGATAGCACTCCGCCCGCCGCAGCGCATCGTCGAGCCCGTTGACCGCGCGCGCATCGGTGCGGGCGAAGATGAAGGTATCGGCAATGCGGCGCTCAGCCACCATCGCCCGCACCTTGTTCACCATGTCGGCCGTGGGCACGACCTGCTTGCCGGCCATATGCCCGCAGCGCTTCGGCCAACGCTGGTCTTCGATCATCAAGGCGGATACGCCGAGTCGTTCATACGAATGCATCGTATGAACGGCGTTCTTCACATCCCCGTAGCCATCGTCCATGTCGACCAGGGCTGGCATCGGGCAAGCGTCCAGGATGTCGGCGACACCGGCGCGAATCTCGGCCAGACCTTTGAGGCCGATGTCCGGAACGCCATAACGCGCTCCGACCAAGGGAAGGCCGCCGATGAAGAAGGCCTCGAATCCGGCACGCCTGGCGATCGTGGCCGACAGTCCGTCGAAAACACCCGGAAGCACCAGGCCCTTGCCTCCGGCGATCATGGCGCGCAGGGTTCCACTCCGGGGCAGCGTCCCGCTGTGCCCTGCAAGCCCACGCGGGAGAGCGCAATGGAAGTCTGATGTTTGTGTAGGCTTCCTCCGGACCGACCAGAGACGGCTCAGGTG
>CAZYFM010000157.1:0-6453 GCA_964646885.1 uncultured Flavobacteriaceae bacterium
TCGTTGCGGGCTTCAACATCATCTCCGGCATGATCATGCTGGTGAAGGACAAGACGCGCGACATCGCGATCCTGCGCACGATGGGCGCCGCCCGCGGGACGATCCTGCGCGTGTTCCTCATGTCCGGTTCCGTCATCGGCATTGCAGGCACAATGGCCGGCTGGATGCTGGGCGTCGTGTTCTGCTGGAACATCGAGAACATCCGCCAGTTCCTGATCTGGGTGACGGGCGTGAACCTGTTTCCGGAGACGCTCTATTTCCTGAGCAAGCTGCCCGCCAAGATGGACACGGGCGAAATCGCGCTCGTGGTCATGATTTCACTCGTGCTGACGATCCTCGCCACGGTTTACCCGGCCTGGCGCGCGGCCCGCCTCGATCCGGTGGAGGCGCTGCGCTATGAGTGACACGCCCTTCCTGACGCAGGAACTGACGGCCGCCAGCCAGCGCCCGCCCCAGCAGGCAGCGCCCGTGCTTGTCCTGCAGGGCGTCACGCGCTCCTTCGGCACGCCGCCCGAAACGCTCGAGATCTTCCGCAACATCAACGCGCAGATCCTGCCGGGCGAGATCGTGGCTCTCGTGGGGCCGTCGGGTTCCGGCAAGTCATCGCTGCTCCATATCTGCGGCCTGCTCGAGGCGCCGACCAGTGGCAACGTGTTCATCGCCGGCCGCGACTGCTCGCGGCTCGACGAGGCCGAGCGAACCCGCATCCGCCGCGACATCCTGGGTTTCGTCTACCAGTTCCACCACCTGCTGCCCGAGTTCTCGGCGCTGGAAAACGTGATGATGCCCCAGCTGATCGGTGGCCGCCGTCCCAAGGACGCCGAGGGCCTCGCGATGCGCCTGTTGAACATGGTGGGGCTGACGCCCCGCGCGTCGCACCGGCCTGCACGCCTCTCGGGCGGCGAGCAGCAGCGCGTCGCCATCGCCCGCGCGCTGGCGAACCAGCCGCGCCTGATCCTCGCCGACGAACCGACCGGCAATCTCGATCCGCGCACCGCGGACATGGTGTTCAACGTCTTCGTCGAGATGTGTCGCGCCCGCGGCGTTTCCGCCCTGATCGCAACGCATAACCTGCAGATGGCGGTCAAGATGGACCGCACCTGGCTCCTGCACGACGGCAAGCTCATCGATGCCGGAAAACTCAAGGCCTAGGCCGCTCATCCGGGGCAGGGCTGCGTCCTCATTGTCCGCATTCTGCCACTACCTCCACATGGTGCTGGTGATCTTTGTCCTGGCGGGATGGCTGATCCCCGTCCGCGAGGTGCTTGAGCTGCACCTGGCCTTCGTGCCGCTGCTGGTGCTGACCTGGCTGCTGAACCGGAACACCTGTCCGCTGAACAACATCGAGAGCTGGCTGACAAAAGGCGTCTGGCGAGACGCGGAAAACCGCGAAGAAGGCAGTTTCCTCGTCGTCGTGGTCGAGAAATACCTTGGCCTCCACCCCTCACAGCGCCTAATGGATGCCGTCACGTACATGCTCATGGGTGCAGCCTGGCTGCTGGCCCTGGGCCACTATTACTTGAGGATGCAGGTTCCATGACCGACACCTCCGCACTCTTCGCCGCCTTCAGGGCCCAGCACCCTGATATCCGCCCGGACTACACGATCGACCAGGACTGGAAGCATTACACAGCCACGGACCACGCGACGTGGCGCACCCTGTACTCCAGGCTCGAGAAGATCCTGCCGGGCTATGCCTGCAATGAGTTCACGGACGGGTTGAAGCGGCTCGACATTGGCCGGGAAGCCATCCCCGAGTTCACGGAACTCTCCCGTCGCCTCGGCGCACTGACAGGCTGGAGCGTCGTGGCCGTGCCGGGCCTCGTGCCGGACGACATCTTCTTCGAGCACCTCGCCAACAGGCGCTTCCCGGCGGGCAATTTCATCCGTCGCCCGGACCAGCTCGACTACATCGAGCAGCCCGACGTCTTCCACGACGTGTTCGGCCACGTTCCGATGCTCGCGCATCCCGTGTTCGCCGACTACATGGAAGCCTATGGCAAGGGAGGCCTGCGCGCGCTCAAGGGCTTTGACATGCTGCCCAATCTCGCCAGGCTCTACTGGTACACGGTAGAGTTTGGCCTGATCCGTACGCCCGCAGGACTCAGGATCTACGGCGCCGGCATCGCCTCGTCGTCGGCCGAGACCGTCTATTCGATCGACGATGCTTCGCCCAACCGTGTGGCCTTCGACCTCGAACGTGTGATGCGCACGAAGTACCGGATCGACGACTTCCAGGAGACCTACTTCGTCGTCGACAGCTTCGACCAGCTCTTCCGCGAGACCTACAGCGATTTCGCCCCGGTCTACGAGAGGCTGCGCGAGGGACCGACCTACGAGCCGGGCCTGATTCTCCCGTCGGACCGTGTCCTGCACAGGGGCACCGGAACCTACGCCGCGCGCTGACCGGTTTCCGCCCTGTCCCGAACCTGTCCACAGGGGTTCCCTGCGGGTTTCCGATAACGCTTGATGCCATCCTCGGCCTCAACCATTTTCTCCGGCCCGCCATCGGCGGTTCCGGTTTCAGTCAGGTGTCCTGTCCATGTCAGCCCACGCGAAATTCGTCCATCTGAGGGTGCACTCGGCGTTCTCGCTGCTCGAAGGCGCCATGCAGCCCGATGAGATCGCCGCACTCTGCAAGAAACACCGCATGCCGGCGGTCGGCATCACGGACACGAACAACCTGTTTGGCCTCTGGGACCTTTCTGACGCGATCGTCAAGGCGGGCGTCCAGATGATCGTGGGCTGCCAGTTCAACCTCCCGCTTGAACCGGAAAAGCGCGCCGGTCCCGTCCCCGTGGCACAGCAGCTCGGCACTGTCGCCGTTCTTGTGAAGTCCGAAGCGGGCTACGCCAACCTGATGAAGCTCGCCAGCAAGGCGCACCTTGAAGTCCAGGTCGGCGAGGCACCGCACATCACCTGGGAAGCCCTCGCGCAGTACAACGGCGACCTCATCCTGCTGACCGGCGGCCGCAAGGGTATCCTCAACCGCCAGATCGTGAACACGCAGGTCGATGCGGCGGAAACCGCACTGCTGAAGCTGAAAGAGATCTTCGGCGACCGTCTTTACGTCGAACTTCAGCGCCACGACATGCCCGACGAACTCGTCGCCGAGCCCGAACTCCTTCGGCTGGCCTACAAGCACGAACTTCCCATCGTGGCCAGCAACGAACCGTTCTTCGGCAACAAGGACATGTTCGAGGCCCACGATGCGCTGATGTGCATCGCCGACGGCTCCTACGTGACACAGGATGAGCGCCGCCGCGAGAGCCCGGACCATTACTTCAAGTCCGCAGAGGAAATGACGGCCCTGTTTTCGGACCTGCCCGAAGCCATCGAGAACACGATGGAGATTGCGCGCCGATGCGCCTGGCAGCCCAAGAAGCGCAGCCCGATCATGCCGCCGTTCCATCCGGCATCGGGCCTGACGCCGGAAGAAGAACTGCGCACCCAGGCCCGAGAGGGCCTCAAGGCACGGCTTGCAGCGAACGGTCTCTACGCGCCGGAAAAGGACTATTGGGATCGCCTCGAGTTCGAACTCGACATCATCATCCGCATGAAGTTCCCGGGCTATTTCCTGATCGTGTCCGACTTCATGAAATGGACGCGCGGGCAGGGGATCCCGGTCGGCGTTCGCGGATCCGGCGCCGGCTCCGTCGTCGCGTGGGGCCTGCAGATCACGGCCCTCGACCCGCTCCGCTTCGGTCTCTTCTTCGAGCGCTTCCTCAATCCGGACCGCATAACGCTGGCGGCCTTCGGGAGCGCCGTCTGCAGGCCCGCGCCGCCCTGCGCGACGTCGGCCGCGTGCTGCAGATGCCGCAAGGCCAGGTCGACCGCATCGCAAAGATGATCAAGGTCAAGCCGGGCCAGTCGGTGAAGCTGCGTGACGCGATCAACGAAGAGCCGCGCATGCGCCAGGCGGAGCAGGAAGAGGAGGCCGTACGCAAGCTCTTCAGCATCGCCGAGCAGCTCGAGGGCCTCTACCGCCACGCCTCGACCCACGCCGCCGGTGTTGTCATCGGCGACCGACCGCTCGACGAGATCGTGCCGCTCTATCGCGATCCGAGCTCGGACATGCCCGTCACGCAGTTCGACTATGAGGGCGACGAAAAAGCGGGCCTCGTGAAGTTCGACTTCCTCGGCCTGAAGACCCTGACCGTCATCGCCGTAACCGAGGCGCTGGTAAAGGAACGCCACGGCATCCGCGTGAAGGCCGAAGAAGTTCCCTTTGACGACAAGAAGTCATTCGAGGCGCTCAGCAAGGGAACCTCGACGGGCATCTTCCAGCTTGAAAGTACGGGCATGCGCGACCTGCTGCGCAAGATGAAGCCCGACCGCGTCGAGGACCTGATCGCGCTCGTGGCGCTGTACCGCCCGGGCCCGATGGACAACATCCCGAAATACATCGCCTGCAAGCACGGCCGTGAAAAGCCTTTCTACCTCCATCCGGCACTTGAGCCGATCCTGTCCGGAACGTTCGGGGTGATGACCTACCAGGAGGACGTGATGCTCATGGCCCGCGAGCTGGCGGGCTACTCGCTCGGACAGGCGGACGAGTTGCGCCGCGCCATGGGCAAGAAGATCAAGGAGCAGATGGACGCCCAGCGCGCCAAGTTCATCGAGGGCGCGAAGAAGCTCAAGAATATCGAGGAGGATGTCGCCGAGCAGATCTTCGACCAGGCCGAAAAATTCGCGGGCTACGGCTTCAACAAGGCCCACGCCGCCGCCTATGCGCAGGTCGCCTACCAGACGGCCTGGCTCAAGGCCAACTATCCGGTCGAATTTTTCTGCGCGTCGATGACGCTCGATATCAGTTCGCCTGACCGCCTGTCGATCTTCAAGCAGGAAGCCGAGCGTCTGGGCATCACCGTGGCGCCGCCGGACATCAACATGTCGGGCGCCCTGTTCACTGCCGGCAAGAAGCCGGACGGCACCGACGTCATCTACTACGCCCTTTCGGCGATCCGGAATGTCGGCCGCTCCGCCATGGAGCATGTCGTGGAGATCCGCGAGAAGGGCGGAAGGTTTACGAGCGTCTTCGACTTCGCAAGGCGCGTCGACGCGAAATTCGTCAATCGCCGCATTCTTGAGAACCTGGTCGCTGCGGGCGCCTTTGACAGGCTCAACTCCAACCGCGCGCAGATCCATGCAGCCATCGACATGTTGCTCGGCGAGGCCAACCTGTCGAGCCGGGAACGCGAAAGCTCGCAGGTCAGCCTCTTCGGGGAAGTCCAGAAGCAGCCGGATCGCGCATTGCCCACCGTCGACCAGTGGACCATGCCGGAACGCCTGTCGCGCGAGTTCGCTGCCATCGGCTTCTACATGTCCGCCCATCCGCTTGATGAATTCAAGCAGACGCTGCAGCGCCTGCGCTGCGTGCCCTACGCTGAGCTCGCCGCCGAGAAGCGACGTGTCGAGCGTGCGGTCACGCTGGCGGGCAGCGTCATCCGTCGCCTCGACCGTCGAACGAAGGACGACAAGCGCATGTCGCATGTCAGCTTCTCGGATGCCTCGGGCATGTTCGAGGCCGTCGCCTTCTCGGAAGTCCTCGCACAGGGAGGACAGTTCCTGGAACCGGGCAGGGCCGTCATCATCAGCGCCGCCACGAAGTGGGACGGCGACGACCTGAAACTCCAGATCGTCGGCGTGCAGGGCCTCGACGAGGCCGCTGCGCAGACCGGCGCCGGCCTGCGCATTTTCATCGACAACCCGAAGCCGCTCCCCGGCATTGCCGAGCGGGTGAAGGGGCAGAATGGCAGGGGACTGATTTCACTGGTTTTCCCGGTGGAGAACGGCGCGCGTGAGGTCGAAGTCGAGTTGCCGGGCCGCTATGCCGTCACGCCCGCGCTGCGGGGCGCGCTCAGGGTGATTAACGGGGTCCAGGAAGTGGAGGAAATCTGACGCGTCTTCCGGTGACACCGATATTACTTTACACCGTAAGGGAGTGAGCTTACACTGTAAGGCATCCTGAGAGGAGGTCCTGCATGTCTGATCCGAACCCGAAAGCAATCCGCATCCCGAACCCGCTGCTCGCCGCAGCAGCCATCATCTTCATGGGCGCGGGGATCGTCGCGCTCGCGTCAGGTGACCGGTCACTTGCGATCTCGACCTTTGCCGGGGCGGGCATTTCGCTCAGCCTGCTCAATTTCAGCTATCCCGCGCTCAGGCCGGCCATGAAGCTGCTGGTGACGCCGCTCTTGCTCCTCCCCTTTGCCGCCATGGCGGCCGTCATGCTGGACCTGGTCTGAGGCACCGCTGGACGGCCTGCGTCCGGCATGGCATTGAGGTCGGGACGCCATTCATACCCGGAGACCCAAGGCCATGAAGACACGCATTACCGAACTGTTCGGCATCCAGCACCCGATCATCCAGGGCGGCATGCACTATGTCGGCTTTGCCGAGATGGCGGCCGCCGTCTCGAATGCCGGTGGCCTCGGCATCATCACGGGCCTC
>CAZYFM010000158.1:0-6327 GCA_964646885.1 uncultured Flavobacteriaceae bacterium
CTCGACGACGAACCCAACTCGTCACGTCACCGCAAATGAAAAAGGCCCGGGTGAACCGGGCCTTTCCATCGACTGTAGGCAACGTCCCCTTAAAGGGCGCCGTAGAGGAAGGACAGGATGCCCTGTGTCTCCGGAGCGTCGCCGAACGTGGGCGTATCAAGTTCCGCACCCGACTTGTCGTGCGAGCGCAGCGTGTCCTGATTGTAGTAGAAGCGGACGCCGACCCATACCGTGTCCTGGTCGGCTGACGAGCTGAAGATCGAACCGGATTCGGTCGATTCATGCGACACGCCGAGGATTCCCGAAAACTGCGAAGCTTCAAACCGGTGCTCGGCCTCGAGCTTCCACTTCGAGAACTTTGTCGATTTTCCTTCGAAGATGCCACCATCTTCATCATCGATGTGTCCCCACAACTGCAGCGTCTCGAGGCTGACAGACGTGTTGTCACGCAGGAAGTAGCGGATCTTGCCGCGCACATAGCTGCCTTCATCGAGCGAGCCGATGCAGTAGTCGGAACATTCCAGGGTTCCAAAGTAACCGGCTTGTCCGGTCAGGGTCCAGTCTGACCCGAAGAACTGACCCTCGGCGGCGACAAGGCCGTAGGTTTTGTCGGTCTTGCCATCGCCGTCCGGCACATAGATGTCATTGTTCCAGATCGAAACGGCTCCGCCGAAACGGCCGCGATTTTCGAACGGATGAAGCAGGTGCAGCGCGCCGCCGATCGTCGTGGCATCACCACTCGAGCCCCATTCGCCGCCGTCGGCCGCGATGTCATCGGACTGTTCGTAGAAAAGATCACCCTGCACGTGCAGGTTAGGGCTCAGGGGCCAATAGCCCTTGGCCTTGCCGCTGATGTGCTGCGGGTCGTCCAGCGTTTCTGCAACGCCAATGTTCGAACCCGAGATCGATCCGAGGCCGTAGTCAAGCATCACGACACCCGAAAAAGTGTCATCCGCGAAGGCTGGCCCGGCCGCTGCGATAAGCGCGACGCTGCAAACGGAAGAAAGAAGCTGGTACTTCATGATAAACCCCTCAAGAACACATTCGCAGACGCATGCGAATCACTTTCATGAGGCTATACACGCGAGGGCACCGCGAACAACTTGCGTGCATCAGCGGGTGTGATTCCTGGGTGACACGTTACGAGGCGCTCCGGTGCGGTTGCGCCCGCGCGCCATCATCGTGTCACCGTTTTCACGGGCTGCCTGCAGGCATGGCTACCTGCGGGGAAACCGATGGCTGGAGCGGTGGCTGAAGGCCATTGCAGCAAGCCGCTCCCCAGCTCTCAGCAGGCAGAAATTGGTTCAAAGGCCAGCATTTACAAGAGCTTGCAGAACAAAAATTCCACCCCAAATGGATGGGGAACAATCACTTCAACGACTTGGTTGGTGGCGCTTTCGGGCGGTAACGTCACTGAAGGCGTCCACCAGCCGGACAGAACAAAGAAAATCGCACATGGACCTGCAAAAATTCACGGAACGCGCGCAGGCGTTCCTCCAGAACGCCCAGGGACTGGCCCAGCGTTCAGGCCACCAGCGTCTGACACCGGAGCACCTGCTGAAGGTCATGCTCGACGACGAGGAGGGTCTGGCGGCAGGCCTCATACGTCGTGCGGGCGGTGACCCGGGCAAGGCGTTGCAGGCGACGGAAACGTCTCTTGGCCGCCAGCCTCGTGTCGAGGGCTCCGGCGCAGGCCAGCTTTACGTCGCGCCGGAGACCGCGCGGCTCCTCGAAGAGGCCGAACAGATCGCGAAGAAGGCGGGCGACAGTTTCGTCACTGTCGAACGCATGCTGCTTGCGCTGGCAATCGGAACGGCGCCGGAGTCTGCGAAGATCCTGAAGGAAGCAGGCGTCACGCCCCAGAAGCTGAACGAGGCGATCAACGATCTCAGGAAGGGTCGTACGGCCGACACGGCATCTGCGGAGCAGGGCTACGAAGCCCTCAAGAAGTATGCGCGCGACCTCACCGAAGCCGCGAGGGCCGGAAAGCTCGATCCCGTGATTGGTCGCGACGAGGAGATCCGTCGGGCGATCCAGGTTCTTTCGCGCCGGACGAAGAACAACCCCGTCCTCATCGGCGAACCCGGTGTCGGAAAGACGGCGATCGTTGAAGGCCTCGCGCTGCGCATCGTGAATGGAGATGTGCCGGAGTCCCTGCGCGACAAGAAACTCCTCTCGCTCGACATGGGCGCTCTCATCGCCGGCGCAAAGTACCGTGGAGAATTCGAGGAACGCCTGAAGGCGGTCCTCACGGAGATCACGGCAGCGGAAGGCGGCATCGTTCTCTTCATCGACGAAATGCATACCCTGGTTGGCGCCGGCAAGGCGGACGGGGCCATGGATGCCTCCAACCTGCTGAAGCCGGCCCTGGCGCGTGGCGAACTGCATTGCGTTGGCGCGACAACGCTTGACGAGTACCGCAAGCACGTCGAGAAGGACGCGGCACTCGCGCGCCGGTTCCAGCCGGTGTTTGTCTCCGAGCCCACGGTCGAGGACACGATCTCGATCCTGCGCGGCCTGAAGGAGAAGTACGAGCTTCACCACGGCGTACGCATCACCGACTCCGCGATCGTGGCGGCGGCGCAGCTTTCCAACAGGTACATCACGGACCGGTTCCTGCCCGACAAGGCCATTGACCTGGTAGACGAGTCTGCAAGCCGCCTGCGCATGCAGGTGGACTCCAAGCCGGAAGAGCTCGACGAGTTTGATCGCAGGATCATGCAGCTGAAGATCGAGCGCGAAGCGTTGCGCAAGGAAACGGATGCCGCTTCGAAGGACCGGCTGAAGAAACTCGAGAAGGAACTGGCGGACCTCGAGGAAAAGTCTTCGTCGCTGACGCAGCGGTGGAAGCAGGAGAAGGCCAAGCTTGGCCAGGCGCAGTCGATCAAGGAAAAGCTGGATCGTGCACGCCACGACCTGGAGCTCGCGCAGCGTCGCGGCGACCTCGCGAAGGCTGGCGAAATCGCCTATGGCGTGATCCCGGGGCTCGAAAAGGACCTCAAGAAGATCGAGGCCCAGAGCGAGACGCAGCTCGTCAACGAAGCCGTGACGGAAGAGCATATCGCCCAGGTGGTCTCGCGGTGGACCGGCGTGCCCGTGGACAAGATGCTCGCCGGAGAACGGGAGAAACTCCTCAGCATGGAGCAGACGCTGGGGTCGCGCGTCGTCGGCCAGGAAGAAGCCGTTCACGCCGTGTCCGCAGCAGTCCGCCGCGCGCGCGCCGGCCTGCAGGATCCCAACAGGCCCATTGGCTCGTTCCTGTTCCTTGGGCCGACGGGCGTGGGCAAGACGGAGCTCACGAAAGCGCTGGCGGCGTTCCTCTTCGACGACGACACGGCGATGGTTCGCATCGACATGTCGGAATACATGGAGAAGCACTCGGTGGCCCGCCTGATCGGGGCTCCGCCGGGCTATGTCGGCTACGAGGAAGGTGGCGCCCTGACGGAAGCGGTCCGGCGCAGGCCCTATCAGGTGATCCTGTTCGATGAGATCGAAAAGGCACACGGCGATGTCTTCAATGTGCTGCTGCAGGTGCTCGACGACGGCCGTCTGACGGACGGGCAGGGACGAACAGTCGACTTCAAGAACACCGTCATCATCCTGACGTCCAATCTCGGTGGCGATATCCTCGCGGCGCAGGCCGAGGGCGAGGACACGGCAGCGGTCCGCGAAGACGTCATGGAGATCGTGCGTTCGCGCTTCCGTCCGGAATTCCTGAACCGCCTCGACGAGATCATCCTGTTCCACAGGCTTGGCCGGGCGCAGATGGATCGCATCGTCGATATCCAGGTGGCGCGACTGGCGAAGCTGCTGGCTGATCGCAAGATCTCGATCGAGCTGGACCAGGTTGCGCGCGAGTGGCTGGCCGATGCCGGATATGATCCGGTCTACGGTGCGCGACCGCTGAAACGCGCCGTGCAGCGCCATCTGCAGGATCCGCTCGCGGAACACATTCTGCAGGGGCGCATCAAGGAAGGCGACACGGTGCGCGTGTCGGCGGACGGCAATGGTCTGCTGATCAACGAGGCGCGCAGGAGCGCGACGCTTCACTGAAACCGGTTAGTCCTGGTCGGCGTACTTGAACGGGCAGGCATCGATCACTTCGTTGATCGGTCCTGCCGCGCCGTCGAGCAGGAACCGGGCTGACTGCGTGTTGTGTTCAATGCTGACCTCGCCGCCGCTGCGAAACAGCCTCGCGATGAACATCGCGTCATTTCCCTTGATCTCGAACGTGCCGACCCCGTCGGTGAGAGGCGCCTGCTTGGTGGTCGTGGGATAGGGGCCCTCCGGAAACAGGAACGTCACGTCTTCCCACGCGGGTTCATCGATCGAGAGATCCTTTCCGGAGTAGGAGGATTGGCCGAGGTTGAACTGAAGTTCGACACCGACAATGCCGCCGCAGGAAAACCGGAGCTTTGCCTGGGGAAGCTCTTCGCTCACCGTCGCTTCCGCAATGTAGACATTCTGGCCAAGAGGGTCCGTACGGACATCGAATTGCCAGCTCGTCGCAGCAACGGCTGCGGCCGCTACAAGAAACGCATGCATGAAGTTCAGGACCCTCTAGGGCAACAGTTTGGCGCGCAGGATTTCTCCCTGCGCTACCAGAGCAGGGGCCTGGCCCCAGTTGTCAAGAACGCCGTTCACGCGGGCGACGTGGGCCTTGAAAGCCGGCAGGTCCGCTCCCGCCAGGGTGGTGCCGGTCGGCAGCTTTACATCCATCGGGTTGATCTGCGCGGCATTCGCCATGACTTCATAGTGCAGGTGCGCACCCGTCGAGCGGCCCGTGGTTCCGACATAGCCGATCACCTGTCCCTGGCGCACTCTCGCTCCCTCGCGGATGCCGGGCGCGAAGCGGCTCATGTGGGCATAGGCCGTCTCGTACTTGTTCACGTGAGCGATGCGCACGTAGTTGCCGTAAGAGCCGTACCAGCGGGCAAACCGCACCGTACCGCTGCCTGCGGCCATGATCGGCGTCCCGGTCGGCGCAGCAAAGTCCACGCCCTTGTGCATTTTCGAATAGCCGAGGATCGGGTGCCTGCGCATGCCGAAGCCCGACGTCAGCCGCGCACCGTCGATCGGGGTGCGCATGAGCAGCCGCTTGCCGCTCTTTCCTTCCGGCGTGTAGTAGTCGGTGGTCTGGTCTTCGGCCGATGTGAAGCGATAGAGGGGCTTCGCTTGCCCTGACAGGGTCAGTTGAACGTAGTCGATGGCGCCGCTCTTCAGCACTTCGCCGCTTTCGTCCGCATACGTCGTATAGAGCACGTCGAATCTGTCACCGGCTCGAATCTCGCGCTGGAAGTCGACGGCGTGCGAGTAGATGCGGATCATGTCGACAATGACGCCATCCGGCACACCGGCATCCTTGGCCGACTGGTAGAGGCTGCCCTGGATCGTGCCCTGCGCGCGGGCGCCGAGGGGCTTGAGCGCCTTGACCTTTTCTTCGGCGTGATACGTGCCGTCTTCCGCGCGCGTGACGGTGATGTCCCTTTCGACGCTGGGCTTGAACGACACCGACGTCAGCACGGAACCTGCGGACGCTTCGCCCGACGTGAAGAACACGAGCGTGACGCTCTGCCCCCCTTTCAGGTCTGATGCATCAAACACGGGAGCGAGGGCGGCCGTGACGGCCTGCGCATCCTCGATGCTGGCGCCTTCGTCGACAAGAAGGCCGCTCAGCGTGTCTCCACGCTCGACCTCGATCTCGCGAACGTCCCGGGTGGGGCGTGGCACCGCTGCGATCGCGCCTGTGGCAGGTGCGGGTTGGGCGGATGTTCCGAGCCAGGCCGAATGCCTGCCGGGGCGGCTGGTGTCTGCGGAAATCAGGGCAACGAGCGTGAAGAAGAGCAGGATCAGGGCGACGCCCATGGTCGTCGCAGCGCGGCCCCAGCGATACTGAGGCCGGGACGCCTTCTGACTTCCCGTGCTACCCTGCGGTTTCAACGCCTTACCCCAACTCACCCACAAGCGCCCAAGTGATTCGATTGGCCGCTCTTTCCACCCGTGTCAATCAAGTGACGGTTGCATTTCCGTCCGGGCTAGGTTGCATTCGATTTCTCGCGGTTGCGAGCCAATTTTCCGGGTTTGGTTAAGTGCGGCAATTCTGACCAAAATAAATTGCACGTATGGCGTTGACTCTGCCCGGGCCCACGCTTAATTTCCGCGTCCTGCATGAGCGACGCGCACTTCGGTGCCGGGTTCAGTGCGGTTTTCCCTCGTCGGGTAAGTAAGCGTCACGGGCGACCTTCGCACGGGCGATGCTTTTTCGTCGAGCGGCTGCGATTTGACAATTGATGAAACCGGGAAGGGGAATGAGGGCGGCGTAAGGGT
>CAZYFM010000159.1:0-6276 GCA_964646885.1 uncultured Flavobacteriaceae bacterium
ACTTAACAGTGTGTCATGGAATGTGCAAAGTCGTGGGTGGTCCGCCGGAGCCTGTGCTCGGGATACGCGAAGCGTATGCCCGGGGGCGGACCATGACTGCGGAAGGCTGGCAGGTCAGCCCTTCGGGCGGCCGCCAATGGCGACGACAATGCGGTAGATGATCCAGAGCGGCAGCACGACGATGGCGCCGAGGGCAGCGTATTGCCAGCTCCAGTTCACGGCATCCAGCGCCAGTACCCAGGCGTCGCGGATCGTTGCGCCGAAGTCCCGCCAGAGGTTCATCGGGTCGATCCCGAAGGCGGCGAAGACGAGGCCTACGACCACGGATACCGCTGCCAGTTTCAGAAGGGTCGGAACGACTGCTCCGCCGAAGATCCTGTCCATGGTGCTGGAACCTTCCCTGTTTGCCATGTCGCCTACATCCTCGCCACGCCGAATGAGTTTGGCCTCAGTTGCCGCGCTTCGGCCTCGCGGCAGACATCCAGGCACATCCCGACGACGCGCCGGGAGTCGCGAGGGTCGATGATACCATCATCCCACAGGCGTGCGGTAGCGAACAACGCCGTGGACTCGGCCGCGTAGGTGTCGATGATCTGCCTCGCGCTGGCATCCAGGGCCTTCGTGTCGGGCTCGCGGCCTGCCCGGCGCGCGCCTTCCTCGGCGATAATGGTCATCACCTTGGCCGCCTGCTCGCCCCCCATTACCGCGATGCGGTTGTTGGGCCAGGCAAAGATGAACCGAGGATCGAAGGCGCGCCCGCACATGCCGTAATTACCCGCTCCAAATGAGGCACCAATGTGGAGGGTGAGCCTTGGAACAGCGGCGTTCGTCACAGCCTGGATCATTTTCGAGCCGTGCTTGACGATTCCGCCACGCTCGGCATCCGTTCCGACAATGTAGCCCGTCGTGTTCTGCAGGAAGAGCAGCGGAATGCCGGACTGGTCGCAGAGCTGGATGAACTGGGCGGTCTTGACTGCGCCCTGCGGATCGATGGGCCCGTTGTTGCCGATGATGCCGACTTCGTGCCCCTGGATGGCGGCGTGGCCGCATACCGTATGCGGGCCGTATTCAGGCTTGAAGTCCAGCCATTCCGATCCGTCGACCATGCGGGCGATGACTTCACGCACATCATACGGCTTGCGGTAGTCGAGGGGGACGATCGACAGGAGTTCCTCGGGGTCGTAGTTCGGTTCCCTGAAGGTGCGGTTGGCAGGAGTGTTCCTTCCCCATCCGATTCTGGCGAAAATCTCGCGGGCGAGACGTATGCCGTCGCGATCGTCTTCTGCCATGTACTCGGCCAGGCCGGACACATTGTAGTGGAGTTCGGCGCCGCCGAGTTCCTCGTCCGTCGCGATCTCTCCCGTTGCGGCCTTCAGAAGGGGCGGGCCCGCGAGGAAAATCTTCGAGCGGTCGCGGACCACGACAACATAGTCGCTGAGGCCAGGCTGATAGGCGCCACCAGCCGTGGACGATCCGTGCACGACGGCGATCACTGGTATTCCGGCCCGCGACAGTCGCGCGAGGTTCGCGAATGTCCGCCCGCCGCGAACGAACATTTCCGCCTGGCGGAGCAGGTTGGCGCCTGCGCTTTCAACGAGCTGAACGTAGGGAAGCCTGTTCTCGAGCGCGATCGCCTGCGCGCGCAGGGTCTTGTCGACGCCCATCGGCGTTGCAGCGCCACCCTTGATGCCGGCGTCACTGGCGTTGATCACGCAACGCGCGCCGGAGACAGTACCGATGCCGGTGATGACGCCACCGCCGGAGGCGTTCTCCGCGCCGTCGTCGTCATGCATGCGCAGCCCCACGAGAGTGGAGAGTTCGAGGAAAGGCGTGCCTCGATCCAGCAAGAGGTCGACGCGGTCACGGGGAAGCAGTTGTCCGCGCTCGGCAAACTTCTTCGCAGATTTTGCAGAGTTTGCCCGGATGCGTGCCTCAAGGGCGCGTATCTCCGCGATCAGCTTCAGGTGACCCTCACGGTTTGCGCGGGCTGTATCGGTGTTCAGGCTTACCCGGGATTCGATGACCGTCATGTTTCAGCCTGCGTTCTCGCGGAAAATTGGCAACAAACTGGGAACATTAATTATGCTGGACTGTCGACGCATGCAATGCGGATTCGGTAGAGTGCGAGCCTCACTCCAGATACCGGGATCCCCATCGTGATGAAGCGCGTTGCGGCCTTGCTTGCGGCTGTTGCCATCGTTTCCGCTGCCCCGTCTTCGGTGGCGGCACCAGAAGTGCGGCGTGTCGAAAGAGGCAATCTCGTCCTGGAGAACATCCCGGAACTTCCGGCCTCCATGCGTGATAGGTTGCGACTGTACCAGGCATCGCGTGGTGCGGGGCTGATGGACTTCACGCCGGACGGACGGGGGATCCTGATCAACACGCGCTTCGGCGAAACCGCGCAACTTCATCGTGTCGATGCGCCATTCGGCATGCGCCGCCAGATCAGCTTTCATGACGAACCGGTGAATGCGGCGCGTTACCGGCCCGGACGCTGGCCGCAGACGTCGATCCTCTTCAGCCGCGATACGGGCGGCAATGAGCTGTTCCAGCTCTATCTCCAGAACGAACGCAACGGGCAGGTCGTGCGTGTCACCGACGGGCGCTCCCGGAACACGGACGCCGTTTTCTCACGCGATGGCAAGTGGCTGGCCTGGACCAGCGTACCTTCCGATTCCTCTCGCTACCGGATCCTCGTGGCGGATGCCAATGATCCGAAGACCGCGCGCGTCGTGCTGGAGGAAGACGGAAGCTGGACGCCCGGCGACTTCTCGCCCGATGGGCTCACGCTTGCCGTGACGCGCGACATCTCCGTCAGCGAACAGGAAGTGTGGCTGGTGGATCTCACGAATGGTCGAAAGGTGCAGGTTCGTCCGTCGCCCGTGAAGATCTATCGCGGGTCGCCTGTTTTTGGTCCCGATGGCAAGTCCCTGTTCTACATCTCTGATGAAGACAGCGAGTTTCGCCGCGTCGTTCGCTACGACCTTCGTACCGATGACGAGGAAGTCCTGACGGAAGACATCGATCTTGACGTAGATGGCCTGGAGATCGCGCCCAATGGGCGGACGCTGGCGTTCACAGTCAATGACAAGGGTTTCTCCCGCCTGTTCCTGATGGAAACGAAGCGTGGCCGCAAATCGCCTGGTCCACGCCTTGCGCCCGGCGAGATCGAAGAGATCAGATTCAGTCCCGACAGTCGCCGCCTCGGCTTCACCCTCAACGGCACAGCCGGCCGGGATGTCTTCGTCTGGGATCTCGGGAAACGGCCGCCCATCCAGTGGACGGACAGTGAAGTCGGCGGATTGGACAAGTCGCAGTTCGTTACGCCGGAGCTCGTTTCCTACGACACGTTTGATTCCGTCGATGGGAAGCCGCGACAAATTTCGGCCTTTGTCTATCGCCCCACCGGCGTGACGACGAAGACGCCTGTGCTGATCCATGTGCATGGCGGACCGGAGTCGCAGTTCCGGCCCAACTTCAACGCCTTCATCCAGTATCTGGTGCAGGAACTCAAAATCGCCGTGGTGGCGCCGAATGTCCGGGGTTCGACGGGTTATGGAAAGTACTTCGTCGAGCTGGACAACGGCCCCCGCCGCATGGACTCGGTTCGGGACATCGGCGCCACGCTCGACTGGATCGCGCGCCAGCCGACGCTTGAGCCGCGTCGGGTCGGTGTCTATGGCGGGTCCTATGGCGGGTACATGGCCTACGCGTCCATGATCGAGTACAACAGCCGCCTGATTGCCGGCGTCAGCGTTGTGGGCATCTCAAACTTCGTGACGTTCCTGAACAACACGAGTGGCTACCGCCGGGATCTGCGTCGCGTCGAATATGGCGACGAGCGCGACGTGAAGATGAAAGAGTTCCTGCAGCGGATCTCGCCTCTTACCAATGTCACGCGGATCAAGCGGCCGATGCTGATCATCCAGGGTGCGAACGACCCGCGGGTGCCCGCGAGCGAGGCCAGCCAGATGCTGGCCGCCATCAGGGGCAACGGCGCGGAGGCCTGGTACCTGCTGGCCAAGGACGAAGGGCACGGATTCCAGAAGAAGACCAACCGGGACGTCCAGAATGCTGCGATCGCCGCATTCCTGAAGCTCAAGCTGGCCGGACAGCGTCTCGAATAGCTGCCTTCAGCGGCGGGGGGAGGCGAGGCTGGTCAGGATGAACATGAGGACAATGAAGCCGAGAAAGCCTGCGACGGCGATCCAGCCGCCGAAAATGGAGCCAGCGACGGTCCCGATGACAGAGTTGGTGAACCACACAGCCTGGTCGAATGCCGCCGTGACGTATTTCTCTAATTCCATTTCAGCCCCTTGATGGAACGGGCGAATTCGCGCACTTGCGCGCCTTCGCAATCAGCCCGTAACACTTTGAGAGCATGAATTTGACCTAATTTCGACAAACAGGCAGCAGCGGAAGAAAATGAAGGGGACCATCCAGGAGGTGCTCGAACTGCTCGATCTGGAGCAGATCGAAGTCAACATTTTCCGCGGTATCAGCCCAAAAGATCGTTGGCAGAGGGTCTTCGGTGGGCAGGTGCTGGGGCAGGCGCTGGTCGCCGCTTCACGAACAGTTGAAGGAAGAATCTGTCATTCGTTGCACGCCTACTTCATCCGTCCGGGGGATCCCAAGGTGCCGATCCTCTATGAGGTCGACCGGTCACGGGACGGAAAAAGCTTCACCACACGGCGCGTCGTCGCGATCCAGCACGGCGAGCAGATCTTCAATCTCGCGGCATCGTTCCAGGTCCCGGAGCTGGGCCTTGAGCACCAGTTTGACATGCCCAAGGTTCCCGGCCCCGAAACGCTCGAGCCGGAAGATGTGCGCCGAAAGCGACTGGCGCATCAGTTGCCCGAGGCGGCGCGTGAGCACTTCACCAAGCCTGGCCCAATCGATGTCAGGCCCGTGGACGATGAAGAGGACCTCATCAACCCGAAGAAGGCTCCGCCCTACCAGGATGTCTGGATCAAGGCCAAGGGCGTGATGCCCGATGACCTGTCGATGCACCAGTGCGTGCTCGCCTATGCCTCGGACATGACGCTGCTCGACACCTGCCTCATTCCGCATGGCGTGAGCTGGTTCTCGGGTCGACTGCAGTCAGCCAGCCTCGACCACGCCATGTGGTTCCACCATCCGTTCAGGGTGGATGACTGGATCCTCTACTCGCACGACAGTCCGAACGCTGCCGGCGGCCGCGGCTTCAACCGGGGCATGATGTTCTCCCGGGACGGCAAGCTGGTGGCATCGGTTGCCCAGGAAGGGCTGATCCGGCTGCGCAGTTGAGGGCGGCTTGCCTGTTTCTTTGGCAAGTTCGTGACGCAGCGACTGGCAAGGTCGCGAAGGCTCTTGATTCAACAGGGGAATCGGCGCCTGTCGCAGCGCAGCAACGGCGCAGATCGCTACAGGTGCGCCTCCCCATTGCTCGATTAAAGTGTGACCAGCGCTCAATTGACGGCGGCAGGGACACGGTCCAACTTGAGGGGGACGCGCTTGGATTGGCGTGGGGAGATATGAAATGCAGACCGGAATTGACAAGAAGTATCTGTTCGCAGGCGCGGCGGTTGCCGCGGTCGTTGTTGGCGCCCTGATCATCGGAAGCAACAATCCGCCGAGCGGAGAAGAAGCGGTCGGGACGATCGCGCCCGCGCAGCGCTTCCAGGCGCCGCAGGTTCAGGCGACCGACGTGCAGCTCGGTGACCAAACGACGGCCAAGCTGATGCAGACGGACGCGTTTGAGCTGATGGTCAAGGATCCTTCGTTCAGGGCGCTGGCTTCCGACGCTGCCTTCATGGCACTCGCAAAGGAGCCGCATGCGCTTGAAGCCCTTGCCATGGCCCCGCAGGCCTTTGCGGCGCTGGCCAAGCACCCGCAGGCCTTTGCAGCGCTCGCGTCGAATGCGCAGGCCTTCGCTTCGTTCGGCAAGGAGGCTGCGGCGAAGGATGCGCAGGGCATGGCTGCCAGCCTGAAGTCGGCGGCGTTCAATGCGCAGATGTTCGACGCGATGGCCAAGAATGCGAGCGCCTTCGAAGCTCTGGCCAAGGAGCCGCAGGCACTTGCCGCCATGGCAGGCCATGCGCAGGCCTTTGCGGCCCTCGGCAAGCACCCGGAAGCCTTTGCGGCGATGGCCAAGAACGCGAATGCCTTTGAGTCATTTGCAAAGAACGCGGCCGGCTTCGAAGCGGCTGCGAAGAACCCGGCAGCGCATGAAGCCATGGCGCAGCAGGCAGCCGCCTTCCAGGCTCTCGCGAAGGATGCGCAGGCCATGCAGGCCCT
>CAZYFM010000160.1:0-6236 GCA_964646885.1 uncultured Flavobacteriaceae bacterium
TTCACCCGGGCCTTTTTCATTTGCGGTGACGTGACGAGTTGGGTTCGTCGTCGAGCATGGCCTGGAGCCTTTCTGGATTGGACGCCATCCAGTCGTTCCATGCTTCCTTCGTCAGGCTGTACAGGTGAAGGTCCACCGCCTCTCCATCATCGTAGCGCGTGACGCGGCCCTTCAGAACCTGCTGCAACGTCCAACCGGTGCCCTTGAGGTAACGTGCGACCGCGACATTGGTGGCGAGTGCCGTGGCGGTCAGGATCTTCAGTCCGAGCGTGTCAAAGACATAGGCGCGAAATGCCGGTGATACCGCGGTCGTCACACCGGTGTTCCGGTACTCCTCCTCGCCAATCACCATGCTGGCGAGGCAGCGTCCCACTTTCCAGTCGATATCCATGTCGATGAAGCCGACAGGCAGATCCGTGTGCTGGTCGACGATCGCGAGCAGCACGCGGCTGTGCTGGTCGAAGCGCCCGATATAGGCTTCGAGTTCCTGCGTGGTCATGGACGCCTTGCGCAGGTTGATGCCGGCGCGCACTTCCGGTTGGGAGAACCAGGACGCGACACGCTCGGACGCATCCGTCGCGGACATCTCGCGCATGTAGAAGTTCCTGGCCGCGATGAAGGCCACGCGGCGCATGCCGACGACTGCTTGAGACACGCTCATGTGATTCCTCCGTTTCGTTAACAATACGCATTTCGCCAAAGGGGTGAACGCCGCTCGCCTTGGGGATGTAGCGCGCCCTCCCGGTTTCTGCTGCGAGCAAGAGAATTCAGTGGATCGATCGCCCAACAAGACGCATCGCAGGCGCGCGCCTCCATGCTAGGTTGCAGGCGCGGTTGGAGATGGGAGCCGCAGGGCTTTGGGGGGCTCTCATGAGGTGGGGGATCGGCACCGTGTGCGTCGCGGTGCTCATGATGTCTGTCGGCCACGCGCGCGCCGAAGACCTGCAGGGACAACTGCAGGTCAAGAGCAGTGTATCCATTGAGAGCTCGCTTCGATCGAAGTTCACCTGGACCGAGATCGCCTATCGCGGGAACCGCGAGAAGGCCTGGGCCGAAATGTTCTCGCCCGAGGCCCGCGTGTCGCTCCGCCTTCTCCACGGCATCCTCGAAGGCAAGGTCGAGCTCGGCGCAATTGCCGACGACTTCGTGCGCTTCGACCTTGCGTCCACCGACCACCTGAAAGCGGAAGTGCAGATGGGGCTGCGCCTCGGGGACTGGTCAGTTCTGGCCGAATGGAAAGGGCGGAACAGCTTCAGCCACGAAACCGGCGACTTCGTCGTCGGACTGAACATCTACGACGTTCGCGTGCGCAATCGCTTCAAGTCCCAGCTGTTCGAAACCCTGCCGGCCGCGCAATCCCAGCTGTCGATTGCTGCCGGCTACAGCGCGGCACTGCCCAGCCTCTTCCAGCGCAATTTCGCGGAGTGCGAACTGGAAGTCGTCCAGCCTCTCCCGGACGGCTTCTCCATCATGGTCGCGCCAAAGATTGAGCTGAATGACTATGTCGACTTCGCTGGCGCCGACCGCAAGGATGCCGTCATGAGTCTTCGCGTGGTTCCGGGGTTCAGCTTTGACGATGGTGCGATGATCAGCATCGAGGGACAAGTCACGGTTGCAGTTTCGACCCTGGAAACCAAGACGGGCGAAACATGGGCTGTCACACCCATCATTCGTCTGCAAAAGTCCCTCTAGCGCGGGACGTGCGAATTGCAGAATCAGGTATGTGCCGGTAATCCATCTGCATGTCTGCACTTCCTTCGAAAATAACGGACCTGCTGCGGTCGGCCACAACAGCCGAGCGCGGAGGAGATCACATGCAGGCCGCCGACCTGCTTGACCGGATTGGCGCATCGCCCGAGGCGACCGCCGAAGAACTCAAGGCTGTCGGCGAGGCGTGCATGCGCCTCAAGCGCCCCCGTCGTGCGATCGATGCGCTGACCCG
This sequence comes from uncultured Flavobacteriaceae bacterium, assembly GCA_964646885.1. Taxonomy (GTDB): domain Bacteria; phylum Pseudomonadota; class Alphaproteobacteria; order Micropepsales; family Micropepsaceae; genus SZUA-430. The sequence goes on from CAZYFM010000160.1 coordinate 1,943, forward strand.
CGCCCTTGAGAAATCTCCTTCCGATCCGCAGCTCTACCTTCGCCGCGGCCAGTTCCTGAGCCAGATCGGCCAGCACAAGCTGGCAGCCGCCAACCTGGCGCGTGCAACCCAACTGGGCCCCAAAAGCTTCGAGGCCATGCTGGCATATGGCGCGGCCCTGTCGGCGTGCAACGAGCTGCCGGCCTCGCTTGCGGCGTTCCAGGCTGCACGACGGCTGAACCCGAACCATCCTGGCGCGCTCAGCAATCTGGGCTGGCTGCTTTGCCAGATGCAGCGTTACGAGGAAGCGATCACGGTGCTGAACCGGGCACTCGACATCGCGCCCGGGCATGCCGGTGCCCGCTGGAACCGTGCGCTGTGCCTGCTGACGCTCGGACGTTTCGAGGACGGGCTCGCCGACTACGAAGCCCGCATGAACATCAACGATGCGCGTTACGAGCGTCTTCGCAAGTACGACGCGCCGCTGTGGCGCAAGGGCGAGTCCATCGCGGGACAGCGCATCTTCCTCTACACGGACCAGGGCCACGGCGACACGATCCAGTTCATCCGCTTTGCGCGCCAGCTGATGCAGATGGATGCCCAGGTCGTCGTCGAGGTGCAGGAGCCGCTGGTCGAGCTGTGCCGCAGCTTTGATCCTGCGCTTATCGTGGTGACGAAAAGCGATCCGCTGCCACCGTTCGACGTTTTCTGCCCCATTCCCTCGCTGCCGCACCGGCTCGACCTGAGCGTCGATACGATTCCCGCGCGCGTCCCTTACCTTTCAGCCGATCCGGCGAAGGTCGAGCAGTGGCGCGCCAGGCTGGAGAAGTTCAGCGGACGCCTGAAGGTGGGCGTGACCTGGGCCGGCAACCCGCAGCACTTCAACGACCAGAACCGGTCAATTGCGCTGCAGACCTTCCTGCCGGTGCTGGAAAGCCGAAAGGTACAGTTTGTCTGTCTCCAGAAGGACAAGCGCCCGGGGGACGCCGAACTCCTGGCGCACGTGCCCCTGTTCGATCCGACGGAGCACTTCCGCTCGTTCGGCGACACGGCCGCGCTTGTCTCGCAGCTGGATCTCGTGATTTCGGTGGACACGTCCGTCGCGCATCTCGCCGGTGCTCTCGGCAAGCCAACGTGGATCCTGCTGCCCTTTGCCGTCGACTTCCGCTGGCTTGCGAACCGCAACGACACACCGTGGTACCCCACGGCGCGGCTCTTCCGGCAGCCCGCCTTTGGCGACTGGGGAAGCGCGATCGAAAAGATGAGGCAGGCGCTCGTCAGTCTCTGACGGGATCACGCAGGACGGCGTCCGCAGGCGTCGCCCTGGTCGCGATGGCGTCGCTCAATCGTAGCGGCCGCTGTTTTCTTCGTTGTAGACGTCGTCCTGGGCGGCAGAGGCCGATGCGCTGGTCACGACAGACGCTTCGGAATGAGACGCGCCATTGCCGTTGCCATTGGGCTGATCGTAGACGTTGCCGTTGGCTTCGCCCTGCTGCGACTGCGGCTGATTGCGATAGGGACCGCCGTAGTGGCCGGCCTGGCTTTGCGGCTGCCCCTGCTGGTGGCCACCGCCATAGGGCTGGGCCTGCTGCTGCTGCTGTTGCGTGTGCGCCTGGTAGGCCATGATCAGGCGATAGTAGTGTTCGGCGTGCTGGAGATAGTTTTCGGCCATCACGCGGTCGCCGGACGAATTCGCGTCTCGCGCCAGCTGCAGGTACTTTTCGTAGATGTGATGCGCGTTGCCGCGGATCTTCACGTCAGGCCCATTCGAGTCGATGGTGCGATGGATGTTGAAGACCTGGTCCTGGTTCTGCTGCGGCGCGCCCTGGTGACGCTGCCCGCCGCCTCCTCCGCCGCCGTGGTGCTTGCCGCGCCCGCGGCCCCTGCCCCTCTTGTTGTTGTTATTGTTGTTAGATCCCGGTCTCATGTTCATGGGATGTCCGTCTTCTCTTTCAGTTGTCAGTTCAAGAATGTTGCTTTTCGCCGGCGACTGCGGTGATCGAGGCCATCGGGCCTGATTGCGAATGTCGTGGCTGGAACGATCCGGGACCGAAGTCCCCTTTGCGCTTTCGTTGCGGTCCTCAAAATCGAGTTACGACGCCGTGCGGATTTGTCAGGCTGCCATTGTCAGGCTGTGGTGGTTTTTCGGGAGGCACCGCTGGTTCACATTGGTGCGGTCAACCCGGCTAACCGGTCGCGCCGTGGCTCCAAACCCCTTGTGGCCCGCGCGCTCAAACCCTTCAGTCGGGGGGAAGCTAATCGAAAAGCCGGCCCCGTTCCAAGCGAATTCTCGCAGTTTTCCTGAGGCCATCGCCTTTCACGGGGCCGTTGCCACCACAACCCTGTCGTTACCGCCGAGATCCTTAACGATACGGATGCCGCGAAGTCCTTGATTTTCAAGGATTCGGGTCACGCCGGCAGCCTGATCATATCCGATTTCGAGCATTACCCGCCCCCCCGCTGTAAGCAGGGCTGGCAATGCCGCGGCAATGCGCCTGTAGGCTTCAAGGCCATCCTTGCCGCCGCTCAGGGCCAGACGCGGTTCGTGATCTCGCACGTCGGGCTCAAGCGACTCAATCACCGCGTCGGCAATGTAGGGCGGGTTCGAGACCACGAGATCGAATCGCTCGTCGCCCGTCACAGCGAAGTCCCGACAGCCGAAACGCATGCGTCCTGAGGTTGACAGCCGGACTGCATTGCGGCGCGCGACTTCGAGCGCCTCCATCGAAATGTCGACGGCCACGCCGGTTGCCTCCTGCCACTCATGCAGCAGGGAAATGAGCAGGCAGCCGGAACCCGTGCCGAGGTCGATGATGCGGGCCGGAGGCCTGGCCGCGAACTCCTTCAGCGCCGCCTCCACCAGAGTCTCGGAGTCCGGTCGGGGGATCAGGACTGCGGGATTTACCTCGAAGTCGAGCGACCAGAACTCCCGTCGCCCGACGATGTAGGCGAACGGCTCCCGGTTGGCGCGGCGGTGAATGAACGCTTCAAACTGCTCCCGGGAAGCGCATTCCCTGGCCAGCAGGCGCGCTTCGCGCATGGCGTCTTCGACACCGGCTGCTGCAAGCCGCGCGGCAGCGGCACGCAGGGCTTCGGTCGACTGCCAGGTTTCCATGAGGCTGCTTCAATCGCGTTTCATGCGGCGGCGCTCTCGTCGAGCGCCGCGAGCTTGCGGGCCTGGTCATCGTTCACGAGGGCGTCGATGATCTTGCCCAGCGACAGGCCCTGCATCACCTGGTCGAGCTCGTAGAGCGTCAGGTTGATGCGGTGGTCGGTGCAGCGGCCTTGCGGGAAATTGTAGGTGCGGATGCGCTCGGAGCGGTCGCCGGAACCAACCTGGTCCTTGCGGTCGGCTGCGCGTTCCTTTTCCTGGCGTTCGCGCTCGGCATCAAGGATGCGGGCCTTCAGGATCTTCATCGCCTTGGCCTTGTTCTTGTGCTGGGACTTCTCTTCCTGCATTGCCACGACGACGCCGGTCGGGATGTGTGTGATGCGCACCGCGCTTTCGGTCTTGTTGACGTGCTGGCCGCCGGCGCCGCTCGCGCGATAGACGTCGATGCGCAGGTCGCTTTCGTTGATCTCGATGTCGACGTCGCTGGTTTCCGGCATCACGGCGACCGTCGCGGCCGAGGTGTGGATGCGGCCCTGCGCCTCGGTGGCCGGCACGCGCTGGACGCGATGGACGCCTGATTCATATTTGAGCTTGGCGAAGACGCCCGAGCCGTTGACGCTGACGATCACTTCCTTGTAGCCGCCAAGGTCGGACTCGCTTTCGCTCATGACCTCGAACTGCCAGCCCTGGAGCTGCGCGTAACGCTGGTACATGCGGAAGAGGTCTCCGGCGAACAGCGCGGCTTCGTCGCCGCCGGTGCCGGCGCGGATTTCAAGAAGCGCGCTTCCCGTGTCCGCGGCATCCTTCGGCAACATCAGGATGGACAGTTCGCGCTCGACTTCCGGGAGACGTCGCTTGAGCTCGACGAGCTCGTCGCCCGCCATGGCGCGCAGTTCGGCGTCGGCCGACATGTCGGAGGACATGGCTGTGAGCTGCGTCACCTCCGTGCGCATGCCGAGCACTTCCTTCGCCTTGGCGACGATGGGGCCGAGCTCCGCATACTCCTTTGCCAGCTTGGCGAAAGACGCGCCCGCGTCCGACGCCATGCGCGCTTCGATCTCTGCATAGCGGTCGAGGATGCGGTCAATCTGGGCGGAGGCGATCATGGAGAGGTCTGGAACCGGAAAATCGAAGCAAAACAGGGGGCTAGAGATAGCAACGGGGGGCGGTCAAAGCCAGAGCGGGTTTCCGTAGCTGTTGTCG
>CAZYFM010000161.1:0-6083 GCA_964646885.1 uncultured Flavobacteriaceae bacterium
CAGCTGCAGCTCGGCCAGGCGGTTGCCCACGCAGCGGTGGATGCCGAAGCCGAAGGACAGATGCTGGCGGTGGCGCTCGCGGTCGATGATGTAGTCGTTCGGGCGCTCGATGACCTCGTCATCGCGGTTGCCCGAGACGTACCACATGACGACCTTGTCGCCCTCTCGGATCTTCTTGCCCTGGAAGACGATGTCCTGCTTGGCGCGGCGGCGCATGTGCGCGAGCGGCGTCTGCCAGCGGATCGTCTCGGAGACCATCGAGGGGATCAGGCCCGGGTTCTCGCGCAGCTTGCGGTACTGGTCCGGGTTCTGGTTCAGCGCCAGGATCGAGCCGGAGATCGTGTTGCGGGTCGTGTCGTTGCCGCCGACGGTCAAGAGCACCACGTTGCCGAAGTACTCGCGCGGCTCCATGTTCCGCGTGGCGGGGCCGTGGGCCAGCATCGAGATCAGGTCGTTGCCCGGAGGCGCATTCACGCGCTGGTTCCAGATGTCGGTGAAGTAGGCGTGGTACTCGACGAAGATCGCGAGCTTCTGCTCGAGCGTGTCGATGAGGCCGTGGCCCGGCACCGCCGTCACGACGTCGGACCAGTAGGTCAGCTTGCGGCGGTCCTTCTGCGGGATGTCGAAGAGCGTGGCGAGTGTCATCGCCGTGAGTTCCATGGACACCTTGTCGACCCAGTCGAACGTCTCGCCGATCGGCAGCGCGTCAAGGATGCCGGCGGCGCGCTCGCGGATCAGCGGCGCGAGGCGTTCAAGGTTCATAGGCGACACGGCCGGCGTTACGGTCTTGCGCTGCTCGTCATGCTTGGGCGGGTCCATCGCGATGAACATGGGCAGCGGGCCCTGCGACAGGACCGGGTCGACGATCGTGATTGCGGGCTCGGACGAGAAGACCTGGTGGTTCGTGTCCACGGCCATGATGTCGTTGTATTTGGTGATCGACCAGTACGGGCCGTAGTCGCTCTCGCGCGTGAAATGGACGGGGTCTTCCTTGCGCAGGCGCTCGAAGATCGGCCACATCGCGTCCTGCTCGAAGAGCGCGGGCTGGGCCGGATTGAGGGTCTCGAGCGGCTGGCGGTAGGCTTCCTCGCGCACCTTGGCCTGGAGGGGGGAAACCGCAAGGTTGGACTTCATGATGCACCCGTGTCGTGTCAATGCCGATGCATCAACATACACAGGCTCCGGCGCGCGCTCTACCCATTAAGTGGCGCGTTTGCCCAATGCAGCTTCCTGAAAGCGGGGAGATCAGAACAGGGCGGCGACCGTGTCGGTCTGGGGGCCGCCGTAGTCCTCGATGAAGACCAGGACCTTGTAGCCCGGGGTCATCCTGACCTTGCCGTTCTCGTCGCGGACCAGCACGCCCTTGGTGCTCATCGTGCCGGTATCCGGATCGACGCGGAACTTCGGCACTCGACCCTTGTACTGGGTCGTGATCATCTCGAAGAGCGTGCGGGCGTTCTCGGTCGCGAGGCGGATGCAGCCGTGCGAGGCGCGCTTGCCAAGGTCGAGTTCGCCCTTGGCGTCGGAACCGTGGATCGCGAGGCCCGACGGGCGGCCCTGGGTCTGCCAGTCAAAGAAGATCGCGTAAGGCATCGGCGACTTCCACTGGCGCGAGGTGTAGTCCTCGTAGGAGCGGTAGCGGTCGAGCTTGAAGACGCCCTCGGGCGTGTGGGTGCCGAGCATCTTGCCGGCCGGCGACATCACCTGCTCTTCCAGGCCAGTCGAGACAGGCCAGGAATGCTTGAGCTCGTAGACGTGTCCCTCGGTCTTGGCGAGGACGAACATCTTCTGGGCCCAGGTGCCCTTGTCGGGCGTCGCCTTGCTCACGTAGAGGAACAGGTCGAAATACTCGAGCACTTCCTGCGGCACGCGCATGCGCAGGCGGGCCTCGACGGGCGACAGGTCCATCGGCGACTGGCCCTCGGCCTGCGTCAGACGAAGGTCGGAAACTTCGGCGGGATTGACCTGCGGCACGGGTACCGGCAAGCGGGCCATGGCAGGGGCGGCGAAGTCCTTCGGCTCGATGACCATGAACGGCAGCTGGCCCGGCTTGTCGGCCAGCTTCTGCTGCTGCGGCTGGGCGGGCGCCTGGACGGTGCGGGCCGGCGTCGTGCGTGATGTCTCGAAGAGCGTGCGCAGGGCCACGTTGCCCTGGGCAACGAAGTCGTCGATCGCCGGACGCAGACGCTGCGCTTCCATGCTCAATTGCTCGCCGCTACGGCCCTGCAGAAGGACAAAGCCGCCGAACGACACACTGGCAATAATGAACGCCAAGCTCAGAGATCTGAGCAACCAACCCATAGCCAACCCCTATTTCGAGCCAGAGTGTACTCATACCATCCGGGTGCTCAATATCTCGTTGCAGCCAAGTTGCTTAACCCGCGATGGTTGAAGCCTTTTTGCAACGCATCCAGAGCCCCCAGAAGCTTCCGGAATTACCCCCATCGGAGGGGGAAAAACCTAGTTGGTGTACGCCACGACGGGGCCCGAGATTTCCTCGCGGCCGTCGAAGTTCTCCACGAAGAGGACGGCGCGATAACCATCCTGGAGGAGCATGGCTCCCGCTTCGTCGCGCTGCACGCGGCCCCAGCGGTCGGTCGAGCCCTTCTCGTTGACGGCGAGAACCGGGACCGATCCCCTGGTGGTTGTGCGGACCTTGAAGAAGAGCTCCTTGGCGTGCTGCGGCGACAGGCGGACGCAGCCGGCGGAGTCGCGCTTGCCGAGGCGGGCGATCTTGGACTTGCCGACGGCGGCATGGATGGCCAGGCCCGTCTGACGGCCGTTGTTCATCATGTCGTAGAACATCGCGTAGTGCATCGGCGCGTTGTTCCAGCTGCGCGACCAGTACTTCTCGTGCATGCGGTCGGGATCGAGCTGGAAGATGCCTTCCGGCGTCGTGGTGCGGACCTTGCGCTCGCGGTTGATCTCGATCTTCTCGCGGCCGGTCGACACTTTCCACTCCGCGTACGGAACAATCCGTCCGTCGGCGTCGCGCTGGAAGATGAACATGTGCTGCGCGAGCGGACCGCGCGTGGCCTTGCTCACATACATGAAGAGATCGAAATAGGGCTCGATGTCATCGGGCACGGTGCCGAACAGGCGCTTCTGCGCGAGGTCGGAAACGGGCGCCGGGTCTTCCGTCAGGAGCTGCGCGGAGGACGCGAGCGTGCTGTCCGGGGACATGGTGGGCTCGACCACCGTCTCGAAGGCGCGCGGCTCATAGGACGCCGGCACCTCGCGGGCCATCATCATGGCGCGTGCCCGAGCGGGAACGAAGGTGGCGATCGCAGGCGCTGCCACGGCGACGGCAGAGACCGCCGCGGGCGACACGGAAGTCGAGGAAATCACAGGTGTTTCTGACGACGGACCTGTGGCGGGCGCCACGGGCACTTCGGATTCTGCGGCGGTGCCAGGAACGATCGGCGTGGGGGCGTGAACGGCACGCTCATCCAGGGTTGCTGGCTCCGACGACGGCTCGCCTATCGCTGGTTGCGAGGGGAACGTCTCCGGCGCATAGATCGGAAGCGCACTGGCTGCCGACTCTGCTTCAGACCTGGCCCGATATGGATCCTGACTTCCTACACTCCCGGCAGACAACAAAACAGCAACAATACCCAAAGCGAAAGTCGCTCGACGCGGCATGAATGCCCCCAGCTCGACTTCCCCGCATCGGAACTGATCCCCATCAGCAGCCCGATCCCTTCTGTATTTCAAAAGTGAAACAAATCAGTTCCGGATTCAACTACCCGAATGGGTAGCGATCAGGTGATGCGCGCACGCATGATCAACTCATCGTGGTAGATGCCGTCGACGCAGAGTTGGTGTTCGAATTTTCCACACACGCCAAAACCGAAGGATTCGTACAACCGACGTGCCGCTTCGTTGTCAGCGACCACAGTCAGGGTTGCAAATTTCACCGGCGTGGGGAATTCGTCCGAACGCAGCAACTCCATCACTGATTGCATGAGGGCGCGACCAACCCCGCGGCGGTGAAATTCGGGTTGGACGTAGAAGCCTCCGATCTCGACAGTGTGCGCCAATTTGACGCGTGAATTTGGGGACACCGACGCGATTCCGACCAGTTTCCCATCGCTCTCGGCACCCAGTGTGCGTGCAGGGCCCCGCAATCGGTTCTCCCAGAAGGCGAATGGGTGCTGTGCCTCCTCTTCCCACGCCGACCCGAAGTTGTCCGGAAACAACCTCAGGGCGGCGAGGCGCAGCGTTCGGACAGCGAGCGCATCACCAACTCCAAGTCGGCGAACCGTCACGCTCATGCCGTCGGCGTTCCTCCAAAGCGCGTCTCCCATTCGGAAACCTGTTCGGGAAGGATCTTGGCGAACAGCACGTTGGGTACCTCGAAGGCGTGATCGGGCTTCAGGACGTCGAGTTCGTCGGCGATCTTGCCCTTCGGCCAGTGCAGCGCCTGGAGATCAAGGCCCAGCGACTTCGCCATCGCCCGCGCGGCGAACGGAATGACGGGCGCGGACAGGATCGCGAAGAGGCGAATGAGGTTGATCGCGACGCGCACGCTGACGGCGGCGGCGTCCTTGTCGGTGCGGACGGTCGTCCAGGGCGCAGCATCGGCCAGGTACTCGTTGCCCAGCACCCAGATCGCGCGCAGCTCGGCCGCCGCCTTGCGGAGCTGGATCTCTTCCATGAAGGCCGTATAGAGGCCGAAGCGGCGCTCGAGTTCCTCGGCGAGCTTCGTCTCCTTCGCGCCGGGCTTGCCGCCCGCGGGCACGACGTTCCCGAACTTGCTCTGCGTGAACTTCAGCGTCCGATTGACGAAATTGCCAAGGACGTCGGCGAGGTCCTTGTTCACGGTGTCGCTGAAGTGCTGCCAGGTGAACGACGTGTCCGCGCTTTCGGGCGCATTCGCCGTCAGGTACCAGCGCCAGAAGTCGGCCGGCAGCAACTCCAGCGCGGCATCCATGAACACGCCGCGCTTCTGGCTCGTCGAGAACTTGCCATTGTAATAGTTGAGCCAGTTGAAGCCCTTGATCTGGTCGACGAGTTTCCACTTCTCGCCCGAGCCGAGGATCGTCACGGGAAAGCCCACGGTGTGGAAGGGAACGTTGTCCTTTCCCATGAACTGCACGTAGCGCACCTTCTGCTGCGCCTCGTCGCCGAACCACCAGGACTTCCAGTCCCGTGCATTGGTCCCGGGCGCGGCGTCGGCCCATTCCCGGGTGGCGCCGATGTATTCGATGGGGGCATCGAACCAGACGTAGAACACCTTGCCCTTCAGCCCTTCGACGTCCGGTCGCTTGCCCTCGGGGTTCGGGCCCCACTCGGCGGCGTTGACGGGCACGCCCCAGGACAGGTCACGCGTGATGCCGCGGTCCTGAAGGCCCTCGTCGAGCCACTTGAAGGCGATCGAGCTCACCAGTTGCGGCCACTCGGTGCGCGAGGAAATCCAGGCGCGCAGCTGGTCGGAGAAGCCGGACTGCTTCAGGAACAGGTGCTTGCTCTCGCGGAACTCGATGTCGGTCGAACCCGACAGCGACGAGCGGGGCGACTTGAGGTCGGCGGGGTCCAGCACGCGCGTGCAGCTCTCGCACTGGTCACCCGTGGCGCGCTCGTAGCCGCAGTGCGGGCAGGTGCCGATGACGTAGCGGTCCGGCAGGAAGCGCTGCTCGGCACGCGAATAGACCTGCGTGGTGGAGCGCTCCTCGATGAAGCCGCGCTCCCAGAGGACCTTGGCGAAATGCTGGGTCAGTTCCCGGTTCTGGGCAGAGGATGATCGGCCGAAATGGTCGAAAGACAGGCCGAAGCCGTCGGAGAGGTCTTTCTGGACCTGCCACCACTTCTCGCAGTACCGGTCGACCGGCAGGCCCTCGGCGATGGCGGCGAGTTCGGCGGGCGTGCCGTGCTCGTCGGTCGCACAGATGAACAGGACCTCCCGCCTCCTGATGCGCTGGAAACGGGCATAGACGTCGGCCGGCAGCATGGAGCCGGCGAGGTTACCCAAGTGCTTGATGCCATTGATGTAAGGGAGGGCGCTGGTAATCAGGATGCGGTTCTGGGTCATGGTCTTTCTCTTCGGCGCCGGATAGATGAATCCGGTGCAACGGGAGCGGGAC
>CAZYFM010000162.1:0-2913 GCA_964646885.1 uncultured Flavobacteriaceae bacterium
AGACCTTCGGGCGGAACGTCCGGTCCTCGAGGAAGGTGAAGGTGTAGCCCGTGTGCAGGCCATGGTCGCGGCCGGCGAAGTGGCTGAGCAGGCCGGGCTCCTCGGAGAACTCCCCGAATACAAACCTGTCCCCGTATTTGTCGACGGCGGCGCGGATATCGTCCAGCACCTCGCGGTTTTCGGGCAGGTTGGAGTCGCGGATGCGCCGCTGCAGGTTCGGCGCGTGGGCCCAGTGATGGGCAGTGCGCTCGGCCATCGGCACGGCGGGGTTGTCGCGCAGCTGCGCGTCATGAAGGTACGAGTTCGCCACGTCGAGGCGGAAGCCATCGACGCCGCGGTCCAGCCAGAACCTGAGCACGTCGATGGCGGCCTTGCGCGCCTCGGCGTTGTAGAGGTTGATCTTGGGCTGCTGCTTCAGGAACTTGTGGAAGTAGTACTGGCGGCGCAGCGGGTGGTAGGACCAGGCGGGTCCGCCAAACACGCTGAGCCAATTGTTCGGCGGCGTGCCGTCCTCGCGCGGGTCGGCCCAGACATACCAGTCGGCCTTGTCGCCGGTGCGGGATTTCAGGCTCTCCTGGAACCAGGGATGGAGGTCGCTCGTGTGGGAGAGCACCTCGTCGAGGATCACCTTAAGGCCGCGGCGGTGGGCCTCGGCAATCAGGCGCTCGAAGTCGGCCATCGTTCCCATCTCGGGGGCGATGCCGTCGAAGTCGGCCACGTCATAGCCGAAGTCGCGATTGGGAGACGGATGGATGGGCGAGAGCCAGATGGCATCCACGCCGAGCGAGGCAATGTAGTCGAGCTTCGACTCGATGCCCTTCAGGTCGCCGATGCCGTCCGCATTGCTGTCGCAGAACGAGCGCGGGTAGATCTGGTAGACGACGGCGCCCTGCCACCAGGGCGCTGCCTTCCCGCCTCTCACGCCAGGTCGATCCGCTCGATGATGCGGCTGACGATGCCGTAGGCCTTGGCTTCCTCGGCGGACATCCAGAAGTTCCGGTCCGTGTCATCCTTGACCTTGGAGAGCGGCTGGCCGGTCTCGTCGGCGATGGTGCGGTTGATGCGGTCCTGGGCCTTCAGGATTTCCTCGGCCTCGATCTCGATGTCGGACGCCGTGCCGCGGATGCCGCCCGCGGGCTGATGGACCATGAAGCGCGTGTTCGGCAGGCAGAAACGGTGCGCGCGGTCGGCACCCAGGTAGATGTGCGTGCCGGCCGAGGCGACCCAGCCCGTGCCGATCATCTTGACCTTCGGGCGGAGCGACTTGATCACGTCGTGAATCGTGTCCCCGGATTCGACATGGCCGCCCGGCGAATGGATCACCACCTTGATGTCCTTGTTCGGGTCATCGGCCACGAGCGCGAGAAGGTTTGCGGTCACGCGCTCGGCCATCTTCATGTCGACTTCGCCGAAGATCAGGACCGTGCGGGACTTGAAGAGCGCCTGGGGAATGGCGGTGAAAGACGGAGCCTCTGCCGGTTTGTTTTCTTCTTCCTTGTTCAGCGTGAAAAGCGAAGCCATAGGCCGTTCTTCCTTGCGTTATGAGACGTCAAAAGGGGGAGTAGCACGAGGCAGGCAGTGTGGCAAAGGCTGGTTAATTTACTCCCACAATCCGGGAGAGCGTGGGGCCGATTTCCGCGTTTATTACGAGGTCTGCCAGGCTGTCGAGTTCCGTCGGGTCCCGGTTGAGGATCCCCAGTTTCGCACCGCTGCGTTTGGCCGCAATCGGCAGGCCGGCCGCAGGATAAACAACCAGTGAAGATCCGATGGCCAGCATCAGGTCGCACGCCAGCGCGGCGGCCTCGGCGCGGGCCATTTCCTCTTCCGGCATGGCCTGGCCAAAGGAAATGGTTGCAGATTTGACAATGCCGCCGCAGCGCCGGCAGGTCGGCGGCTCGCCGGTTTCGCGGAAGGCGGGCTCGATGTCGGCGAACTCGTGACGCGCGCCGCACTCCAGGCACTTGGCGAAGGTGGCGTTGCCGTGGATCTCGATCACGTTCGCGGCGGGTACGCCCGAGGCCTGGTGAAGGCCGTCAATGTTCTGCGTGATGACGTCCGTCACCTTTCCGTCCGCGACGAGGCGCGCGATGGCACGATGGCCTGCGTTCGGCTCGGCCTTCTGCATCGTGCCGCGATTGTCGAAGAGGCGCGTCCACGCCTCGACACGCGCATCGCGCGAGCGGACGAACTCGTCGAAATAGATGACGCGGTTCTTCGTCCAGAACCCGCCGGGGCTGCGGAAGTCGGGAATGCCGGACTCCGTCGAGATGCCAGCCCCCGTGAAGACCACGACGCGGCGGGCGGCAGACAGGAGGCGGGCGAGGTGTTCGGCTTTCTCGGTCAAGCGATGATCAATCCATGGCGTTCAGGCCCGCACGGGGCCGATTGCACATAATCTTGCCCTTCCCGGGCGGCAATTCAAGTCGCTGCAGATTTTGGCGTCCACTTTGAATAACTTTGCTTTGCCGCGAGGATGAGGTGCTCTTCCACACCGCTTTCACGATCGACATTGATTGCGGCGTATTCCGCGGATGTCGTCATCTCGAGGAAAGCGGCACGGCTTGGATAGTGGACGAGCACCACCCAATCCCAGCGGCCATCGCGCAGGTCTCCGAATGCCGCGCCTTCAACCGTTCCTGACCAGATCACGGTGGCGCCGACCTTTTTCAGCAACGGCATGTCGCCCTTTGAGTATCGCACATAGGCATCCCAACCGGACCCGCTGCCGTCCAGCGCGCGCTGCCGAAACCTGACGAGGTTGACCATGACCACCGGACCATCGTCCGGCAGGCTTCGCACGAAGTCTTCGTTGAGATCCTTGGGTCCGGTCATCGTTCACTCTTGCCTGAGGTGCGTGCACTGATATGCGCCTCCATTTCAGCAATCGCTGTCCGCGCCGTCAATTGAAGGCTG
>CAZYFM010000162.1:3013-5997 GCA_964646885.1 uncultured Flavobacteriaceae bacterium
GCGGACCAGGGTTTTGGGCTTGCCCATCAGCTGACCGAGCGAACTGCCGAAGAGGCCGGCGCCCATGGCGAGGGCAAGGCTGGCGAGGACGAATTCCTCTGCGGCGGCGGTGCTCAACCCCATGCGCTGACCCTGGCGCCTTGCGACCTGGCTGATGGCTTCGCGCACGCCGGTCAAACGGCGCCACTCGCCGGTGAGCTCCAGCCAGGCGGCCAGACGCGCGGCGCCGCGTGCCTCGAAGGTATCGAAGAGCGCCTGCACGGTGATCTCGATGGCGCGGCCGGGATTGCGCTCGGCGTCGGCGGCTGCCGCGAGCGCCGCCTCGACGAGGCTTCCGGTCATGCGCTCCATCAGCGCCGCGTGCAGCCCGTCAATCGAACCGAAGTGATGCATGACAGTCGCGTTCGCAACGCCGGCGGCTGCGGCCACTTCCACGAGCTTCAGGGCCAGCGGCCCTTCGCGCACCAGCAGTCCCTCGGCGGCCGCGAGGATGTTTTCACGCGCTTCTTCCGGCTGTCGACGCACGCGCGGGGATGGCGGCTTGCGGGGCGGCATTGGCAGGCCTCTTGTCGCTATTGACATTTTTTTCGATAGCATCCATTTTCCATCCTGACAAGCCCCTGCCCCAGGGGCACACACGCTCAATTACGGGACATAGTTACATGACCTCAAAGTCAACGCCCGCTGACATCCAGGTTCCGCCGCGCGACATACGCTTCGACGTTTCCAGCGCGAAGAATGGCCACTGGCTTGGTGGCGATCCGGTCGGCACGGCCGTCTTCAACGCCCTCTCGCTCACCTTCCCGGAGGGCGAGCGCATGTTCATGGATGCGGTGAAGAACTACCGCAAGGATCTCGGCGGCAAGCTCGCCGAGGACGTGCGCGGCTTCATTGCGCAGGAGGCAATCCACTCGCGCGAGCATCACCAGCTCAACCAGCTCATCGACCGCGAACGTTACCCCGTCGCCGAAATCGAGGCGGCCGTGAAGGAGCGCACGGACCTGGTCCGCTCGCGCGGTCCGATGGCAATGCTCGTCTCGACAATCGCCCTCGAGCACTTCACGGCGATGATGGCCGACGTGCACGCCGAGAACATGAGCTTCTTCGACGGTGTGTCGCCTGAAATCGAGCGACTCTGGCGCTGGCACGCCATGGAGGAAACCGAGCACAAGGGCGTCGCCTACGACGTCTTCATGCACGTGACGCGCGACTGGTCGCCGATGAAGCGCTACATGCGCCGCGTGATCGCGATGGCGCTGATCACCATCATGTTCACGGCGAACATCACCACCTATGCCGCACGCCTTCTTGAAGCGGATGGATACAGCCCCCAGGAGGCGCGCAAGGCGGTGAAGAAGTTTGTCTGGCGCAATCCGGGCATCTTCTCGAAGGGATGGCGGACCTATTTCTCGTGGTACCGCCCAGGCTTCCATCCCTGGGACCACGACAACCGCTCGCTGATCGCACGCTGGAAGCAGGACTTCGCGTCAGCGAGCTAGAGCCGTTCTCGGCATGGGTACAAAGCGGGTCCCGGCCATGACGCAGCCGGGACGATGTGGCATGATGGAGCACTCACAACACAGGGTGCCTTCATGCTTACGGTCCATCATCTTGGAATTTCACAGTCCGAGCGCATTGTCTGGCTCTGCGAAGAACTGGAAATTCCATACGAACTGAAGCGCTATGACCGGCGCGCGGACAACCGCCTGGCGCCGGACGAGTACAAGGCCCTGCATCCGATGGGCATCGCGCCCGTGATCACCGACGGCAAGCTGGTGCTGGGGGAAAGCGGCGCCATCTGCGACTACATCAATACGCGCCATGGCAAGGGACGCCTCGCGCCTGCGCCGGATCACCCCGATTTCGCCGACCACCTGTTCTGGTTCCACTGGTCGAATGGCACGTTCATGACGACGCTGATGATGCAGCTGGTCCTGTCGCGCGGCGGAGAGAATCCGGCGGCAGCCTTCGTCGAGGACCGCAACAAGCGCGGCTGGTCGATGGTGGAGACACGCCTCGGGCAGACGCCGTTCTTCGGCGGCACGAACCTCACGACGGCTGACATCATGATGGTGTACTGCCTGACCACGGCTCGCGCTTTCCGCGGCACGTCGATCGACGCACTTCCGAACGTGAAGGCCTATCTCGCGCGGATAGGTGCGCGGCCGGCATATCAGCGGGCGATGGCGAAGGCGGAGCCGGGGATGGCGCCGATCCTGTCCTAGGCTATCGGGGCGGTTGATGGTGTCGGGGCCTGGGCGCGGTGAGTGACATCACCGCCCTCTCCTTCCTGCCGAGCCGTGACTGGTGCGACCGCTGCGGGGCTCACGCCAAGCCGCCAAAGCGCCAAGAGGTGGCTGCCAGTCACTTGCGCGCAGCGCAGATCAAACCCTGTATTGCGCCTTCGGCGCGAAAGAAGGGCTCAGCCTCTTGGCGCTTTGGCGGCTTGGCGTGAGCAATCCTTGGGCCTACGCGGTTCGTAAGATTTGCGACTCTTTCCGGGATACCATGCAAGCACTACAGGCTATTGCATCGCTATCTCTTGGCTGCCTGCACAACCAAGTCAAAATTGTAGAGCAGCATCCACAATCCAATCAATGACAGTGGCCCTGCCAACAAGTCGACACCTTTTGGCTCCGTGTTGAACCCATACGCAAACAGCCCCAAATAGGAGACGAATGTGATGGTTCGGAAGAAGCCCTTGAGGAGACCCTTCACAACAGCTGAAACAATCCTGGTGCCAAGGGATTGCTTCACACCCTCTTCTTTGCCGTTACCTTTGTCTGGGTGCCTTTTCATGCTTCGTGTGCTCCAATAGGCACCGATGGTGCTCTGACACATTTTGGTGACGCCGAGTATTCTACGGTCTCAGCTTCCACGCTCACTCGGTTGGTCGCTGAAATCGAACACATGCCCCCTGTTGAGTTTGGACAAGGGGCACCAATGCACAAGAAAATGTACCCCATCGTCATGGCCGCGTCGCG
>CAZYFM010000163.1:0-5895 GCA_964646885.1 uncultured Flavobacteriaceae bacterium
CCTGGAAGTATCCGAGTTGCATCCTGCGCGGCGACGGCTCGGTGGGAGAGTTCTTCTCCATCGCCATCGCCAACAACCTGCAGCAGGCCGACACCGGCACCAAGATGGTCCACCTCGGCCGCAACACGTCATCCCGCATCATTTCAAAAGGGATAAGCGCAGGCCGCGCGCAGAACACCTATCGCGGCCTGGTCAGCGCGCATGCCCGCGCCGAGAATGCGCGCAATTACACGCAATGCGACTCCCTGCTGATTGGCAACCAGTGCGGCGCCCACACGGTGCCCTACATCGAGACGCGCAATGCCTCGGCCCAGTTCGAGCATGAGGCGACGACGTCCAAGATCAGCGATGACCAGCTCTTCTACTGCCTCTCGCGCGGCATTCCCGCCGAGGAGGCCGTGACCCTCATCGTCAATGGCTTCTGCCGCGAGGTGCTCCAGAAACTGCCGATGGAGTTTGCTGTCGAGGCGCAGAAGCTTATCGGCGTCAGCCTGGAAGGAAGCGTCGGATGAACGGACAGGACAGCGGAACGCGGATTTACATCAACTGGTCCCAACTGCGACCGCGCACGCTGCGGGGCTGGATGGCGGCGCTTGCGTTCGTGCTCGTGGCCATTTTTGTCTCCGCGCTCTTTGCCGCGATTGCCTCGACACTTCTGATCATCGCCGCCGTGATAGCGGTCTTTTCAACCGTGACCTGGTTCGTGGGCAGCCTCTTCAGGCGCCGCAGCCGTGATGTCGTGCCCTATCGGGAGAATTATGATGCTTGAGATCCGGGATCTTCACGCCAGTGCCGGCGACAGGCCGATCCTCAAGGGGCTGACGCTGACGATGGGACCAGGCGAGGTCCATGCCATCATGGGTCCCAACGGATCCGGCAAGTCGACGCTCTCGCATGTGCTCGCTGGCAAGCCTGGCTACCACGTCACCGGCGGCAGCGTGCTGTTCAGGGGCGAAGACCTTCTGGCCCAGAATGCAGAGCAGCGTGCCGCGGCAGGGATATTCCTCGCCATGCAGTACCCCGTCGAAATTCCGGGCGTCACCACGATCAACTTCCTGCGGGCCGCGATGAATGCGCAGGCCAAGCTTCGCGGAGAACCTGAAATCGATGCCGTCACCTTCCTGCGCCGCATCAAGGAAGAGCGCGAGAAGCTCGGCATGAGCGACGAGATGATCAAGCGCGCGGTCAATGTCGGCTTCTCCGGCGGCGAGAAGAAGCGCAATGAAGTCCTCCAGATGGCCATGCTCAAGCCGCGCCTCGCGATCCTCGACGAGACCGACTCCGGCCTCGACATCGACGCGCTGAAGGTTGTCTCGTCCGGCATCAACGCTCTGCGGGCGCCCGACCGCAGCTTCCTTGTGATCACGCATTACCAGCGCCTGCTCGACCACATCCCGCCGGACCATGTCCATGTCCTCGCGGGTGGACGCATCGTGAAGTCGGGAGGCCCCGAACTCGCGCATCAGCTCGAGGCCGAGGGCTATGACTCGATCGTGAAGGTGGCCTGATGACGGCAGCAACAAGCGCACGTCCATCGCCGGGCACGGCCTTCGCCGCAAGTGCGCAGGCCGCCTGGGCAGGCGTGCAGGACCAGTTGCCGGGCAAGGAATGGATGACACCGGTTCGTGCCGAGGCGCTTGCGCGCATCGGACGCGATGGTGCGCCCGGGCGCCGCCAGGAATGGTGGAAGTACGCCGACTTCGCGGCGATGCGCGCAGAGCTGCCCGCGGCAGTGAAATCCGGCTCACCCGTTTCCCTGCCGAGGCCCGCATGGATTGCCGGTCAGGTCGCGCTGGAAGCGGAAATCGGGCAGGGCATGGTCGTGCGGCTTCCCTCTGCGGACCGGCTGCCGGATGGCTTCGAGGTCATGCGATTGTCGGATGCGCTGGCGGTTCCCTCGCTCTGGCTGCGTCCCTGGCTGACCCCTTCGCAATCCTTCATCGACAATCTCAACCTGGCCTTCGCCGCTGATGGACTGCTGGTTCGCGTCGGCCGCGGCACAGCCATTGACACCCCTCTCATCGTGCATGCCCATTCCAGGCTCGCGGGCGCGATGGCGCACGACCGGGGCGTGGTGGTGCTGGAAGACGGTGCGCGCCTGACACTGGTCGAAGTCATTGATCACGCCGGCACGGACGACAGCCTCACCACGAGCCGGCTGAACGTCTCGCTGGGCGAGGGCGCGGAGCTGGTGCACCTGCGCGTCGCAAGGGCTGGCGCGGGCCTGGTTCGCCTGCAGGATGACCGCATCGAACTCGCCAAGGACGCCACCTATCGGCTGGTGACGTTGGCCACGGGTGGCCAGCTCCATCGCGGCCAGGCGGAAGTGCTGATCGCGGGCGAGGGCGCATCGTGCGAGATCTCGTCTGCCTTTGCCGCGCGCGATGGCGAAGTCATTGATCTGTCGGTGGAAATTGATCACCAGGCGCCGGGCGCGCGCAGTCGGCTCCTGTCGCGGGGCACAGCCTCGCGGGGCGGCCGTGGCGTCGTACAGGGACGCGTGAAGGTCGGGCAGGCCGCGCAACGAACGGATAGCCATCAGCTTGCCAGAGGTCTGCTGCTTGGCGAAGGCGGCGAGATTTTCCATCGCCCCGAGCTCGAGATCTATGCCGATGACGTGAAGTGCGGTCATGGAGCGGCCACGGGGGCACTCGACGCCAACCAGATGTTCTACCTGCAATCCCGCGGCATCGAGGAAGCCGAAGCGCGCCGCATGTTGCTGGCCGCCTACTTCGCGCAGGTCATCGAAACAGTGCCGGCGAGCCTGGCGGACCCCGTCGCCCGTTGGGTTGAGGCAAACCTTCTGGGTGAAGGAGCCGCGGCATGACCGGAGCAACGGCCATGAAGACACCGCAACGTCGCTTTGATGTGGCGAGCGTGCGGGCGGACTTCCCGATCCTGTCGCGCAAGGTGAACGGCAAGCCGCTCATCTACTTCGACAACGCGGCCTCGGCCCAGAAGCCGACACACGTGCTCGACGCTGTCCGCCAGTTTGCCGAGACATCGAACGCAAACGTCCATCGCGGCCTCCACGTCCTGTCCAATCTTGCTACGGATGCGTACGAAGCCGCGCGCGGCAAGGTCGCCCGCTTCATCAACGCCCCGGCAGCTTCGCAGGTGGTCTTCACCGGCGGCGGTACCGATGCCTTCAATCTGGTGGCCTCCACGTTCGGTCAATCCCTGCAGGCCGGCGATGAAATCGTCCTGTCGGAGATGGAGCACCACTCCAACATCGTGCCATGGCACTTCCTGCGCGAGCGCAAGGGTGTCGTGCTGAAATGGGCGCCCGTTCTCGAAGACGGAACGCTGGACCTTGAAGCATTTGACGGGCTCCTGACGCCGCGCGTGAAACTCGTCACCCTGACGCACATGTCGAACGTCCTGGGCACGCTGACGCCTGCGAGGGACGTCGTCCGGTTGGCTCATTCCCGGGGAGTTCCGGTTCTGCTCGACGGGTGCCAGGCATCCGTCCACGCGCCGGTCGACGTGCAGGACCTGGGCTGCGACTTCTACGTGGCGACCGGGCACAAGCTTTACGGGCCGACCGGCATCGGCTTCCTCTACATGGCCCGCCAGTGGGCCGACACGCTGCCGCCCTATCGCGGCGGCGGCGAAATGATCGACGAGGTCCACAAGGACCGGGTGACCTACGGCAAGGCCCCGATGCGCTTCGAGGCCGGAACGCCGCCCATCATGCAGGCCGTAGGCCTTGGCGCCGCCCTCGACTATCTGGCAACGTTCGACCGGACCGAACTCATCCGGCACGAGCACGCCTTGCTCGAGCATGCGACCACCGCGCTGACCGGGTTCGAATGGATCCGCATTCAGGGACAGGCGCCGGGCAAGGGAAGCATCATCTCGTTCACGATGGACGGCGCCCACGCGCATGACGTCGCGACCCTTCTGGACCAGCAGGGCATCGCGGTCAGGGCGGGTCATCATTGCGCGCAGCCCCTCATGGAGCGTTTCGGCGTTCCGGCGACGGCGCGCGCCTCCTTCGCATTTTACAACACGCACGAGGAAGTGGACCGCTTCGTGTCCGCACTCGAAAAGGTCAGGGGCATATTCTCATGAGCGAGAACGCTTCGAGGCAGCTTGAAATGGATCTGGACAGCACAACGGCGCCAAAGGCGGATGTCGATCCGTTCACGGAAGAGCTGATCAAGCAGCTCAAGACGGTGTTTGACCCCGAGATCCCGGTAGACATCTACGAACTGGGGCTCATCTACAAGATCGATGTCTCCGACACCCGGGACGTGAACATCGACATGACGCTCACCGCACCCGCCTGTCCTGTTGCCGGCGAAATGCCGGGCTGGGTCAAGGAGGCTGTGTCGCGCGTGCCGGGCGTCGGCGCCGTCGAGGTCAACATGGTCTTCGATCCGCCCTGGACACCCGAGCGCATGTCCGAGGAAGCGCGCCTTGAACTGAACATGTTCTGAAAGGAACAGCGACACATGAGCAGCACTGGCGAAGCCACAAGACCGCGCCGCGAGCGCCCCAAGGCGCTCCGCCTTACCGACGCAGCCGCCGAACAGATCCTTGCCGCCATCGGCAAGGCCGAGAAGCCCGTTGTCGGCATCCGCGTGGGCCTCAAGAACGCAGGCTGTGCCGGCATGACGTACACCATGGACTATGCCGAGCAGCAGAACCCCCTGGACGAGGTCGTGGAAGACAAGGGCGTGCGCATCCTGATCGATCCGAAGGCCATCCTGTTCCTGATCGGCACTGAAATGGACTTCGTTCGCGACAAGATGCAGGCGCGTTTCGTGTTCAACAATCCGAACCAGACCAGCGCCTGCGGATGCGGTGAATCCGTCGCCCTGAAACAGGCTATTCAGTAGGCTGACAAAATTGGCTCTCCTCACGGGAGAATAGGCCTCCGGAAATTCGCACGCTTGGTGCCCGTCCGACGCCCGGTTTTAGCGCCGCCGAAGAATGAAAATCGGGGCGTTCTTCCATGAAGCGAAATGCGCAGAACTTGGTGTCGCTGCCACATCACATCAAGCGTGAAATGGTTGCGTGCGGCGCAGATGCGGACTGATTCGCTTCGCTGTTTTTGATAAATCCTCGGCTGACTTTTTACTGGGGGGTTTTATGGAATTTCTGAACAGCATCAACGCGGTCACAGTCACGCAACTTGAGTTCTTTGCCGTGGCCATCGTGCTCGCCATGACGGTCTTCTCGGGTGGTTTTGTCCTGGGTCGCTCCACGCGCAGCCGTGAAGTGAAAGTGCCGGTCGAAGTGCTCCACGCTCTCGCCTCGGCGCGCTTCATGCCGAGCGCTGACGCGGGTCACGCGAAGAACGACAGCAAGGAAGACAAGATCGAAGACGAAATCGAGCACCTGCTCGACCACGTCGAACACCACGAGAAGGACTTCGCGCACGCCAAGGCGCACGTCCTCCACGAACTCGACCGCATCATCCACGACTACGGCTCAACGCCGGACCTGAAGGAACTGCACAGCAAGGTCGAACACGCGCACAACATCCCCGAGATCGTTGCCGCGCTGAAGTGGTACATCAACCGTCACCACCACTAATGCCTCGTCGCCGGACTTGATCCGGCGCGCGAGAGGTGGAAACACCAGGCGGCGGCCCTCGAGGCCGCCGCTTTTTTTGTTGCCGGTTACTTCGCGCGGCCCGTTACTTCGCGCAGAACGCCGCGATGTCGCGCGCCGTGTCGTAGCTCACGTCCGGGCACGCAACGGCCATGATCTCGACCCCATGCGTCGTACCCATGGACTGCCGGCAACGTGCCGGCACGTTGTTCTTGAGAAGCAGGCGATAGAAGTTGATCCCTTCGTCGCGCAGCGGATCGCATTCATTGACATGGATGACGGTCGGCGGCAGTCCCTTCACGTCATCGTCGCCCGCAAACCCGGGCCACGCCA
>CAZYFM010000164.1:0-5890 GCA_964646885.1 uncultured Flavobacteriaceae bacterium
CGGTGATCGCCTCCTGATCGAGGACCTGAGCTTCGATCTGCCGCCCGGCGGCATCGTCGGCGTGATCGGGCCGAACGGCGCGGGCAAGTCCACGCTGTTCCGCATGATCGCGACCGGCGAGCAGCCCGATGAGGGCTCGCTGCGCATCGGCGAGACGGTGCAGATCGCCTACGTCGACCAGTCGCGTGACGAGCTGGACGCGGACAAGACCGTCTGGGAGGAGATCTCCGGCGGCGCCGAACGGCTGCTTCTCGGCAAGCGCGAGGTCAGCTCGCGCGCCTACTGCGGCTGGTTCAACTTCAAGAACGCGGACCAGCAGAAGCGCGTCGGCGATCTGTCGGGTGGTGAGCGCAACCGCGTCCATCTCGCGAAGCTCCTGAAGAGCGGCGGCAACCTGCTGCTGCTCGACGAGCCGACCAACGACCTCGACGTCGAGACGCTGCGCGCGCTCGAAGAGGCGCTGCTCGAGTTCGCGGGCTGCGCGGTGGTCATCAGCCACGACCGCTGGTTCCTCGACCGCATCGCGACGCACATGCTGGCCTTCGAGGGCGACAGCCATGTGGAATGGTTCGAGGGCAACTACCAGGACTACGAAGCCGACCGGAAGCGCCGCCTGGGCGACGATGCGATGGTTCCCCACCGCATCAAGTACAAGAAGCTGGTGCGCTAGGGCCGGCAAAAAACGAAAAAGGCGCCGCGAGCCATCTGGCTGCGGCGCCTTTCTTGTTTCTGCGTGAGGTTTCTTACTTGCCGCCCGAGAGGATGCGCTGCGTGCGGGCGTTCAGGTCGGCAGTGAGGGCCGGAACGCTGCCGCGGTTCTGTTCGAGGAAGGACTTGAACTGCTCCTGCTGCGAGATGCCGAGCCAGGCGCCTTCGACGGAGATGTCATAGAACTTGTAGGCGCCGCTGCCGCCCGACATGCGGAAGTCAATGCGCATCGCATCGGCTGCGTTTCCGCCCTGCACGACCGTCTTGACGATGTAGTCGCCGGGCTTGTTCTCGATCGAGCCGACGACTTTCAGGGATTCGCCCTTGTACTTGTCGAGCTGCGTCTCGTAGATCGCGATCGCGTAATTCTTGAACGCCTCGACGAACACGTCGACGTCGGCCGGCGCGGCCGTGCGTGCATAGTTGCCCAGCGTGAAGCGGGCTGTCTTGCGCACGTCGGCGTATTGCGTGATGAACTCGCGGAACTTCGGCTTGCGCTGCGGGTCTGCCGTGTTCTTGAGGATCTGCACGCCCTGATCGATCAGGCGCTGCGTGAATGCCTGGGCATCAGGATTGGCCGATGCGGGAATGGCGGCAAAACCTGTCGCGACGGCGGCAAGAGCGACAATGAAGCCCCTGCGCGCCAAACCAAAGAAAGTCGTCATCGTATCCTCACCCCCGCGCGTCATGCGCGGCTAACTGAATGCCAGCACAAGCTGATTGCTATTCAGAGGCAGGATTTTGGCTATTTGGTGGCTGCGGGAGCGCTTTCACCAGAGTCAAAATCAGGCAGGTCCGTGGACGGGGCGCCGTTCCGAATAGCATCAGCCCGCGATTGGCGGTAAAGGCTACGGATTGACGCGTAATAGTCAACGGACGAGCGCTCAATTTCGTCCAGTGTCTCAATATTGCGCGCGCGTAAATCGATCACATTAAGTGCAGTTCGTGCGACCGGCGCGTACTCCAGCTCGTCGTCGCCCCAGTTAACGTAAGTAAGCGGGTCGAGGCCGCGGTCCACCACGAAACCGGTCAGGTCGCGTGCGTTGGAGGGGCCCATGACGAGGAAATACAGGTACGGACCTTCTCCGACGCCCCAGGTGCCGAGGGTCTGGCCGAAATCTTCGTCGTGGTAGGGCATGTCGAGCTCGGATGCGACATCAACGAGACCGCCGATGCCGATCGTCGAGTTGATGCCGAAGCGGAGCAGGGTCACGCCTGCGCGGTCGGTTTCGCCCTGAAGCAGGTCATTGGCGAAAATCACCGGCGAATTCAAATTGTTCATGAAATTGCGGACGCCGTCCTGCGCAAAGTCCGGCAGCACGTTCTTGTAAACAACGGCCACAGGGCGCAGCAGGACTTCATCGAGGACCTGGTTGACCTCGAACATCACGCGGTTGCCGCCTTCGAACGGATCGTTGTCGTCCGCGGCCTGGACATCCTGCGTGGTGACAACCGGGGCAGGAGCTGCCGCCGGGGCTGCCGCTTCTTCTGCCGACACCACAGACGGTGCAAACACGAGCGCGCTCGTTGTCAGAGCCAATGCAATCTTCTTGTATGCGCTCATTGCGCTGCTACCCTTGCTCAAAAGCCGATGGCCGCAGCCTACCGTCTCCGTGCCGGAGATAGCGCAGCATTGACCCCACCTTGGCCTGAAATAACCCGATCCTTATGGCGTTTCTGGGTCAATCCGGCTCAAAACTTATTCGTCAGATGATCTTGCCAGCATAAGGTTACCATCCTCTTGAGCTCTGAATAATTTCCTCTGTGACCCGTTTGCCGCGTGGCTATTAACATATACAACCAGAAGTATACGTGGCTCTCCATATAAAGATATGTTTATATGTGCGCACGGAGCGCAGATGAACGATCTTGAAACCCTCCTGACGGGCCTGAAGGCTGCCGCCGAAGTCACGCGGCTGCGGTTGCTCGCGCTTTTTACCAAAGCCGAACTGACGGTCACGGAAGTCACCCACATCATGCGGCAGAGCCAGCCGCGCATCAGCCGCCACCTCAAATTGTTGTGTGACGCCGGCCTGATCGAACGGACCAAGGAAGGGTCTTGGGTGTTTTATCGCCTGGCAGAAGGTGGAGGCGGGCGGGAACTCGCGCAGAAGCTGAGTGAAGTTTTCCCATGGCATGATGCAGTTCTGCGACGGGACATGGAAAGGCTGGATGCCGTGCGCCAGCAGCGCCACGAGGAGGCGCAGGAGTACTTCGCAGCGAACGCGGCCGAATGGGACAGCATCCGCAAGCTTCACATCGAGGAAGAGCAGGTCGAAAACGTCGTGCTCGACTTCATCGGACCGGGCACCGTCGGCAGCTACCTTGATCTGGGGACAGGAACAGGGCGCATCCTGGAGCTCGTGTCCTCGCGTGCCACGCGCGCCATCGGCGTTGACGTGAACAACGAAATGCTTGGCATCGCGCGTGCGCGTGTCGAGAAGGCGGGCCTCAATCACGTCCAGGTCCGTCGTGCAGACCTTTTCCAGCTGCCATTCCAGGATGCGAGCTTCGGACTGATCACGCTGCACCAGGTGCTGCACTACCTTGAGGATCCGTCGGCTGCCGTCGTTGAAGCGGCCCGTGTGCTCCAGCCAGGCGGCAAGATCGTGATTGTCGACTTCGCGCCGCACGACCTCGAGTTCCTGCGCGACGAGCACCAGCATCGCCGCCTTGGCTTCACCGACCGGGAAGTCGCGCAATGGTGCAAGTCGGCGGGCCTGACCCTGAGTTCCACGCGAGCCCTACCTCCTGGCGACGACAAGGGACTGACCGTCGTCGTCTGGATGGCCGTCCTTCCTGCATTGCCACAACGCCGTAACAAACCCGCGGAGGCCGCCTGATGGCGCTGTCTGTATCGTTCGAGTTCTTTCCGCCGCGCACCGAAGCCATGGAGGCCCAGCTGTGGCGCGCCATCGAGCGGCTTGCGCCGCTCAATCCGTCCTTTGTTTCCGTGACCTATGGGGCAGGTGGCTCCACGCGTGAACGTACCCACGCCACGATCAAGAGGATGCTGTCGGAGACGAACCTGAGGCCCGCAGCGCATCTCACCTGTGTGGGCTCGACGAAGGAGGAGATCGACGGGATCGTCCGTGACTACCTCGCGTCCGGCGTACGCCACATCGTTGCACTGCGCGGTGACATGCCGGAGCCAGGGCCCTACGAGCAGGTGCCCGGCGGCTACGCCTCGACGCCCGACATGATCCGCGGCATCCGCGCAGTGGGTCCGTTCGAGATCTCGGTGTCGGCCTATCCGGAGAAGCACCCAGAGTCCCCGTCGATCGAACATGACTATGCCCTGCTCAAGGCGAAGATCGATGCCGGAGCCACGCGCGCCATAACGCAGTTCGTGTATGACACGGACGCGGTGCTGCGCTTTGCTGACCGGGCCTATCGCGAGGGGATCCGTGTCCCCATCGTCCCCGGGATCATGCCGCCAACGAATTTCAAGGGCGTCGTCCGCATGGCGCAACGTTCAGGCGCCACGATCCCGTTGTGGCTCGTGAAGAAATTCGAGGGTCTGGATGATGACCTTGAGACACGAAAGCTGATTTCCGCAACCGTCGTTGCCGAGCAGGTCGAGAAACTTCGACGGCACGGCTTTGACGCCTTCCATTTCTACACCTTGAACCAGGCGGACCTGACCTACGCCATCTGCCATCTCCTTGGCGTACGTCCTCAGGCTCCAGTACAGGCGACATGAACAACTCCATCCGACTCAAGCGTATCGAGCAGCTCAACCGCGCAGCGCGCGAGCGAATCCTTCTTCTTGATGGCGCCAAAGGTGCCATGATCCAGACCTATGGGCTTTCGGAGGAGGACTATCGCGGGACACGCTTCACCAACTTCACGCAAGACCTGAAGGGCAACCACGACCTGCTGGCGATCACGAAGCCATCAGTGCTGACCGATATCCACGACGCGTTCCTCGACGCGGGGTCCGATATCATTCAGACCAACACGTTCAATGCCCAGCGCATCAGCCAGGCGGACTACGGCTGCGAGCACCTGAGTGCCGAGATCAATGTTGCCGCGGCCCGCGTGGCGCGCGCCAGCGCGGACAAGTTTTCGTCTGCCGACCGGCCGCGCTGGGTCGTGGGCTCCGTGGGGCCAACCAACAAGACGGCGTCGCTGTCGCCCGACGTGAATGATCCTGGTTTTCGTGCCATCACCTTTGATGAACTGGTTGCCTCCTATCGCGAACAGATCGCGGGACTTCTTGAAGGCGGTGTCGACGCGCTGATCATCGAGACCATCTTCGACACTCTCAATGCGAAGGCTGCCGGGTTTGCGGCCGAGTCCGTGTTTGACGACGTCGGATACCGCGTGCCGCTCTGGTTCTCCGGCACCATCACCGACAAGTCCGGGCGCACGCTCACCGGCCAGACGACGGAAGCCTTCTGGTATTCGCTGCGGCACACGAAGCCGTTTGCCATTGGCCTGAATTGCGCGCTTGGCGCCGCAGACCTTCGCCAGTACGTGTCGGACCTGTCCAAGGTGGCGGATACACTGGTATCCACCCATCCGAACGCGGGCCTTCCGAACGCGTTTGGGGGATATGACGATTCTCCGGAGTACATGGCCGGGGTGCTTGGCGAGTTTGCCGAGGCCGGGCTGATCAACATCGTTGGCGGCTGCTGCGGGGTGTCGCCCAAGCATATCAAGGCGATCGCCGCGGCGGTCCGGCCGCACAAGCCGCGCCAGGTTCCGGAGCTGCCGAAGGTCATGCGCCTCAGCGGGCTCGAGCCGTTCACGCTGACGGCCGAGACCAATTTCGTGAATATCGGCGAGCGCACGAACGTGACCGGCTCGGCGAAGTTCCGGAAGCTCATCACCGAGGGCAAGTATGACGATGCGCTCGAGATTGCGCAAAGCCAGGTGGAGAATGGCGCGCAGATCATCGACGTCAACATGGACGAAGGCCTTCTCGACAGCGAGAAGGCGATGGTTCGTTTCCTGAACCTCATTGCGGCCGAGCCCGACATTGCACGGGTCCCCGTGATGATCGACTCGTCCAAGTGGTCCGTCATCGAAGCCGGCCTGAAATGCGTGCAAGGCAAGGCGGTCGTCAACTCGATCAGCCTGAAGGAAGGCGAGGCTGCATTCATCGAACAGGCGAGGAAGTGCCGCCGGTATGGTGCGGCCGTTGTCGTCATGGCCTTCGACGAAAAGGGGCAGGCCG
>CAZYFM010000165.1:0-5710 GCA_964646885.1 uncultured Flavobacteriaceae bacterium
AATGCGATCAAGGAGTTACGTGGCACGGCCCCGGATGCATCGCAAGTGCATTTGGTCCGTACGGTGCCGGCATCCACTGCCAACCGTTCCGGCCCTGGCCACATTTATCCCTAACGCGCCAGCCAACCAGGTCCGGGCACCATCAAGGTACTGTCAAGTATGGGGGGCCACCCCACCACATGTCCATCCGTACGCCCCGGAAAGGCGAAGTTGCGCACGCCGGTTCACTCCGATGGCGAAAGCTTGTGCCTCGGAAAAAAACTCCTTGCAAATGCGGCCAGACCTCAAATCGGTCGGCAGACAGGAGAAACTGCCCGTTGCGGTTCACCCCGTACGTGCTTCCCGCACTTCAGGCCGCCCGAACATCATCACGCAGGACGACATAGATCGCCGGGATGACGAGCACCGTGAGAAGCGTTGATGACGCCAGCCCGAACAGGAGCGAGATGGCAAGCCCCTGGAAGATCGGATCCGTGAGGATGACGGCGGCACCAATCATGGCGGCAATCGCCGTCAGCAGGATCGGCTTGAACCGGATCGCTCCCGCTTCAAGCAGCACTTCCCGCAACGCACGCCCCGGCGTACGGCCGTGCCGGATGAAATCCGCCAGGAGGATCGAGTTGCGCACGATGATGCCGGCAAGCGCGATGAAGCCGATCATGGATGTCGCCGTGAACGGCGCATTGAACAGCACGTGCCCGAACACGATGCCGATGAGGGTCAGCGGGATCGGGGTCAGGATGACGAGTGGCAGCTTGAAGCTCCCGAACTGGAAGACCACCAGGACGTAGATCCCGAGCAGGGCCACCATGAACGCCGCACCCATGTCGCGGAACGTCACGTAGGTAATCTCCCACTCGCCATCCCAGAGCAGCGACGGCACGCTCTCGTCCTCCGGTTGGCCATAGAGGCGCACGACGGGCTTCGGGAGCTCCCCCCAGTTCCGTGCCTCAATCGCCGCGTTGACGTCGAGCATGCCGTAGATCGGTGCTTCATAGGCTCCCGCCAGTTCGGCCGACACCATCTCCGCAAAATGACCATCCCGCCGGAACACCGGCAGCGAACCAGCCTCCTCCTGCGCCGACATCACTTCGCCGAGCTCAACAGTCCGCGCCCCGCCTGCGCCACGCGATACGGCTACGGGCGTGGCTCTCAGCTCCGCGTTCCACGCTTTCTCCGCACGAGGCAGCCTGACGGAAATCTCGATGGGGTTTCGCCCTTCGCCACGTTGCGCGTATCCGACCACCGTTCCATTCAGAAGCGCCCCGAGCGAATCCGACACCTCACCTTCATCCAGCCCGAAGTACTCGGTCGCATCCCGCTTCACCAGCAGTCGCAATCGGGGCCGCGGCGTGCCGAAGGAGTCATCGATGTCCACGATGTAAGGAACACCCTTGAAAATCTCCTTCACCTCTTGCGCAACCTTGCGACGGGTGTCGGCATCAGGCCCATAAATCTCTGCCAGAAGGGTCGCAATCACCGGCGGTCCAGGGGGAACCTCGACCACTTTCAGCGACCCGCCTTCGGGAACACCCACGGCCTTGAGCTTCTCGCGCAGGTCCAGCGCGATCTCATGGCTGGCACGCGAGCGCTCATCCTTCGACGAGAGATTCAGTTGCAGGTCCCCATGCTCAGGACGCTGCCTCAGGTAGTAGTGGCGCACGAGGCCATTGAAGTTGAAGGGCGCAGACACACCGGCATAGGCCTGGACCGACACGATTTCAGGCAGCCCCTTGACGACTTCTGCTGCCTCGAGGAGCACGCGCTCGGTTGCTTCAAGCGTTGCACCCTCCGGCATGTCGAGGATGACCTGCAGTTCCGACTTGTTGTCGAAAGGCAGCAGTTTCACCGTAACGACCTTGAAGGCGAACAGGCTGCCCGCGAGAAGCGTCGCCACTCCAACCCCGGCAAGGAATGTCCACGCACGACGGCGCGTACGAATGACGGGCTCGGCAACACGGCGATAGAGGCGCCCGAGCACGCCTTCATCGTGGCTTGCATGCGCGGCTTCAGGCGTCCCGCCCATCCATACGGCATAGATGCGCAGCATCAGCCACGGCGCCAGCACGACTGCCACGACAAACGAGAACAGCATGGCGGCCGAAGCATTTGCCGGAATGGGCGCCATGTAGGGCCCCATGAGGCCCGACACGAACATCATGGGCAGGAGCGCTGCCACAACCGTCAGCGTGGCAATGATGGTCGGATTGCCGACCTCCGCAACCGCATCAATGGCCGCCTGCGCGCGCGACCGCCCGTCCTTCATCGCCCAGTGCCGCGCAATGTTCTCGATCACGACGATCGCGTCGTCCACGAGGATGCCGATGGAAAAGATCAGTGCGAAGAGGCTGACCCGGTTGACCGTATAGCCCATCAGGTTTGCAGCGAAGAGCGTCAGCATGATGGTTGTCGGAATGACAATGGCCGTGACCAGCGCCTCACGCAGGCCAATCGCCACCGCAATGAGCAACACGATCGAGACCGTCGCAAGCGCAAGGTGGAACAGAAGCTCGTTGGCCTTCTCGTTGGCCGTCTCTCCGTAGTTGCGCGTGATCTCGACATCGAGGCTGTTCGGGATCAGCCCACCCTTGAGCGCCTCTATGCGCGCAACCACCTGGTGTGAGATGTCGACCGCGTTGGCGCCGGCGCGCTTGGCCACGGCCAGGCTGATGGCAGGCGTCGTCTTCCAGCCCCTGCCGTCGCGCGTCATGGACCAGACGCGGCTTTCGTCATCGCGAGGCGCTTCGACGATGCGCGCGACATCTCGCAGATAGTAGCTGCGGCCGTCGGCAGACGTGAGGGTCAGAAGTCCAACCTCTTCCGGACCTGGCAGCGTATCACCCGAAACGGCCGACACCGCCTTGTCGTTGCCACGCAACGTTGACAGGGGAACACTCCGGTTCGCCTGCTTCAGTGTGTTGATCACGGCGCCCAGAGGGACGTTGAGGCTCGACAGCCGGCCCGGGTCAGGCTCGACCCGCAGCTCAAGCGGACGACCGCCGACGAGAAAGCTGAGCCCGACATTCGCCGTCTTCGAGATTTCGTTGCGCAACTCTTCGGCGACATCGAAGAGGGACTGGTCGGTCCAGCGGTCGGCCACTTCGGCCTTTGGCGTGAGCGTGACAACCACGATCGGCACGTCGTTGATCCCGCGGGCAGCGATAAGCGGCTCGGGAATGCCGGAGGGGATGCGGTCCATGTTCGCACGGATCCGTTCGTGGATGCGCACGGCCGCCGCATCCGGATCCGTTCCGACCAGGAAGCGCGCCGTGACAAGCACCTGGTCGTCTTCCGTCTGGCTGTAGATATGCTCGACGCCATTGACGCTCTTGACGATGGCCTCCAGCGGCTTCGTGACGAGTTCAACCACTTCGCCCGCGCGAAGCCCGCTCGCGCGCACCGAAATGTCGATCATCGGGACGCTGATCTGCGGCTCTTCTTCCCGGGGGATCGAAACGACGGCGAGCAGGCCCAGCGCCAGCGCCGTCATCAGGAACAGCGGCGTCAGCGGTGAGGCAATCGACGCCCGGGTCAGCCAGCCGGAGAGCCCGAGATTCATGATTGCACCAGTTTGCGGACAGGCTTGCGGATCTGGTCGCCCGGACGCAGGCCGGACAGGACCTCCACGCCTTCGGCATCACCCTGGAGCGTCAGCGACTGGCCTGTCTGCACTGGTATGTCGAGCGTGCCCGAGCGGGTCACAAGGCTCACATAGTCCACGCCAAAGCGGGTCACCACGTAGTCACGGGGGATGACGATCGATTGCCGGTAGCCGACGATCACGCGCGCCTTGATGCGCTCTCCGATGAAAGTCTGCTGGAGGGAGCCGCGCTCAAGATCCACCGTCACCCGACCGTCGCGCACCTGCGGATAAACCTCGCGGATCTTCACCTCTGCCTCGCGCGCCCTGCCGCCATTGGCGTCTTCTGACACCCGAATAAGGTCTCCCGCCTTGAGGCCCCGCGCCTCACGCTCGGGTATTTCAAGGCGGATAACGGCGTCGTTGGTAGCCACGGTGACGATCACGTCCCCGGCCATCACGACGGCACCCGCAGGCACTGACGCACGCAGCACGCGACCGGCCGCAGGCGCCAGAAGCTTGCCCTGCGCCGCCACTTCAGCCGTAACCGCTTGCGCCGCTGCGGCAGCCTTCCACGCTTCGGTTGCTGAGCGAGAAGCGGCAACGGCCTGGTCCAGCCGGGCTTGCGAGTAGAATCCCTTCTCGAACACTTTGCGCACCCGCTCGAGGTCTGCGGCCGCGCGATCGCTTTCCGCTTTCATCGCAGCCGTCTGCGCACGCCGGGACTGCTGCTCCAGCGCCACCTTGTCGTCGGCAATGACGGCCAGCACCTGACCTTTTTCGACCAGGTCGCCTTCACGGACGTTCAGCGACACGAGGGTCCCCGGAATGCGCGCCCGAACCTCGCCAAGGTCACGCGTCGTCAATGTGGCCGCCACCGCTTTGTAGTCAGGGACTTCACGTTGAGTGACGACCAGGGCGTCCGCTGCAGCCACGCCTGTCGTAAACAGTCCTGCCGCCAGGAGGAGAAGCATGCTCTTGAACCAACCCATGTCACACCTCGGCTTTCTGTTTTTGCCGCACACTGCGCACCTTGCGCTCGTCGCTGCGCGGCGCACACAACGCCGTGGGCGCGCAGAAATGTTCGTAGAGAACCTCCAGCACCGCGTGTGCTGCCGGCGACCCGATCGAGTAGTAGATGGTCTGGCCGTCGCGGCGCGCCCGGACGATCCCGTCCTTGCGCAAGAGTGCCAGGTGCTGCGAGACCGTCGAATCCCTGAGCTCCAGCGCCCTTGCCAGTTCGCCAACCGGCCGCTCGCCATCGATCAGCTGGCACACCAGCATCAGCCGATGCTTGTTCGCCAGCGCCTTGAGAAGATCACTCGCCATGTCAGCGGAGACTTCCATCTTTTCAATATTCATTTTCATGTTTCTGAATATACGAATATTCGAATATATTGTCAAGAACGCATCCCCAACCCCGGGAAATGTGGGTCCTTACGGGCCGCCGTGATCCGGTTCAGGCCATTTCCCGTTTACCAAGGGAACCCAAGGATTTGATCCCATGCCCGTCCTCGCCCGCCTGGCAATCGCATTCGCCCTCACGCTTCCGGCCATTGTCATGACACCAGCACGAGCTGACACCGAGGAACCCCGCTTCACGGTCGTGGAGCGCAGCGGCGACATCGAGATTCGCCAGTACGGCGCACGGCTGGCAGCCGATGTTGTCGTCGAAGGCGACGAGGAAGACGCGCGCAGCAAGGGCTTTCGCCTGCTGGCCGACTACATTTTCGGAAACAACACCGCAAAGAGCGAAATCGCCATGACGGCGCCGGTGGCGCAGCAGGCCTCCCGCAGCGAGAAGATCGACATGACGTCGCCGGTCGCGCAGGCCCGCGGCCCCGGCAACACCTGGCGCGTGCGCTTCTTCATGCCTGCGAAATACACGCTGCAAACGCTCCCCAGGCCCAACAATCCCGCCGTGCAGATTGTCGAGGTGCCCGGAGAGACGATGGCCGTCCTGCGCTTCTCGAACAGCCGCAGTGCCGAGCGCATTGCGGAAAAGTCGATTGAACTGATCCGCAGCCTCGAACGGACGCGCTGGGTCGCATCCGGCGAAATCGTCACGTGGCTCTACGACCCGCCATGGACGCTGCCCTTCTTCCGTCGCAATGAAGTGGCGGTCCCGGT
>CAZYFM010000166.1:0-5706 GCA_964646885.1 uncultured Flavobacteriaceae bacterium
CGCATTGAGCCCTGGGGCGAGGATCCGGATCGCAGCCTGAGCTGGTTCGGACTGACCGACGGCGCCTATTGCATCGAGACGCCGGCGGGACGCCTGCTTGAGTATCGTGACGCTCCTGATCCGGACCTTGGCGTGTCATGGTGCACCTATGCCGTCGCGCGGCTGTGGGAGGACCTTCGGGAACTCGCCCCGCGCGTGGCTGAGCCTGTTCCGGCGGACATCGTGCCCCGCTTTCTCGCCCTGCTTGAACGGGGCGGCACGGAAGAACCGCCAGACGACGACACGCTCTACGAGGCCTGGCTGGACGCGCTCACCTGGTGGGGTGACCGGCAGCTCGACATTGGCTATCTGCGGGACGCGCCGCGTGTGCACCTCTGGCGCGTCGGGGACATGATGCACCTGCGCTGGCGCGCACGTGAGGCGGACGCTGCGTCATGCCCCTACTCCGTGTGGCATGCGGATGCCGAAGTGTCCGCCGACGCCTTCGACCGTGCCCTCGCCGAATTCAATGATGCGTTCCTCGCTGAAATGCGCGCCCGATGCGAGGCCTTGCTGCGCGATGGCTGGCAAGGTGCGCCGTGTGACATCGACCCCGAAGAGATCCTGAAGGAACACGAACAACGCGAAGCGGAGGCCACGCCCCCTTTCACGCCGCGCCCGACAGACTGGGATGGCGTCCGGGAAGCGCTGGACATCATGGGGGCTTGAGGTCGTTGCGGGCAAGGCGTGGCTAACCGGGACGTTCGGCGCCGCCCCCCTCGGTCACTTCGTGACCACTCCCCCAAATCGCTGCCGCGATTTTGGGGAGAGCCTCAGGATGTGCATGATCTTTGGGTGTTGTTCTTGCGGGCAGCGAGCTGGCAGAGGGCGGTCCAGAGCGGACGAAGCGTTGCCTCGGTTTCACCGGCCCAAGCGTGCAGTCTTTCGCGTGTCGGTTTGGCTTTACGGTGATCACGAAGCCAGGATGGCTCAAATGGCGAAGCGCACAGCGATTTCGTCGCTTCGTGTTCGCACACCCGCCTTGATGCCCGGCTCGTCATCCCCGCAATCACCACAAGATTTGCAAAATCTTCCCGGACTTCATCCGGCAAGTCCGCGTCGCCAATTGTAGCCGCAGGCGGCAGAGTGATACTGCATCTGGCTTCATCGGGACTGATCTGACCGGACCCGGCGACGAGCGCAACATGCGCGCAATCCGTTGTCGCCTCAATCAATGCCGCCTCGGTGTCCACGGCCATCTGCAGGAGCGACAGGAGACGAGATTGCATCTCTCCTCCCTTGTTGCGCTCCGAGGCCTGCGAGACAAAGCAGATAGTGCACACCATGAGCGCCGTCAATGCCCAGCCCGAACCTGCTCCAGTCCGGTCTCTGCTGTTTGGCGGCGCCATTCCTCTTTGGTATCCACGCCTGATCCTGTCTTCGCGCATTTTCTTCCTTCGCGCTTTCGCGTGAACCCCTTACTTCCGAAACGCCATGACCTTGGAAAGGAAGGCCGGGGTTGAGGATTGGACTTTCAGGCCCGCTTCCGCAAACGCGTCGGCGATGTTCCAGCCGAGGTAGCTCTCGTAATAGGGCTCGTGGAAGGCCTGAGGGAAGAACTCCGTCAGCGCTTCAAAGCCGGGGGTGTCGCCGGGCTGGATGGAGTCGACGAGGACGAAAAGGCCGCCTGGTTTCAGGACGCGGGCGATCTCCCTGGCGACGACGGCGCGCACGGCGGGCGGCAACTCGTGGAACAGGTAGATGCAGCTGACGATGTCCTGGCTTTCGTTCGGGAGCGGCATCTGCTCGGCGTTGGCCTCGAGGAAGCGCACGTCGCGCCAGGCCTTCAGTTCCTTGCGCGCATGCTCGAGGTAAGCGTCGGAAAGGTCGAGCGCGGTCACGTTCAGCTTCGGCCAGTTGTCCTTCACGAAGGTCAGGAAGCGTCCCGTTCCCGTGGCAACGTCGAGCAGGCTGACATTGCGCTGGTCCCTGCCCTTCATGTGCTCAGCCATGGGTACCAACGCCTGCCTGCGCATCGCATCGGCCGTTCCGCCGAACAATGTCTCGACCTGGAAGTCGTAGCGCTTCGCAGAGTCCTCCGTCAGCCAGCCGCCCGACTGGAAGTGGAAGTTCTGCATGTAGTAGTCGGGCATGCCCTGACGAGGTTCCTCGGCCTTCACTTCATCGTGGACCTGGTCGCGGCGGCGGCGCGCGACCTCGGGCACATCGCGCAGGAAGTCGATCGAGTTGCGCAACGCGTTGACGGCGCCTCGGTCAAGTGCAGCAGGCGCCGCATAGAGGCCGTCCTCGATGTTCTTCCAGTCGCGCTCGAACAGCTTCTGCATTTCGCCCAGGAACAGGCGGCGGTTCGGGTAGTCATTCTCGACCCGCACGCCCTGCTCGGCAAAGGCTGTCTTGCGGCCGAGCCGGTTTGCAAGGATGTGATGACCGCCGAACCAGGCGACACGTGCCGTCTGGCTCAGGCGGTACAGCGCGCGTCCCAGCGGATTTGCCATCGACCTTCTACCTGCGTTCAAACAGGGCCGTCAGCTCCACGTGTGCGGACCAGAGGAACTGGTCGACCGGTCGCACGCGTTTCAGCTCATAGCCGCCGTCGACAAGTATACGCGCGTCGCGGGCGAATGTCGCCGGGTTGCATGAAACGGCCGAAATGCGCGCGACCTTCGAAAGCGCGAGCTGCTCGCACTGCGCCCGCGCGCCAGCCCGCGGCGGGTCGATCACGACGGCGTCGAAGGCGTCAAGCTCGTGCTTCAGCAAGGGGCGGCGGAACAGGTCGCGCCGCTCGGCCCTTGCAGGCTTCAACCCCTGCGTTGCGCGCAGCGTGGCAGCAAGGGCGGAGACCGCGTCCTCGTCGCTGTCGAACGCCGAGACGGCTTGTGAGCGGGCCAGCGGCAAGGTGAAGGCGCCGCAACCGCAGAAGAGGTCCGCCACTTTCTTCGCCTTTGCAAGGTCTTCCGCCACATGCGCCTGCATGGTGGCCTCGGCCTCGCGCGTGGCCTGCAGGAAAACGCCGGACGGCAGGGTGACAGGCATGCCGCCCCATTTCAGCGTCGGTGGCGCCGACTGCAGCACCATCTCGCCATTCACGACGAGCCTGATGAAGCGCAGCCGGTCGGCCAGGATCGCGAGGCGCGAACGCCGGTCGCGGTCAAGTTCGATTCCGGGCAACCCGAGCACGACATCAATGCCGGCGTCCGTGAGGGTCAGGCTGATCTCGGCCTGGCCGCGGTCGGGAAGCTCTTCCTCGAGCCCGGCGCGCAGGCGTGGCACGATCGCTGCGAGCTCGGGATGGAGCACCGGGCACTGCTTCATGTCCGCGATGAAATGGCCCCCGCGCTCGTGGAAACCCAGCACGATGCTGTCGCGCGTGCGTCGCGCGGCCAGCACGGCGCGACGGCGCGTTCCTGGTGCGATCGCAATCGTGGGCTCGACATTCACGTCCTTCAGGCCGCGCTGCTCGAGCGCAATGACCACCTGTTCACGCTTCCACGCGCGGTAGGCCGTGGCCTCCATGTGCTGCAACTGGCAGCCGCCACATGTACCGAAATGTGCGCAGACGGGCTGCACGCGGTCGGCGCTGGGCTTCGTGACCTCAAGGTCGTAGCCGCCCTGCTCGTCTTCGACGATGCGGACTTCCTCTCCGGGCAGGGTGAACGGCACGAACTTGCCATCGGCGGTCTCGCCGTCGCCCTTGTGGCCGACACGGAGGATGCTGATCGTCTTGTCTGGCGGTGCTGTCACGGGCGTCGCGACAGGCAAAGTGAGATTGTCATGGTGTGCTGAGACCCGGTTTTCCGGCTGATTTCTACCCTGACCCCATTGCCTTGCGGAAGGGGCGACTTATGGTTGGCGGGACCTATCAGGAAGATGACATGCATGTTCTCGTGAATGGCGTACGCCTTTTCGTTGAAGTATTGAGCCCGAAGTTCCGGCCCGAAGGGCCGCGCATGCGGGAGGTGCCGACGGTTCTGGCGTTGCACGGGGGACCGTTTGATCACGCCCACATGCGCGATTGGGTCGCGCCGCTCACGGATATCGCGCAGGTGATCCTCTACGACCATCGGGGCTGCGGGCGGAGCGAGGTCGGCGACCGCAAGCTCTGGACGATGGCTCAGTGGGGCGACGACGTGAAAGGTCTCTGCGACGTGCTGGGCCTGGAGAAGCCCATCGTCGTTGGCTGTTCCTTTGGCAGCTTCGTCGCGCAGTCCTATGCCGGACGTCATCCCGATCATGCGTCCAAGCTGGTCTTCATGGTCGCCGGCGCAAGGCACAACGATGCGTGGTCCACGGAAGGTTTCCGGAGACAGGGCGGAGACGAGGCCGCCGAAGCCTATGCGGCCGCTGCGCGCGACACGAACCCGCAGACCATTGCAAACTTCATGGCCAAGTGCCGTCACCTCTACAATGTCCGGCGCGTCGTCGATGCCGACGAGGCGGCGCGTGGCGTTGTGAACCAGCAACTGCTCATCGACTACTTCGCGCGAGAGTCCAAGACGTTCGACCTGCGCCCCGGGCTTTCCAGGGTGCGCGTGCCGGTGATGGTGCTGGGCGGCGAGGAAGATCCGATCATGCCGCCACCCTTCCAGGAAGAGACCGCACGCGCCCTGGTCAATGCGCCGGTCACGCGCCACTCATTTCCGAAGGCTGGCCACCAGCTGCCGGGCGATGTGCCGGAGGCCTATTTCAAGGCCATGAGGGCGTTCATTCCTGCAAGCCCCTGAGGGCTTCGCGGATGGTCATCAGGGACTGTCCCGCCACCATGCCCTTCCAGTCGTCGGTGTCCCCATAAAAGGCGTCCCGGATCTGCTGCTTGATCCTGTGCCCTTCCGGCGAACGGACGTCACCGTGGCCATGCAGCCATGCGTCGCCGCGCAGGGCGTTCAGCACATCCATCACGGGCCTGGTTCCGAATTCAAGCGCGACGCAGGTAAGCTGCGCGTGAGGCAGGAGACCGACGGCGGCGCTGAGACCGTCACCCGCAATATCGGCGGAGGTTGACGTGCCGGACACAGGCGAGGTGACACTGGCGCCAAACCACGCGCGGGCCCGTCTGAAGGTGTCGCTGGTGGGCGGCACAGGCACGATCTTCTCTGCGTAGCCCCAGGGGCCGAGACCCGTGTGGTAGTCGATGATGGCAATCCGGGTCGCTCTCGACAGCCGGTCCTTGAATATCCGGGTCTGCGTCCGGCGTGACCAGGTCGGTCCCTTCCCCCCAAAGAACAGGCCCTTCGGGTGGGTGTACTGTCCGCCCGAGATGGCCTGCTGGAAGGCCGGCATGCCACGCGCCTGGATGAACTTCATGATCTCGCCAATGCTCTGGCGCTGCGCCTCTTCGCTCCACGAGGCCGGGCAAACCGCTTCCGCCAGGGTCGCGTAGTCCTGGTTTTGCGGCAGGGGTGCGTCGAAGTCGATCCAGTTGCGATTGAGGTCGACGTTGTCTTCCGTGACGCGCCGGTTCCAGGCGAAGCCATAGGGGTTGATCGCGTGGATCATCATCACGGCAGTCCCCGCCGGAACGCCCGCGAGTTCGCCGCGGCGCAGCCAGTCAAGCTGTGCGCCCGAGCCGCAATAGCCTTCAACGCCATGTGTGCCGGATATCAGAACCAGAACGCGATCGGCGTCCGTCGGGCCCCACCAGGCGACGTCGGCCGAGAGGTCCTTGCCATCCGGACCGCGCTCGGGGTGCGCAATGCGCTCCAGTGCGCC
>CAZYFM010000167.1:0-5703 GCA_964646885.1 uncultured Flavobacteriaceae bacterium
CGTCAAAGAAGGTTTAAGGGTCCGCATGTACGTTGCAGGCAATATCAGGAGCTGCCCGGGATCATGACCTACTACGCCAGAAATCTCGTGCTGCAGCATGCGCTCAACCTTGCCGGCACCTACGGCGTGAACCCTGCCGGGATCCTGGAATACTGCGGGATCAGCGAACAGACCGCCTGGCAACCCGGCGGCTTCGTGCCAACGGAAAAGATCATTGAGGTGGTCGAGCGTTGCGCGGCGATGTCCCGCCGCAACGATTTCGGCCTCCATTGGGGCGGCCGCGCGGACTATCGCACGTTTGGCACGCTCGGGATCGCCATCGGGCATCATCGTACCATCGGCCGGGCGCTGGGTGCAGTCGGCGAGTACATGATGAAGCTCAACGTGGGGCACCAGCTGTCGCTGAAGCGCGACGACAGGATTGCGACGGTCGAGATGAAGATCCTGGCCCCGACGAGCATGGATCCTCGCCACTACACGGAGGGCATGAGCCTTCTCCTGATCCGCTTTGCAAATTTGCTCACGGGCGGAGAATGGGCCCCGCAGGTCGTGCGGTTCAAGCACGCCCGCATGGCAGGGCTTCATGCCTACGAGAAGGCCTTCGGCTGTCCGGTCCAGTTCAACCAGTCATCGAACTCGGCGGATGCCCTGAGGTCGGACTTCGAGAAGCGCTTTGATTTCGAGGCATCACCTGTCCACGCCATGATGCGGGCGCTGATCGAGGGACAGGGTGAAAGGAACCGGAAGCAGTCAAGCCTTCCGGAAAAGGTTGCGATCATTCTGCCGCAGCTGCTGCCGGGAGGGAACGCAACGACATCCCGCGTGGCCTCCCTGCTGAACATGTCCCCACGCACCTTCCAGCGGCGTCTCGCCGAAGAAGGCGCCTCATTCAAGCAGATCGTGGCTGACGTCCGTGAAAACATCCTGCGCAGGCAGGTGGCCGCCGGCAGCGTGACCGGCGACCAGCTGGCATCGACGCTGGGCTTCTCCGAGGCCAGCGCCGCAAGTCGCTTCATTCGCCAGAAACTGGGACGCACCACGCGCGAGCTTGTGCTGGAGACCCGCATGTCCCGCACGGACCTGGCGGGCTGAAACAATGCTTCACGGCTGCAGCGGCAGGCGTAGCAGCTTCTCGACTTCCGCATGGAAACGTTCGGCCTGGTCGATCTGGATGAAGTGGTAGGATCCGTCGATGCGCACGAGCTCGCGATTGGGAAGCGCCGCATAGGCACCGGCATACATCCCGTCCAGCGCCGCCGGCGGCACGCCCATCGTCGCATCATGGGCGTAGAGCACGACGACCTTCATCCGCATCGCCGCAAGTTTCGGACGCATGTCGGTGAGCCAGTCC
This sequence comes from uncultured Flavobacteriaceae bacterium, assembly GCA_964646885.1. Taxonomy (GTDB): domain Bacteria; phylum Pseudomonadota; class Alphaproteobacteria; order Micropepsales; family Micropepsaceae; genus SZUA-430. The sequence continues at coordinate 1,352 of CAZYFM010000167.1, forward strand.
TCATACATCGCGTGGGCCACGACGCGCCGGTCCGAGGCCTGTGCCGCGACAAGGGCTGCCTGTGCTTCCGGCCCCTTTGACTTCACGAGGATGGACATCGTGCGCACCTGCCCGTTGGCATAGTCGGCATCAGCCTGCGCGAGGATCTGGTCACGGGCACGCGCCGCCGCCGGCGTCGCGGCCTCCACCGTCGCCTGTGGACCGCCCAGCAGGCCGAAGAAAGGCAGGCTGTCCACGATCATGACATTGCCGATCGCAGCCGCATCCGCGTCGGCCATCATCATGGCGAGCAGGCCTCCCAGCGAATGCCCGATGATGGTGGGCCGCTTCAGACCTGCCTTCCTGACATGCGCCAGGATCTCGTCGCGGATTGGCACAAGCAGGGGCGGGCTCGCATTGGCGCCCGCATCCGTCCCGGCGAAGCCGCGAACCTGGACCAGGTGCACGCGGTAGCGATCCTTCAGCAGGTTCGCTTCCCGTCGCCAGACTTCGGCCGACGAGGCGAGGCCGGGAATGAAGACCACGTCGGGTCCGCGTCCCTCGGACGTGATGATGAGACGCTCCGTCTTCACGCTCTCGCTGCGGGCAGCAGGAGACAGTGACACGAGCAGGAAAAGGGACATGACGAGGCTGGCGGTGCGGAAGATCCGCACCGATCGGGCAGTTCGAGGCATGGGAGGCTCCGGTTACTGGTCTGCGTCGAAGATCTGTTCGATCGGCAGGTTGAAGATCCGTGCGATCTTGAAGGCGAGCGGCAATGACGGATCATACTTGCCGGTCTCGATGGCGTTGATGCTCTGGCGGGAGACTTCCAGCCGGTCCGCCAGATCCGCCTGGCTCCAGCCGCGCTCGGCGCGCAGGACCTTCAGGCGGTTCTTCACGCGAACCACCACTTTGCGGCAGCCGAGCCAATGCCGAAGTTCAGGAAGAAGACCCAGACGACATTGAAGAGTCCGATCTGCGGAACGTCGGCGTAGATTTCAAGGAAACCCCAGACGGCGCAGAATGTCAGTGTCAGGCCGATCGCAAGCAGCAGGGCAATCATCTGCCTCAGGCGGACGAACTCGTCGGTCTCCTCGACCAGGTATCGCCCGAGTACGATGAACACGCCGATGATGGGCAGGGCCGGCAGAACCGCAACCGCGTACTTCAACGCGCCCGAAGGCGGCGCCGAATTGAACCAGTAGCTCACGCCAACGACGGCAGCGACGTAGGTCACCATGACCGGCCAGAAGCGGGCGAGGTATCGGCGTTTTGCAGCGTTCATGGACATGTAAAGCTTCCTTTATCAAAAGACAAGGAAACTTTACAGTAATGCCGAGCAGAGTCAAGGACGCTTTACAAGTTTTTTGCCTGCGCAATCAAAAACCCGCGGCGGCGTGGCCGTCGCGGGTCCGATTCAGTCCAGGTATCAGGGCAGGCAAATCCCTACCAGTACACCTTCAATCCGGCCTGGCCGTCATAGCCGCTGACATCGCTGTCGAGGCCTTCGGTCATGCCCGCATTGAGAAAGACGCCGATGCGCTCGCTGACGCGCGCGTCGAAGCCGGCGCGCGCGCCGAAGAGGCTGGCCGCCGTATCCGCGACGACGAGCGCAGAGCCCATCGAGACTTCGTTGCCGCCGTCAAAGTCATCCGAGTACGAGAGGGCGACGAACGGACGGAAGTTCGTGAAGGAGCCATCGATGCGAAGCGTGGCACCGCCCCGCCATTCGCTGGCGTTCTCTGTCGCGCCCGCGATCAGGCAGCTGTCGCCGCAGGACGTGCCGTCATAATCGATCTCTCCCATGAGACCCACGCGCCATTGCGTACCGAGCGCCCAGCGCATGCCAACCTGCATCGAGCCCACGATGCCATCGACGGTGGCCGAAAGGCCGCCGAAGGTGGGACCGTCGAAGGTCCAGTCCGTCGTGGCATAGCCGGCCGTCAGGTTCATGAACACGCGCTCGCGCTGGTAGGATGCGTGGCCTTCGATGACGGACTGTTCGCCATCAAGCTCCGCAATCCCGGCGGGCGTCACGAGATCAACGGACGTGTCCCCGAATCCGCCCGAGAGGCCGAGTCGGACCTCCGTTCCCGAGGCGAAGTCGACACCGCCGGCGGCGCAGCTGTAGTCCTGTTCGGTTTCAATGCCGGTGTCGGCGCCCGTTTCGAGGTTGCCGCTCACGTACTTGGCCCAGCCGCGGTTGCCGCCGGTCTGGCCTGGCTCGACGCCGCGGTCATCGGCGCTGCGATGGCAGCTGGCAAGCAGCGACTTGCCGGCCGACAGCATGGCCGCGTGACCCCAGATTTCCTCGCGCACGCCGGACTGCAGGAAGAAGCCGTCAAGCGTGCCGGAGAAGTTCGGCACATGGTTCAGGAAGTACTGGTATCCGCCGCTGAAGACGGGCGCCGCGAGCTGGAACGCAGTCGGGGACACCGTGCCGCCGACCTCGAAAAGCTCGAAGCCGTTGCCCGACGTGGCGATGCCGGCACCCGGAGCATTCAGTTGAGTGATGGACACCGTGGTCGTGGCACCTGTCGAATTCCCCGTGATCCTGAACAGGTCGTGCGTGACGCCGTTGACGGGCGTGGCGGCCGACAGGTCGACTTCCATCGTCGCCGTGGCGCCGGGCAGGGCGTTGTAGCTGGCCGTCGTGATGATGCCGGGCGAATTGCCGGGCGAGATGTTGCCGGCGCTCACGATGCCACCGGCGAGATTGCCATTGCCCCCGAGCGTGCCGCCCGCCTGGACCGTCGTCACGCCATTGACGACATAGGGCGTGGCGGTCGTGCCCCCCTTGATCGTGCCACCGCTTTTCACCAGGGCCGACCCGCTCACCGAGACGCCGGCACCGATGTTCATCGTGCCCGTGTTCTCGGCCTCGACCGATCCGACAAGGTTGGCATTGAGGTTCTGGTTCTCGCCCGTGATGGCAATCAGGCCATACTGCAGCGCCGACCACCGGAAGCTCTCCGGTGACACGTTGTTGTTGGTCGCGTTCAGGAAGATGTAGGCGAGCGAGTTGCCCGGGTCATCGACAAGGGTCTGTCCGCTGCCGTTCACGAGGGTTTGCTGCGCGACGAGCACGCCGTTCAGGTAGTAGCGGTAGCTGTCGCCGCGATACTCGATGCGGAACGTGTTCCAGCCATTGTAGTTGACGACGGCGCCGGCTGACGGAATGTTCTGTCCGAGATTGTCATTCCATCCATAGATGTAGTTGCCCGCAACTTCGCCGGCGTTGCGGAAGCGCAGGATCGGGAAGCCCTGTGTCACCGCGGAGCTGTCGTTGATCTGTCCCCACAGTCCGACGCTGGTGAAGTTGCCGTAGTTGTTGCCCTGGTGCGAACCGTCGACGGTGCTTGTTGCATTGAAATTCCAGGCTGCCGGCACGAAGAGGTCAACGGACACAAAGCCCTCTCCACCCGGCAGTCCCGTCGCCGCCTTGATGCCCTGCGTGGAATAGAACTGCGACGTGAAAGGGCCGGGACGGTTGTCAGCGTATCCGTTCGGCCCCAGGTCGATCTGCATCACGTCGGTGCGGCCCTGGTACGAAACCGGGAACGTGTAGTTGTCGGCGTTGTAGCGGTCGACTTCCCAGTTCAGTCCGCCATACGAGAATGGCGGCGTGGCCGCCGATGCCGTCGCCGCAAGGACCGCGGCAAATGCAAAACCGATTCCGCCGGAAAGGCAGGTGCTGCGCGCAATCTCGCGCGCACGTGAAGTGCTTCCCATAAGTCTGTTCCCCCTGAATTCCATGCCGATGACGAAAACGCGTCATCGGCTCCCCGGATGAATTCAGGGCGAAGCGGTCCGAAACGTCAACGCAGCCTTCCGGCTTACCGTTTGGTTTCAGATCACGACTGTCTGCTTGGAGACGTCAGTGTAGATTTGGGGACACGCTGGGCGCACGACATGGGAGTAAGTTGACGGGGTGGTTTCGTATGCCAGGCGAAACCGCGCAGTAGAAAACGCGCGCGCGAATTTCGGGCAGCGGGCGTGCATGACGCCCGCAACCCGTTGGTATCAGACCCGGCTCTTGCGGCCTTCCCAGAACGGCTTTCTCAGTTCGCGCTTGAGGATCTTGCCCGAGCCGGTCCGCGGGATCTCCTGCAGGAACGAGAGGCTGCGCGGCACCTTGTAGCCGGCCAGCCGCGTGCGCGCGTAGTCGATGATCTGTTCCTTCGTGAGGGAGGCGCCCGGCCTGACGACGACGATGGCGTGCACGGCCTCGCCCCATTCCTCGTCCGGTATGCCGAACACGGCGACGTCATTGATGTCGGCATGCTCCTCAAGCGCGGCTTCGATCTCGGCCGGATAGATGTTCACGCCGCCCGAGATGATCATGTCCTTCTTGCGGTCGCAGATGTAGT
>CAZYFM010000168.1:0-5679 GCA_964646885.1 uncultured Flavobacteriaceae bacterium
GGCCGATGCCTCGGCCCGCACCCGTCACCACCACCACCTTGTCTTCCATCAACTTTGTGTTCACGTAGCATCCTCTCGAGAAGTCCAATCCAAGCAGAATGATGGACACGCGGGGCTCGCTTGTCAAGATGGGGGGGTGAACTGGGCGATACTTCAAAAGCGTTGTGACGATTTCTGGGTTGGCGCACGAACGGGCCCCCCTCTGAAGCGCACACGCACGGCGGTTTCCTGGCCCTGCTGTGAGTTTTCATGGCTTGCCGGCACCGTCTGCGCCGACTGATCATGCGGTCCATGATCGAAGTCGAGACCCTGCGCGACCTGCGCGACCACGTTGGCGAGTCCGCCGGCCCCACGGAATGGATCAACGTCGACCGGGAGCTGATCGAAGGCTTCGGGCGAGCTACCCGTGACTTGAACTGGTATCACTTCGACCACGAGCGAGCATCCCGGGAACTGCCGGGCGGCAAGGTCATCGCGCACGGCCTGCTGCTGCTCGCGCTGATCCCCGGCCTGACGCCGCAGCTGATGCGGGTGCGCAACCACCACAGCGTGCTGAACTACGGGTTCGATGGCGTCCGCTTCACGTCGATCGTGCCGATCGATTCACGGGTGCGCCTGGGGATGAAGGTCAAGGCGGCGCGAGAGACCTCCAAGGGGACGTTGATCGAGCGCGAATGCGTCTTCGAACTCGAAGGCAGCGAACGTCCGGCCCTGGTGTGCGACTGGCTCGCGCTGATGCTCGCATGAGCGGCGGCGAGCTGCTCGAGATGTGCACGTGGCAGGCGCGCGTCGGCGGGCTGGACGCGGCGATCCGGGCCCTCCAGGCCGCGCCCAGGCTGCTGGGTGACGACGACGACGGATTGGCGGGCGCGTGGACAGCGGACGCCGGGCCATTGAACCGTCTGATCCACTTGTGGCGGTACCGGGGACCCACCGAGCGAGCGCTGCTGCATTCAACCGCCGCACAAGGTCCGCTTCCGCCGCCCGACGTCAGCATCGGCTTTTCCAGCGAGCTGCTCGAGCCGTTGCCGTTCTCTCCGCCGCTGCGGCCAAGGGACCTCGGCGGCTTCCACGAATTCCGGATCTATACCTACCCGACCTCCGCCCTTCCGGATCTCGTCGAACGCTGGTCGTCGGTCATTGAATGGCGCCAGACGCTGTCTCCCCTGGTGGGTGCCTGGATCACCCCGGCGGCGAGCGGTTCGGCTCTCACGCGTCTGGTGCATTGCTGGGCCTATCGCGACGCCAACGAGTGGCAGGCAGTCCGCGCCCTGGCTCGCAGTTCCGGCCGCTGGCCACCGCCGGCCGCGGGCAGGCCGACCTCGATCCTGGAGCAATCCAGCTTCGTGGCGCTCCCCTTGGGCTTCTCACCCCTGCGCTGAGCTTGGACGCGTCAGCAAAGCTGGCAGGGCCGTGAGCATTCTCGTCTTGCGCCGGCTGGACGCCGATTCAACACTCGACTACTTTCAATCCACCACAAGACGCCCATGACGCTCGAAGTCGAAACCGGCCAGTTCGTTCAGGCCAACGGCCTGAAAATCCACTACCACGCGCTCGGCGAAGGCAAGCCGGTGATCCTGCTGCACGGCGGCGGGCCGGGCGCCGCCGGTTGGAGCAACTACTCGCGCAACATCGAGCCGCTGGCGCGCAAGTTCCGCACCATCGTCATCGACCTGCCGGGCTTCGGCAAGTCGGACAAGACGGCCAGCCAGGGCAGCGTGTTCGAGTTCATGTCGGATGCCGTCATCGGCGTCATGGACGCCCTGAAGATCGACAAGGCCAGCTTCATCGGCAATTCGCTGGGTGGCGGAACGTCCCTTAAGACCTGCGTGCGCCATCCCGCCCGGGTCGACAGGATGGTGCTTATGGGGCCGGCCGGGAGCCTGCCCATGTTCACCATGCTGCCGGAAGGTATGCGGCTCCTTCGCTCTTACTACAGCGGCAGCGGACCCTCCCTGGAGAAGCTCAAGACTTTCCTCGAGTTCCTGGTGTTCGATCCGTCCCAGATATCGGAGGAGCTCCTGCAGTCGCGCTTCGAACTGAGCTGCGACCCGCAGGTCGTGGCCAACCCTCCGATGAAGAACATGGGCAAGCAACTGCCCGCCGACCAGCTATGGCGGGACACCCTGTCCGCGCTGCCGCACAAGACGCTTCTCGTCTTCGGGCGGGAGGACCGTACGGTGCCCCTCGATGCCGCGTTCATCCTGCTGCGGACGCTGCCGAACGCCTCGCTGCACGTGATGCCCAACACCGGGCATTGGGCGCAGTGGGAACGAGCCGACGAGTTCAACCAGCTGTGCGAGAACTTCCTGGCATGACGACGGCCCAGCGGCTGCGGGGGAGGGTCGTCGTCGTCACCGGAGCCTGCGGCAGCATCGGGCGCGCGACCACCGTTCGCCTGGCAATGGAGGGGCCCGAGGCAATCGTGGCCCTGGACGCGCAGTGCGATTTTGGCGGACTCGCCGACGACGTTCGTGCCGCGGGGCCCGCCGTCCTCTGCCTGTCGGTCGATTGCACCCAGCCTGATGCCATCGCGGCTGGGTTCCGGCAGGTCCACGATCGTTTCGCCCGGGTGGACGTGCTGGTCAACACGGTGGGCGGCAGCGTGCGCGGAAAGGTCGGTGAGTTCTGGTGCTCCGAGCCGGCCACCTGGCGCCAAGTCATCGACCTGTCCCTCATGAGCGCCATGTGGTGTGCACGCGAAGTGGTCCCGGGCATGCGCGAGCGCCGGCGAGGCAGTATCGTCAGCATCGCGTCCAGTGCCGCCACCCAGCCCATCCCCACGCTGGTCGACTACGGCGCTGCGAAAGCAGGCGTGCTCGGCTTCACCCGCGGTCTCGCACTGGAATTGGCCGCGTTCGGCGTGAACGTGAACGCCGTCTCCCCCGGGCCAATCGACACCTTGGGCCTGCAGCAACTCCCCGAAGTGCGCCAGCGCAGCCTGCAGGGTGTTCCGATGGGTCGGCTGGGCACGCCGGAAGAGATCGCGGCGGCGGTGGCGTTCCTGGCGGGTGACGACGGAACATTCGTCACCGGCCAGAACCTGCAGGTCAACGGCGGCAAAGCCTTCGGCTGACCTGTTGTGCGGGTTTCCTCATGGGTCCCCACATTCCATGGTGCGACGCCACTTCGATGCCCGGTGGTCAGGACGCCGTTCCGCTGGAGCGCAACACTTCGATCTCGGTGGCCGAAAAGCCCCACCCCTCCAGCGCGGCGGCGAGATCGATGCCGGGCTCCACACCTGCGCTGGGGGTCTTCGCCTTGGTGCGGCTGAAACGCGGCGCAGGAGCGGGCTGCATGATGCCGTCGATCTCGACGTAGGTGTTGCGTGCGCGATGGTGCGGATGCTGCGGCGCCTCCTGCAGGGTCAGCACCGGGGCGAAGCAGATGTCCGTCTGGCCCAGGAGGGTATCCCACTCGTCGCGGGTCTTCGTTCGGAAGACAGCTGCCAGCCGCTCCCGGAGGGCGGGCCACTCGCGCCGGTCGGCGCGATCCGGCAGTTCCTCGTCCGCGAGGCCGGTTACCCGCAGAAGCTCCACATAGAAGGGCTGTTCCGCGGAGCCGATGCTGATGTACTGCCCGTCGGACGTCTCGTAGACGCCGTAGTAGGGCGCGGCGCCTGCGGTCGGGCGGGTGCCGCGACCCTGCCATTTGCCCGCGGCCAGGAAGCCGTGGAACATCGTCATGAGCGACGCGGCCCCGTCCACCATCGCCGCATCGACGACCTGGCCACGCCCGGAGCGCGTCGACTCCCAGAGCGCGCACATCATGCCAAATGCCAGGTACATCCCGCCGCCGCCGAGGTCTCCAACCAGGTTGAGCGGCAGCACCGGCGGTTCTCCGGCCTGGCCGATAGCGTCGAGGGCACCCGTGAGGGCGATGTAGTTGATGTCGTGGCCGGCGAGCCGGGCGAGCGGCCCGTCCTGGCCCCAACCCGTCATGCGGCCGTAGACCAGCCTCGGATTCACCGCGAGCAGCTCATCGGGTCCGAGCCCACAGCGCTCCATCACGCCGGGGCGGAATCCCTCGATCAGCGCATCGGCGGTTTGCGTCAGCCGCCGAACCAGTTCGACACCCTGTGGGGTCTTGATGTCGACCGCGATGGCGCGCCGGTTGCGATCCAGGAGGTTGAAGCGCGGCTCGAGCGGCCGGAAGCGGGTCTGCGGCCGGTCGATTCGCAAGACCTGCGCCCCCATATCGGCCAGCATCATGGCCGCGAACGGGCCGGGTGCGAGCCCGGCGAATTCGATCACCTTGAGGCCTTGCAGCGCTCCCATGTCAATGCTCCCGATCGTGTTGGGGTGCAACGGGCTTCGTGCCCGCGACGAAGGTGGGGCGCGCTGCCCGAAGGCAGGCGGCGGGGCTCACTCCCAGGTAATGCCGAGCTTCTTGACCAGGGCGCTCCACCGACGGTCTTCGGCCCGCACCAGCGTGGCCGTCTCGGCCGCCGACATGGACTTGGCATCGGTCCCGAACTCGGCCAGCGCCGTCCTGACCTCCGGGCTGTCGACTGCGCGCGAGAGCTCCCGGTGGATCCACTCGAAGGTGGCAGGCGGAATCCCGGCTGGTGCGAAGAAGAGGAACGTTCCGCGTATGTCCAGGTCCTTGAACCCCTGCTCCATAAGCGTGGGCACCTCCGGCAGTTGCTCGCTGCGCTTGGCCGTCGTGACGCCCAGCGCCTTCAGCTTGCCGGTGCGCACGTATTGCAGCACGCCAGGCAGCGTGTTCAGCATCACGGGGACCCGGCCGGGAACAACGTCCAGGAAGGCTGGCGTGTCGCCCTTGTACGGAATGCTGCGGATCTTCAGCCCCGTCTCGGCGATGATGGACTCCATCGACAGGTGCATGGTGGACCCCACCGAGGTGAGGGCATAGGAGAGGTCCTGCTTCTTGGACAACTCCACCAGTTCCTGCAGGTTGTTTGCCGGAATGCTCGGGTGCACGACGAGCACGTTGGCGATGGTCCCGATCGGGGTGATGTACTGGACGTCCTTGCTCAGGTCGTACGGCAGTTTCTTGAGCAGGTGCGGAATGATCGCGAACGAGCCCATCGCGGCCCAGCCGATGGTGTAGCCGTCGGGAGGCGATTTCAGGACCATGTCCACGCCGATGTTGCCGCTCGCGCCCGGCCGGTAGTCCAGGACCAGGTTGGCGCCGGTGTTCTGTAGCACCTTCTGCTGCAGGATTGTCAGCTGGGCTGTGGCGGTGCCGCCGGCCGGATAGGGCACCACAAGGCGGATTGGCTTGTTCGGGAAACCGCTCTGGGCGTGCGCCTGCACCCCCAACAGCGGAAGGGCGAGTGCCGCCAGCGCTTCGCGGCGGCGCAGATGGAAATGATTGGAAGGCAAGCTTGTCTCCAGGTTGGCGATTGGGCAGAGACAAGTATCAAGAGTGGGTAGGCGCAAGGCAAAGAAGGATTTGTCACGGCGCCGTCAGAGAATCTCATACAACCCCGCGCGGTACCAGCCCCACACTCGGTGCGCACGGCTTTCGGAGAGGCGACGAAAAATGGACAAGGATGGCAAGTCGATGGGGCCCCTGGCGGGCTATCGGGTGCTCGAATTCGCCAACATGATCTCGGGGCCGTTCTGCGGGCAGATGCTTGCCGACCTCGGGGCCGACGTCGTGGGGTCTCCTCGTTTTCAGTGCAATAAGTGACGGTACGAAAAGCTAGCACTG
>CAZYFM010000169.1:0-5608 GCA_964646885.1 uncultured Flavobacteriaceae bacterium
CCATCGAGATGACGTAGCGCGGCTCCGGCATCTGGTCGTAGACCTTGCGCAGCGCGGGCGCCATCTTGTTGGTCAGCGTGCCGGCGACGATCATGACGTCCGACTGGCGTGGGCTTGCGCGCGGCGCAAAGCCGAAACGCTCGAGGTCGTAGCGCGGCATCGAGGCCTGCATCATTTCCACGGCGCAGCAGGCCAGGCCGAATGTCATCCACATCAGCGAGCCCGTGCGGGCCCAGGTGATCAGGTCGTCGGCGCGGGCCACGAGGAAACCCTTCTCGTCGAGGGCTTCGCGCGCAGCGAGGAAGAATGGGTCGTTCGGATCAACGTTGCGGGCGCCTTCAACGCCCGAGCGCGCCGCAGACATGGCGTTCGGGTTCACTCCCATTCAAGGGCTCCCTTCTTCCATTCGTAGATGAAACCGATGGTGAGGATGCCGAGGAAGACCATCATCGACCAGAAGCCGAAAACACTGGTTTCCTTGAGCGTGATCGCCCAGGGGAACAGGAACGTGACCTCAAGGTCGAAAATGATGAAGAGGATCGCCACCAGGTAGAACCTGACGTCGAACTTCATGCGGGCGTCGTCGAATGCGTTGAAGCCGCACTCATATGCAGACAGTTTTTCCGGGTCGGGCTTCGATGGCGCCAGGATCATCGGCAGAACCATGAGCACGGTCGCGAGGATTCCCGACAATCCCAGGAACAGGATGATCGGGAAGTATTCAGCCAGCAGGTTGTTCATGAGCCCTAATGCCAGACCACGTGCAGCCCTTTGGCGCGCACATGACCTTGCCCCTTTTCAAGAAGAGGCGCGCGTCGGTTTCCTTGCCCAATGGCGGATACCCTTTGGGTTCAGCCCTTCGCCCGCCGGAGAGTCAGTCAAATCATTCGAATTCGCCGGGGAACCTAAAGATTGCACACCGCAAAGCAAGCACTTTGGCGTGCGCTTCCTGTGACAGTTCGGCAAGAAAATGTGACGAATCGGCACGCGGGGAAATGGGACGCTGCGGCATCGCCAGCCTCGCAGAAATCCGCGATGGCTGGCGGGAGCGACGGGGCTCGAACCCGCGACCTCCGGCGTGACAGGCCGGCGCTCTAACCAACTGAGCTACGCCCCCGAACAAGGGTCCCAAGGCGAGCCAGTCTGGCCGCCGAAGAGCGGTGGGTGTACTGAACAGCTTATCGAGTGTCAAGCAAACCCAAGGACCTGCGCGGAAAGATCATGGCCCCCAAATACAAGGAACCGGACCGAATCCAGCAATACATGGCTTCCCTGGAAGCAAACCTAGAGAAAGCCACGGGAAAATCGCTGACCCGGTGGGTAAAGATCGCTCGCACCTGCCCCTATTCGAAGCCCCGGGAAAGGCTCGCCTGGTTCAAGAAGGAGCATGGGTTGGGGGCCTCCCGTGCGACACTCGTGCTCTGGAAGACTTTCGGGGTCGGGTCGTTCGGCAGCGCTGACCCGAGCGCCATGGTGGACAATCTCTTTTCAGGCTCTTTTGCAGACCAGCGGCAGGTCTACGAGCAGGTGATCGCGCATGCCACCCGCCTGGGTGCAGGCACCGTGAGCCCGCGCAAGAGCTACGTGGCCCTGTACAGGCTCAAGCAGTATGCGATCCTCAAGCCTCGGAAGAAGGGGCTGCTGCTTGGTCTGGCACTGAAGAAGTATCCAAAGGGGGCTGGCCTCGTGGACCTGAAGGCGGCGCCGGGAGACCGTATCCGGATGGGCCTGTTTCTTGCCGACAAGAAGGCGTTCAACCCTGGCGCCAAGGCCTTGCTGAAGGCCGCCCATGCCGAGGCATGAACTCCGGGCCGAGGAATGTTGACGCATGACGCGTCTTTATGACCGGACTATGGATGACACTTCCCGGCCGGTGGACAGCTATTGGGAAGCCGCGCGCCGCAACCTGCCGGCGCCGCGGGCGCAGCCGCTTTCACGCACTGAAACCTGCGATGTCGCCATCATTGGCGGCGGATATTGCGGCCTGTCAGCTGCCTATCACCTTGCTGCGCGTGGCGCTGATGTTCGTGTCCTGGAAGCTGGCGACATTGGCTGGGGTGCCTCCGGGAGGAATGGCGGCTTCTGCTCGATTGGCGCTTCGTTCCTCGATGCCGCAGCCCTTGTGTCACTGCATGGCAGAGATGAGACCGAGCGCTTCTACCGCGCGCTCGTTGAGTCTGTCCGGCTGGTTGAAGCGCTGGCGGGCGAAGAAGGATGCGATATTGGCAGGCAGGGCGACGGGGTCTGGACATTCGCGCACAAGCCGTCACGCGTGGCGGACCTTCAGTTGCAGGCAGAGATGCTTGGACGCGTGGGCGTGCGTGCGGAGGTTCTCGGGGCTGAAGCGTTTCGCGAGCGGGCCTTTGACTGTGCGGAGCAGTCTGGCGCGCTCTTCGAACACGTCGGGTTCGGCCTGCACCCCCTTGCCTTCTGTCTCGGCCTCGCACGCGCCGCCGAGCGCAAGGGTGCGGTGCTTCACCCCCATTCCCGCGTGATCCGGCGCGGCAAACAGGACGGGCTTCACATTCTGCGAACAGCTGCGGGAGAGATCCGTGCCCGCAAGGTCGTCGTCGCGACCAATGGCTGGATGCCGGAGGACCTGTTTCCCGAACTTGCCGGACGCGTCCTGCCAATCATGTCAAACATCATCGTGACGGAGGCGTTGCAGCCATCTGTCCTGGCGGAACAATCCTGGCGAACGGACGCACCCGCGTCCAACACGCGCAATCACCTCTCGTACCTGCGCATGCTGCCGGAGAACCGGCTGCTGTTCGGCGGGCGCGGCGACACGACGGGGCGCCCTTCCGGGCTTGCCCGCATGAGACGCTTGCTGGAGAGGCGAAGGGACCGGCTCTTTCCTTCGCTGGCAGCTTCCCCTGTCAGCCATGCGTGGCGGGGCTTCATTGCGGCGACCCGCCGCCTCACGCCGGCCGTCGGAACGCTTCCGTCGGACCCCAGCGTCGGCTTTGCATTTGGCTGCCACGGCAATGGCGTTGCGTTCATGACATGGGCCGGGCGTGCCCTCGCCTTGCTCATGTCAGGCGAGGAAGCCGGCCTTCCGTCCGTGGTTCGGGGTCTGCCCGAGAAGTTTCCGCTGCCTGCGCTGCGGGTCTGGGGGCTGCGCGCGATGCTGGTTCGCGCGCATGTCGAAGACGAGTGGTTCTAGGGCTTTCCCGTGTTGGCGTAGCTGACATAGTGGGCAAACTGACCCTCCAGCACGCCGTCCACCGCTTTTGAAATGGCCGTGAAGCCATCCTTGTCGAAACCGCCGACATTGTAGACCAGCTTCACCTTCGTGCCGGTGTCGGTCTTTGCGAATGTAACGGTCATCGCACCACTCACGCCCATGAATGCGAGGGGACCCAGCCCCCCGTTCAGAACAAGCCGCGTGCCAGGGTCTGCCTGGGTTACGAGCAGATGACTCACGTAGCCGCCATTGGGCAGCGTCTCCAGCCAGGCGCCACCGGGCACCGCATGCAGCTTGAGGTTTTCAGGCTTGCCGGAATAGCTGTGAGAAACGTCCCACCAGGAACCGACCGACACGAAGGCGTCGTAGGCTTCCTTCGGGGACTTGGACACCTGCGCCTCGATCACAACGGAAAAGCCGTTGCTCGTCTGGGCCTGCAGCCTGGCGTGTGCCGGCATGGAAAGAGACAAGCCTGCCAGGATCGTCAGTAGCCATCGCGCTGTCATTGGTTCCTCCCCGCTCGATGGCCGAATTCTGCGGTGCGCGGACGGGAATTTCAATCTTGATGCTTGGCACCGCTGCGGCCCGATGGTCACGAGTTCGGGAGCGTCACGAGGCGGGAATGGTGGGCGATGACGGGCTCGAACCGCCGACATCATCGGTGTAAACGATGCGCTCTACCAACTGAGCTAATCGCCCGTAACCACTTGCAGGGGCTGCCACATAGCAAACAAGTGGCGCGTCTTCAAAAGAAAAGGGGCGCCTGGCCAGGCCGGGCGCCCCTTTCATCCCGTAGCGGGAGATTAGTTCACGGCGTCCTTGAGCTGCTTGCCCGCGCGGAACTTGGGCTGCTTGGAGGCCGGGATCTTGATTTCCTCGCCCGTGCGCGGGTTGCGGCCGGTGCCGGCCTTGCGCGTCGTGACGACGAAAGTGCCAAAGCCGACGAGACGGACTTCGTCGCCGCCCTTCAGCGTGTTCGTGATGATGTCGAGCGTCGCGTCGATGATCTTCTCGACTTCCGACTTCTGGACGGTCGTCTTGTCGGCCACTGCCGCAATCAAATCGTTCTTGTTCATGGGGTCCTCGCGGGGTCGTTACAAAATGACAGAAAAGGGCGGTTTTGCCCCTGCAACTTGGAGGGTGGGAATAAAGCCCCGGGGGGGACCTGTCAAAGCCAAATCCCGGTTTTCCGCGCAAAATCACACAAAAAAGTCGAAGGGCCGCAGTTTTTCGACCTGCGGCCCCCGGATTTCCGGTGCATAACCGGAAAGGTTAATGCGCGACGACGCCCTCGCGGTCCTCGGATTCGCCCTTTTTCAGGCCGCGATCCTCTTCGACCGGCTCCTCCCAGGTGACCGGGAGTGGCTGGCGCACGAGGGCCTTTGACAAGGCTTCCTCGACGGTTGCCACCGGCACGATGGTGAGCCCCTTGAGAACATTGTCCGGGATCTCTGCGAGATCCTTTTCGTTCTCCGAGGGGATGAGCACGGTCTTGATGCCCGCGCGCAGGGCCGCCAGCAGTTTTTCCTTCAGGCCGCCGATCGGCAGGACGCGGCCACGCAGGGTGACCTCGCCCGTCATCGCAACGTCACGCCGGATCGGAATGCCGGTCAGCACCGAGACGATCGCAACGGTCATGGCAACGCCAGCCGACGGACCATCCTTGGGTGTCGCGCCTTCCGGCACGTGCACGTGGATGTCCCGCTTGTCAAAGGTCGGCGGCGTGACGCCAAACAATGTCGATTTCGCGCGAACGTAGGAGCGCGCTGCATCGATCGACTCCTTCATGACATCGCCAAGCTTGCCGGTTGCCTGCATGCGGCCCTTGCCGGGCAGCATGACGGCTTCGATGGTCAGCGTGTCGCCGCCCACTTCCGTCCATGCCAGACCGGTCACGACACCGACCTGGTCCTCGCCCTCCATCTCGCCGAAGCGATACTTGCGGACACCTGCGTACTTTTCGAGGTTCTTCGGCGTGATCTGGACCGCCTTCACCTTCTTCGAGACGAGATCGCGAACGGCCTTGCGGGCCAGGTTGGCGAGCTCGCGCTCGAGGCTGCGCACGCCGGCCTCGCGCGTGTAGTAGCGCACGAGGTCAAGGAGCGCGGCGTCAGAGATCGACCATTCCCCGTCCTTGAGGGCATGGGACTGGATCTGCTTCGGGATCAGGTGGCGCTTGGCGATCTCGACCTTCTCGTCCTCGGTGTAACCGGGGATGCGGATGATCTCCATACGATCCATCAGCGGCTGCGGCATGCGCAGGCTGTTGGAGGTCGTTATGAACATGACATCCGAAAGGTCGAAGTCGACCTCGAGATAGTGGTCGTTAAACGTCGCGTTCTGCTCGGGGTCGAGAACCTCGAGCAAAGCCGACGACGGATCGCCGCGCCAGTCCGCGCCGAGCTTGTCGATTTCGTCCAG
>CAZYFM010000170.1:0-5583 GCA_964646885.1 uncultured Flavobacteriaceae bacterium
AGCCAGTATGGTATGGTGACGATGTGCATCGGTGGCGGCATGGGCGCGGCGGGCCTGTTTGAAGTTGTTCACTAGAGGAGAGGCTGCCATGAAGCGGGGTATCGGTTTCCTTGTGCTGGCGTTGGTGGCCGCCACGCTGGGCGGCTGCGACCAGGTCTTCCTGCGCCAGTCATCGCCCGGCAGCAGCGTGCCGATCGCCTATGGGCCGGAGACGGAGCGCCAGATCGAGAAATCGATGCAGCGTTACGGCAATCTTCTCCTGTCGATGGACGCCGGCGGCGTGGCCAACATGTACGCGCCCGACGGTGTGTGGGAGCGCACCACTGGCCCGCTCACCGGCCGCGATGCCATCCGCAGCGCGCTCGCCAATACCAATGGCGTGACGGTGCTCGCGGTCGACATCAAGACGTCCTACATGTCCTACAACGGTCCCGCCGTCGTGCAGACCGGTGACATCGCGCAGACGGTGAAGCTGCCCAACGGCAAGACCGTGAACTCCGCCGCTCGCTTCGAAGCCACCTGGATCAAGAGCTCGACCGGCGAATGGTGGATCAAGCGCATGTCCACACGGCCCAACGCCAAGGCACCAGGCACTTAAGGTCGTTTCATTTCGCACGACAGTCAGTTCAGCAGCCGCGGTCTCCGCGGCTGTTTTTCCTTGAGCTCAGCTTCTCTCGCGCGCCAGCGCATAGGCCTTCAGCGCCCAGAAGGGCAGGTCGGGCGCGGGCCAGTCACTCCGGAACAGCGTGAAGGAAACCCACTCCGGCCCCAGACCGTCTTCGCCTGTCGCGCCCGAAAGGAGCGCACGCTCCCGAAGCACCGGATCAAGCCGGAAGGACACGCAGTTCATGCCCGCAGCCACCCCGAAGATGACGCCGCGCGTCGCGACGACCACATACCTGAACTGCTGGGGATCGGGACAGAACACCTGCACATCGCCAAGCTGCCGCGATGCGTTGATGAGCGCCGTCGCAACTTCATCATGCGCAGACTTGTCGGCGAGCCAGGACAGAACCTGCGCATTCACGCGCCCCTGAAGGGCATCCGGTACGGGTCTCATCATGCCTCGACCCTAGACAAGCCGACGTCAAGTGCCAAGCGTGGAGTGCCATTCCTTCACCGCGGGATGGAGCTGTACTGTTCTGTTCTTCCTCACGCCAGTGAGGAAGTCCCTGCGCGCGCCGTAGCTTTAGCGAAGGCGTGCTGCAGGGGATGGAGTAACCACGCCCGATTGAAGCTGAAAAACGCCCCTTGACATTAATTCGCTAATTGCCTAAATACCAAAACATGAATGAAGTCTTTGAAGCCCTCGCTCATCCCGTTCGCCGCGACATCCTCAAGCTGTTGCGCAGGAAGGCGATGAGTGCAGGGGAGATTGCGGAGCACTTTCCGATCGCGAAGGCCACGCTATCCGGGCACTTCAATGTGCTGAAGAATGCGGATCTCGTGACGACGGAGCGGCAGGGCACCACGATCATCTACAGGCTGAACATGTCCGTCATGGAAGAGGCGCTGGGCGCCTTCATGTCCCTGGCGGGGTTGAAGGGAAAGGGAAGTTGATGACCATGGCAGGCACTCACGACGCGAATGGAAGCCAGGGCGGCACGCCGCTTTCGCTTAATCTCTGGCCGATCCTCATCGTGAACTCGATGGCGATTGCCGGCATGGGGGCTGTATCGGTCTGGGCCAGCGGCCAGATCCCGGCGGGCAGCAAGGTACCGGTTCACTGGAACATCGAAGGCGTGGCGGATCGCTTTGCGGAAGCCCATGAAGTTCTCTACATCATGCCGGCGCTCGCGGTCGCGATGACGGCTTTGTTCCTGATCCTGCCCTGGCTCGATCCGCGCCGCGAAAACGTGGCGGCCAGCGGCAAGTTCTGGAACGCCGGCGGCATCCTGAGCGTTCTGCTCATCGCCTATGTCCACGTGATCCTGATGCTGAATGCCACCGGCTCGACGATCGACATGATCACGGCCCTTGTGCCGGCGCTCTGCGTGATGTTTGCGATCATCGGCAACTATCTCGGAAAGACGCGTCCAAACTGGTTCGGCGGCGTCCGCACGCCTTGGACGCTCTCAAGTGACTATGCCTGGGAGAAGACACACCGCCTTGCCGGCCGTCTCTTCGTGCTGTCATCGCTCGCAAGCCTCGGCGCCTGGGCCGCGCTGGGAGCCATTCCGGGCTTTGTGGTTCTGGTGGCCGGCGTGATTGGCGGCGCCATCGTGTCCGTGATCGCGTCCTGGTTTTACTGGAAGAGCGACCCGGAGCGCACGACCCGAAACGCGTGAGCAGGAAGGGTCAGAGCGCCTTCTGCATGAAATAGCGCTTGAACCCTTCCGGATAGTCGAGCGTGCCGAACAGCGAATAGCCAAGCTTCTCGTAGAAGGGCCGCGCCTGGAACTCGAACGTATCGAGCCACACGGCGCGGCAGCCTCGCCGGCGGCCTTCTTCCTCGGCCGCCGCGATCAGGCGGCTGCCATGTCCCTGACCGCGCAGGGCCTCGTCGATCCAGAACCACTTGATGAACAGCATGCCCGCCCATGCGATCGCCGAGATCCCGCCCTTCACACTGTCCCCGTCACGCAGGCTCACCGTCAGGTAGTCGTATCCTGCGGGAGAGAATTGGGCATTGTAGACGTCGAGCCCGTGATCAAGCACGGCGAGCGTTGTCTTGTCGGCAGGACACTCGATCGTGATGGAAAGAGCGGTCATGCGTTCTTCTTCGCGCGCAGCAGGAAGGCAAGGAAGCCGAGCACGAACAGCAGGTCGCCCAGCGCAATGGCAAACCCGTCAAAGGGCACGCGTCCTGCCATGAAGGCTTCTGCCATGAGGAGGATCACGCCGGCCTTTCCGACCACGCCCAGCCAGACAAGCGGACCGAACCGGTCCTGGTCATGCGCGACCGCGGCATAGAACCCGCCGAAGACCAGCACGAGCAGCCCCGTGAACCGGTGATAGAGCAGGTCATCCGGAACGGGCATGTTGAGGCTCTGTAGCATCGCATCCGGCGCGACGAGCAGGGGAAGGCCCGCCACGACGTTATAGAGGGTTGCGACGATGAAGAAGGCGCGCCACATGCTCAGGGTTCCTCTGCGATCTGGATCAGGAGCTTGCCGGTATTGGCGCTCGTGAACAGCTTCTGCAGGGCGTCGACGGCATTCTCGAGGCCCTCGGTGATGTCGACGCGATCCTTGACCTGGCCCGTCATCAGCCACTGCACCATCTGTGCCGTGAACTCGTCGAAACGGTTGATATAGTCGAGGATGATGAAGCCTTCGACACGCGCACGCTTCATGAGAATGTTCGTGAAGTTATACGGTCCCGGCACCGGGCCTTCGGCGTTGTACTGCGAGATCAGGCCACACAGCACGATGCGGGCGTGCAGGTTGATGTTCTCGAGCACGGCATCAAGGATGCGTCCGCCCGCATTCTCGAAGTCGATGTCGATGCCCTTGGGACAGACCTTCTTCAGCGCCTTCGAGACGTCGGTCTGCTTGTAGTTGATGCAGGCATTGAAGCCGAGTTCCTTGACCACGTAGTTGCACTTCGCCTCGCTGCTGGCAAAGCCGACCGCCCGGCAGCCCTTGATGCGGGCGATCTGGCCGACGATCTGCCCGACGGCACCGGCGGCGGCCGAGACGACAACGGTCTCGCCCGGCTTGGGCTGGCCGATGTCGAGCAGTCCGAAATAGGCCGTGGCCCCCGTGAAGCCGAGCGCACTCATGTAGGCCGTGAGTGGTATGCCGGGCAGGCGCGTCAGCTTGCGTGCCGCCATCGGGCCGGAGGATGCGCCGATCGTGTAGTCCTGCCAGCCGCCCAGGCCCGGCATGACAATGTCACCCACCTCGAAGTCCGGATTGTTCGAGATCTCGACCATGCCCAGCGTACCGCCACGCATGACCTCGCCGATCCCGACCGGCGGCATGTACTGGTCCATGTCGCTCATCCAGATGCGGTTGGTCGGGTCGAGCGAAAGGTAAACGTTGCGGACCAGGAATTCACCCTTTTTGGGCATGGGTTTGGGCCGCTCGACGAGCTCGAGGTCGCCGGGCTGGATGTCGCCTGTCGGCCGTTTCCTGAGGATCCACTGCCGGTTCGTGCTGCGCATCAAGGCCTTGTACTCCTTCAAACTTTCGCGACCCCGCTTGTTAAACCAATCGGGTCACTCGCGATAGTTCACTGCATCGTCTATACACCTCCCGCTACAGGGAAGCAGGGGATGAGTTTGCTCCGCCGCATGGTCTGGTTTCTGGTTGCGATCCTCGCGCTGGCAGGTGCCGCGCGCGCAGGCGATGTCGTTACGACATCCCGCGTCGAGGCGCGCCTGGTTGCCGAGCATGATGGCATTCCGGCCGCGGGTGGCACGATCTCCATGGGCCTCCTCCAGGTCATGCAGCCCGAGTGGCATACCTACTGGCGCAACCCCGGCGAATCGGGCGAGCCGACCACGATGGCCTGGACGCTGCCGCAGGGTTTCTCCGCCTCCGACATCCGCTGGCCGCATCCCGAGCGCATTCCCTATGGCGAGCTCGCCAACTACGGCTACTCCGAACGCGTGCTGCTGCCGGTGGACATCACGGTGCCCGCAGGGCTCCAGCCGGGAACGGCCGTCACGCTGCGCGTCGAGGCGAACTGGCTGACCTGCAAGGACATATGTGTGCCCGAGAGCGGCACGCTGGAGCTCACGCTGCCGGTCGTCGATGGTGAGCCCTCGGTCAATGCGAACTGGCAGGCCGACTTCGCGCGCGCCAGGGCATCGGAGCCTGTGAAGAACGCACCGATCGAAGCGCGCTTCGACGTGCGTGACGGGGCGGTGACACTGTTCTTCGTGCCGCCCGCTGACCTGAAGATCGCGCCGGAAGGCACGCAGTTCTTTCCCTACACCAAGGGCCAGATCAAGGCCTCGGCCGTGCAGAAGCCGGAAGTCGTGGACGGCGGCTTCGCCATCCGCGTGCCGCCGGGCTGGCGCCTGCGCGATCAGCAACAGCTCCAGAACACGACGGCACTTGATGGTGTCCTGGTCGTGCCGGGCGCAGCAGGTGCCGATGCGCGCGCCTATGAACTGTCGCTCGCGCGAGGCGCGGTTCCCGCGGCAAGCGTGATCCCGGCCGCCGCCAGCACGTCCTTTGTCGAAGCCATCTTCTTCGCGATCCTGGGTGGCCTGATCCTGAACCTGATGCCGTGCGTCTTCCCGATCCTGTCGATGAAGGCGCTGTCGCTCGTGAACTCGAGCCACGCGGAGCGTCCCTGGGTCGACGGCCTCGTCTATCTCGCCGGCGTGATGCTGACTTTCGCAGCCCTCGCTGGCGCACTGCTCTGGCTGCGCGCGCTGGGCGAAGACGTGGGCTGGGGCTTCCAGCTCCAGTCGCCACTGTCGGTCGCGGTACTCGCCTACATCCTCGCAGCCGTCGGCTTCTCGCTCTCCGGCCTCTTCATCCTGGGCTCGTCGCTACAGGGCGCAGGGCAGGGCCTGGCGAGCCACTCCGGCCTCGTCGGCACATTCTTCACGGGCGTCCTCGCCGTCGTCGTGGCCGCGCCCTGCACGGCACCCTTCATGGGCGCCGCGATGAGCTTCGCCTTCAC
>CAZYFM010000171.1:0-5506 GCA_964646885.1 uncultured Flavobacteriaceae bacterium
CCCCCATGTCTCACTATGTCGACGGTTTTGTGATCCCCGTGCCGATCTCGAAGAAGGAAGACTACCGCAAGCTGGCCGAGATGGCGGCGCCGGTGTTCCGCGAGCATGGGGCGCTCGCGGTCGTCGAGTGCTGGGGCGACGACGTGCCCGTGGGTGAACTCACCTCTTTCCCCCGCGCCGTCGAGTGCAAGGAGGGCGAGACGGTCGTCTTTTCGTGGATCATCTGGCCCTCGCGCGAGGCACGCGACGCGGGCAATGACAAGGCCATGAATGACCCCCGCATGAAGATGCCTGACGGCGGCATCCCGTTTGACGGCAAGCGCATGATCTTCGGCGGCTTCAAGGTCATGCTGCAGGGCTGACAGGCAGCCCGCGTGTCAGCCGGGATAGCGGAAGTCGAAGCGCGCGCCTTGTGGCGCAGCCATCCAGCGGGCGGCGAATTCCTGGATCCGGTTCCGGATCTCGGCAATGCGCTCGTCGGTGAGGTCGGGCATCGGCACATGTGACGAGGCGCAGGCTTCGCCGGCGACGCTGCGCAATGTGTCACCGTCGGATGCGCCGCCCCAGAGCTCGGCCTCGAAACACTCCACCAGCCGCTCGGCCTGCAGCAGTTGCACGATCGAACTGTCGGGCACCCGGGCGCGCGAGGCGCTGGCATGTCCCGCTGCCTTGGCGAGGTCCTGGATCGCTTCGGGCGGCGTACCTTCGAGCACCATGCCCCAGAAGCCTCGCGTCAGGCCCATCGTCGTCTCTACGATGTGGTGGACGGCGTCATGCGGGATCGGCCCCTTCTTCGGAAACGAGAAGCGGGAAGGTGCTCCGCTGGCGCGGCGGATCTCGATATCGTCCGCCCTGGCGCCCTTGGTGATGCTGAAGTCGATGTGTGCCATGCCGCAAACACTAGCCACGCATCCTCCACCCCTGCAAGCCGGGAAGGGCTTGCCGCGAAGGCACACGTGCGGCCTCTTGCGGCCCGGCGCGCGGGCTTCTCTGGCGCGACTGGTAAACCTCGCCACCCTGACCGCCAGAATTGGCTTGTTGTGTGCAGGGGCGCGCCACTAACCTGAAGCCTGACCGGGGGAGACGGTACCATGCGCAGGCTTTCACTCATTCAGGCACTCATGCTGGCAGCGGCGCTGTCGGCGGGAAACATTCTGGCAGGAGCCCCGGTCGGCGCCGCCGAGGAAACCACGGCAAAATCCGCCAATGCCGATGCGCAGCGCGCCTTCGACGCCGCCGAAGCGCTGTACGACAAGGGCGAATATGACAAGGCCCTCGAGAACTACTCGGCCGCCATCGCCGCCGATGCTTCTTTTGCGGAAGCATATTTCGGACGCGCCTGGACCCACAAGAGCGACGGCCGCCTGGACGAGGCGCTCCAGGACTTCTCGCAGGCGATCCGCCTTCGGCCATCTTACGCATCGGCCTATCGCGGGCGTGGCTGGACCCAGCATGCGCGCAAGGACCTGAAGGCGGCCGTCGAGGACTTCTCGCAGGCCATCGTGCTGGCGCCGGGTGACAAGTTCAGTCTCTACGCACGCGGCTATGCGCGTGACGACCTGGGCGAGTCCGATGCGGCGCTGGATGACTACAACGCCGCCATCAAGATCGACGCAAAGTTTGCCGACGCCTATTTCGGGAAGGGCTGGGTCTATATCGCGAAGAAGGACCACGCGCGCGCCATAGCGGAGTTCACGAAAGCCATCTCCCTCGACGGCAAGCAGGCGTCCTACTACCACGGGCGCGCCAAGGCCCATGACGCGCTGGAGAAGTGGGAACTGGCGGCAAAGGATTATGGCGAAGCCATTCGCATCGAACCGGAAGCCGTGAACTCGTTCATCGGGCGCGGCTGGGACTATGTCGAACTGGGACGCCACCAGGAAGCCGTCGCCGACTTCGACCAGGCGGTGAAGCTCGACAAGACATTGGCCTCGGCCTTCTACGCGCGCGGCTACGCCAATGACGAGCTGGGCAACTACGATGCCGCCATCGCGGACTTCTCGGAAGCGATCCGCCTGAAGCCGGACCATCGCCTGGCGTTCCGCATGCGGGGCATCGCGCGGCTGAACAAGGGCGAGTATGAGGCCGGCGAAGCCGACCTCGACCAGGCCATCAGGATGGATCCGACCGAGCCCTACGGCTACTACAATCGCGGCACGGCACGCGCCGGACGCCAGAACCACGACGGCGCCATCGCGGATTTCTCGGAAGCCATCCGCCTCAAGCCCGACTTCGCCGACGCGCTGAACGACCGCGGCGTGGCGCACATGGCCAAGGACCGCTTCGACACCGCCATCGTGGATTTCACGGCAGCGATGAAGCTCGACCCCAAGGGATACCTGCCGGTCCGCAACCGCGGTCACTCCTACATGATCCTCAAGAAGTTCGACCTCGCGCTGAAGGACCTCGACCAGGCCCGCAAGCTCAATCCGAAGGACCACAAGGCACTTCTCTATAGCGCCTGGTCGAAGGACGAGCTCGGGCGCGTGGCTGAAGCCATGGCCGACCTGACCGCAGCCATTGCCCTGAAGCCCGACTACTGGGAAGCCTTCAACAATCGCGGACTGCTGCACGCCAAGAACGGGGACTGGCCGAAGGCCATTGCCGACTATTCGGAAGCCATCCGCATCGCGCCGGGCGAGGCGCAGCCCTATGGCAACCGTGCGGTCGCCTACACGAAGCTGGGCGAGTTCGACAAGGCCGACGCCGACAAGGCGAAGGCCTCCTCGCTGTCGGGAAAGTAGGAGTCAGCCGCGTCCGCGCGGCCGTTCCAGCATCTCGAGGATGTGCGAGCGCACGTCCTTCGGCCACTTTGCGATCAGCCGTTCCAGCTTTGCGCTGTCGCCGGCAAACAGGGCGCGGGACGCTTCCTCGAAGTTCTCGAGGTCGCCGGCCATCGCGGACATGAACGCATAGGCCGCATCTCGGGCCGCGCGCGCCTGCGCCGCCGGGCTGCGTCGCGCCTGGTCGACGATCTTCCTCAGAGTCACCGAAGCGCCGCCGGGTTGAGCGGACAGCCAGTCCCATTGCCCCGGCAGCAGCGTGACCTCACGCGCAACGACGCCGAGCTTCGGCCGGCCCGGGCCGCGCGGATCATCCGCACCCGGATTATTGTGTCGGAGGACCTCAAGCATGTGGTCCACGCTGCCGCGCACGTCGATGTCGAAGGCCTTGCCCGTGCTGTCGTCAAAGAGGAACACCTGCCCGCTGCCACGCTCGACCGCCGCCTTGTAGGCAGGAGCAATCTCGACAAGCGGGCCGGAGGCGATGCAGCGGTTTCGTTCGAACACGCTGCAGGGTTTCTGGAGGTCATGTGTCATGTCGCCAATATTACCCGGATAAAAATGAGTGTCAATATCACCCGGGTAATATTGCGCAGCGTCAGGAAGCCCGCTCCATCGCCCGCGTGTACGCCGGCCGCGCAAGGACGCGCTCAAGCCAGGGTGAAAGGCCAGCCGGTGGCTCCGCGCCAAGCGCACCGCGCCGCATGGTGAGGGCTGTCGCCATGGCGATGTCGGCGATGGTGAACGCATCGCCGGCGAAGTACGGCTTTCCGGCGAGCACGCCTTCGGCAAAGGCAAGGGCACTTTCGACACGGTCACGCTGGAACGAGACGGACCAGTTCTGCTTGTCCGCTTCCGGCGCCGCGAACTTCGCGGCCATGAGCACGTTCAGCCCGGCGCCCAGGGTCGCCTCGCTGAAGACCGTCATCTGGATCGCGCGTCCATGCGCCGGATCGGAAGGTGGCGGAAGCAGGGGAGTCGGTCCATGGCGCTGCGCCAGATGGATGAGCATCGCGGTGGATTCATTGATGTGCACGTCGCCATCGACGAGGAAGGGCACCGAGCCCAGCGGGTTCATCGCGCGATAGGCGGCGTCGGTCGGAAAGGAAACCTTCTCGATTGAATAGGGCAGGCTCATTTCCTCGCACAGCCATGCAACGCGCACCCCACGGGCACCGCGGGGGAAATTGTAGATCGTGATCATGGAGCGCCTCCTCGGATCAGCAGCCTTGCATGCGGGACAGGCGCAATGCCACTCACGAGGCGGTGAAGTCTAGTCGAGCGATCCGACCGTGCGGGTCACCCACGCGGACAGTTGCCGGGCCGCGGGCGAAGGGTTTGAGCGGGTCAGGTCGCCGCGCTCATCAAGAAGCACCTCGGCATAGGTCGCGGTCCTTGCATCGCGCAGCAGGCAGTAGGTCGTCCACGATCCCATGTCGGCCGCCGTCGTCTGCCCTTCGCCGGGCTTCGTCGCCGCCGCCTCCGCGATCAGGGGAAGATGCGCCGAGATCTCGGCCGGCGGAACCGTGCGGTCCGTCGCACGCGCGCCTTCATAGCGGGCAGCAAGATCCTGTTCGGTCAGGTGTGCCGCGTCTGCGGGCATCCAGCGCTGGGCAGGCGGCTTCCCGTCTGCACGCACGTCATGCCGAAGCACCTTGCCCGACCCGTCGATGATCAGCCCGCGACGCTGGTATCCCCACGCATGGTTGACGTACTCGATCCCGCATACCCATGGCTGTCCAGCACCCTGCGACGACGCCACCGGGGCTGTTTCGCATCCTGCAAGGCCGGCCACGAAGGCAAGCAGCGCAACGCGCATCATCGGGAGTCTCCTGTTTGCGTGCATCATGACAGGCTGATTGTGGCGCAATCAGGACCGTGCGTCACGCAACTAACGCAGGCTGGACCCGCTACTTCATCCGGGCATAGGAACCCGGCGCATCCTCGATGATCTTCAGCTTCCGGTCGCCCGGCACGCGGGCCTCGACCATCTCGCCCGACTGCTTCGACAGCCACTTGTCCCAGTGCGGCCACCAGGATCCCGGCGTCTCGGTCGCACCGCTGATCCACTCGTCAACCGTCTCGGGCAGCTTGTCGTTTGTCCAGTACTGGTACTTCTTGGCATCCGGGTGATTGATGACGCCTGCAATGTGTCCCGAGCCCGCCATCATGAACGTGATCGGCCCCTTGAACAGCTTCGTCGACTTGTACACAGACCGGTACGGCGCAATGTGGTCGTCCTTCGAGGACTGCAGGTAGACCGGGATCTTCACCTTCGACAGGTTCAGCTTCTCGCCGCCCAGCACCATCTTGCCCTTGGCGAGGTTGTTGTCGCGATAGCATTCGCGCAGGTAGAAAAGATGCATCTGGATCGGCATGCGCGTGGCATCCGCGTTCCAGTACAGGAGGTCGAAGCGCATCGGGTCTTTCCCGAGCAGGTAGTTGTTGACGACAAAGCTCCAGATGAGGTCGTTCGACCGCAGCATGTTGAACGTCGTGGCCATCTTCGCGCCATCGAGATAGCCACCCGACGCCTTCATCTGCTCCTCCATGGAAGCGAGCTGCGCGTCATCGACGAATACCTTGAGGTCGCCGGCCTCCGAGAAATCTGCCTGCGCCGCAAAGAACGTCGCCGACTTGATCCTGTTGTCACCCTTGGCTGCCATGTAGGCCAGCGTCGCCGACAGGAGCGTGCCGCCAATGCAGTAGCCGATCGCGTTGAC
>CAZYFM010000172.1:0-5492 GCA_964646885.1 uncultured Flavobacteriaceae bacterium
GCTGCCTGATCAAATCAGCGGGCAGGAGCATCGAGATCCGTGGCCGTGCTCACCCAACCTTGCCGTGCGCCGTCCCGCGATGACGCTGTCGGCGTTCGCAAGAACGTCCGAAAAATACCTGGGACATCAGGCCCTGACAGACCTCAGCCAGCGAGGGTCATAACACCGGAGACGAGCGATTGACCGGCAGCTCGGATTCAGGCGCATCGCGGTGATTGAATGCTCGAAATGACGCTGCGCACGCGGCCAGGCCGGGCGCGCAACGAACTACTGGGCCGGCTTGCTTGTCTTGCTCGACGGGGCGGGACGGCCGAGGCATTCGACGAGCCACGTGTCGGCCCGGGTCGTGTAGCTCCTGGCGAGTCTGGTGTCGGGGGCAAAGGTCTCGAAGATGTGCGGGGCGCCTTCGACCTCGTCGAGGGTCACGTCGACGCCGGCAGCAGACAGCCGCCGTGCGTAGGCGACGTCCTCAGCGTGGAACAGATCCACCGTTCCGGTGCCGATCCAGGTCGGCGGCAGTCCTGCGAGATTCTCCCGGCGCGCCGGAACCGCACCTGCCGGGACTTTCGCTGCGCCGGGTTCTACGCCGAGCAGCGCCTTCCAGCCAGCGCGGTTGGACCGGTTGTTCCACAGCCGATGCCGGATCGGATCGAGGCTCCGGTCTGCGGCCGTCCGGTCGTCGAGCATCGGACAGAACAGCCACTGCGCTGCCGGCTGTCTCCCGCGCTCGTCGGCCAAGCTCTGAACGAGCATCGCTGCGATGCCGCCGCCCGCGCTCTGCCCTCCCACCGCGATACGCGCGGGGTCGATGCCCCGTCGTTCCGCGTTGAGGAGCAGCCATGCCCACGCGGCAGCAGCGTCGTCGATCTGCGCGGGGAACGGATGCTCGGGCGCGAGCCTGTACCCCGCCAGGACAACCGTGAGCTTGTATCGTTGCGCCAGCCGGAACGCCAGCGGGAACTCCTCGGTCGCGGAGCCGATCATCATGCCGCCTCCGTGCAGCCACAGCACCGCCGCGCCGCTGCCACCGGTCTGTGCGCCTACTACGTGCAGAGGCGGGGCATCCCCGCCGGGGCGGAGCGTTTCCAAGCACAGCCCGGGCGGCGGCGCAGGAGCCTTCTTGTTCAGCAGGACCCGGAACAACTTTCGACCGGCCGCGGATCGCACTGCCGGATTCGGGACGAACCGGTATGCCGAGCGAAGTTCCGGGTGCAACTGCGAGAGTTTCACGACGCGCTCCTTGGAGAGGATCGCTTGCCCGTCAGTAGCCGGCGAATTTCTCGGCGCGCACGTTCCTCTGATTGACACCGGCGTTCTTGAGCAGCCCTTCCATCGCCGACACCATGGCCGGCGGCCCGGCGACATAGAAGATCGGCGCGGCAAGATCACCCACATGCTTCGCGATCATTTCAGCGGTGATGTAGCCGCGCTCCACGGTTCCGCTTTGCGGTACAGCTTCGCCCTCGGTGAACGTCGCGATGAGCTTGAACCGCGGGTTCCTCTGTTCGAGTTCGCGCAACTCGGTGAGATAGGCGGCATCCTCGGGCTTCCGGTTGCTGTAGAACAAGAACAGCCGGTGTTGCAACCCTCGGTTCGAGGCATCCAGCACCATGCTGCGGAACGGCGTGACTCCGATTCCACCCGCCAGAAAGACCGCAGGACGATTCGCATCCTCATGCAGTGCCAGATCGCCGTAAGGGCCTTCGATCTGGACGGGAGAGCCGGCTTTCGCAGTCGCGAGGTAGTGTTTGAAGCTGGTGTCGCTCTGCCGCGTCGCCATTTCCAACTCGGCATCTTGCGGCGCGCTGGCGATGGAGAGCGTCCGAACCTTCCCGTTGGCGTCCGCCTTTTTCAGATCGGGGATGACGACATACGCGGCTTGGCCGGCCACGAACTTGAAGCCTTCGGGCTTGCCCACGCGGAACGCCAGCGTTCCCTTGGCGACTTCTTCCTTGCCCGTCAGCCGGGAAGCAAAGGTGGCGGCGGGCCGGAGAAAGCTCTTGCGCCTCCACTGCGTCAGGCCCAAGCCGTCACGCATGCTGAGGCCCAGCAAGGTGATGTTGACTGCGCCCGCGGCCAACTCCAGTGCCTGCACGGTATAGAAGGTTGCATCGAACTCGCCGGCCTTTGCCTTGGAGGCGAGGAACAATGCCGCCGGGATCAGCACCAGCAGACCGTTCGCGCCGATGAAAGGCATGCGCTTGAGCTTGGTGCCGACCGGCCCCTTCAGTTGCCCTTTCGACAGGAAGAACCCGGAGCCGCCCGTGGCGGCCAGGGCCGGCACCAGCAGGATGAAGCCCCAGGGGATGGCCGTCTTGACGGCGATCACCGCGGCCTCGGAGGCGAACAATTCGGAAATGGCGGTCGAGAGCCAGAACGTCGCGATCGTGAGAATGGCGACCAGGCCAGCGAGCGGATGGATGATCCTTGGCATCGTGATTCCCTCTTCAGGTGGTACAGATGCCGGCCACAGCGACCTTCTGAAACAGGTGCGGGACGGCGACAGCGGACGACGGATACGCCGAGAGCTTGGCGAGGAAGTCGGGGTGAGTGAACGCTGCGCGGAACGCTGCCGTGGACTCCCACACCGCGTAGTTCAGATAGGTCGGGCTGTCGCCGATGGCGCGATGAAGCTGGGTCGAGATGAAGCCCGGTTGGCGCTTCATGAACTCGGCATCGTCCTTCCACGCCGCCAGGAACACCGGCTCATCGGCGATGTCCAGCGTGAACACGTTGACGAGAACCACAGGCTCAGCCTCGACGCCAAGCTGCCGCTCGATAGGGAATTTTTCATCCAGGGGCTTCAAGACAGACATATCGGACTCCTGTTCATAGAGACGGGACAAACGTGCTCAGGTTGCTGGCTCGTTCTCGTAGAGCTGTGACAGCACCGAGAGCACCCGAAGCGCTGCATCCAGATCGGCGGCAGTGAAGCCGGCAGCCATCTCTTGCACACGCTCGTTCCAACGATCGACCAGCGCGTCGTAGGTGGTCTGGCCGATCGGGGTGAGCACGTACAGCGGTGAGCGCTTGTGCGCGGGATTGGGCAAGGGTTGAACCAGGCCCTCGTCGACCAGCAGGTTGATCTGTTTCAGGACGCCTTGCCGGGTCACCCCCATCGTTGCGGCGATCTGCGGGACGTTGGGGGGCTGCGGCGCCAGGGCGATCGCCCCGAGAACCTGCCAGCGCGCGGTGGTCAGCCCATGCGGTTGACTGAAGTGATTGCCCCACTCGACGAACTGGCCGTTCAGCCTGAAAACGGACAGCGTGATGGTGGTCAACTTGTCTGCCTTGGTTGGATTCATGATTGCCCTTAAGTAGACAACTAGTTTACGTTATGAGAAACTGGTTGTCAAGAGGGGCGGAGCCCCTTCAGCCCTTGCCGCAACCGGATCAGGGGCCGCATCCTGCGGGGTGCGCAGGAAAGCTTTGCCGGGGCTGCCTGGATGAAACAAAACGAAAAGAAACGCTACCCGCCTGAGAAGCAACTCGACTTGCCGCGCGGCACCATGAGAGCCATGTTCAACCATCCTTTGAAACCAGGAGAATCCTCGTGAAGACCGGAACCAGACGAATCCTCATTGCCCTGACCAGTGCGACCCTGTTGCTCGGCGGCCTGACAGCTTGCGGAACGCGCGGGCCGGGCGGCTGGAGCGACGCGCGCGTCACCGAAATGAGCGGCAAGATGGTCGAGCGCATCGGCGACAAGCTCGATCTCAACGCCGAGCAGAAGATCAAGCTCGATGCGGTCGCTTCTGAGATGGAGGCCCAGCGCAAGGCTTTCCGAGGCGACAGCGCGAATCCGCGCGACGATATCAAGGCCTTGATCGCCGGCGACAGGTTCGACCGCACCAAGGCGCAGGCGTTGCTGGAGCAGAAGACTGCCGCAGTGCAGCAGCAGGGACCGAAGGTGCTGACTGCGCTGGCCGACTTCTATGACAGCCTGACGCCAGTGCAGCAGCAACAGGTGCGGGAACGCCTGGACAAGCGCCGCGGCGGCTGGGGTTGGC
This sequence comes from uncultured Flavobacteriaceae bacterium, assembly GCA_964646885.1. Lineage (GTDB taxonomy): Bacteria > Pseudomonadota > Alphaproteobacteria > Micropepsales > Micropepsaceae > SZUA-430. The sequence continues at coordinate 4,011 of CAZYFM010000172.1, forward strand.
GCGGCCCCGGCTTCTGACCGCCACCGTCGGCCCGCCATGCATCGAGTTCTTCTGATTGACGACGACGAGCAGCTCGGTCCGCCGCTGGGTACCTATTTCCAGCGCTTCGAGCTGCAGTTGACGCAGTCCACCACGCCCAGTGATGGGCTGGCGCGCCTGCGCAACGGAAAGTTCGATGCGGTCGTGCTGGACGTCATGTTGCCCGAGATGGACGGCTTCGAGGTGTGTCGCATGATCCGCCGTGACAACGACATTCCCATCATCATGCTGACCGCCAGGGGCGAAGTGATGGACCGTGTGGTGGGGCTTGAGCTGGGTGCCGACGACTACCTGCCCAAGCCCTTCGAGCCCCGCGAACTGGTGGCGCGGCTGCAGACCGTCTTGCGGCGATTCAAGCCGCCGCGTCACGCCGAGGCCGCCGCATCCGAGGTCACCCCTTCAGCGCTGGAGTTCGAGGGGTTGACGATCGACACCATCCGACGCAGCGTTTCCCGTCTCGGCGAGGAGGTGGAACTGACCGGTACCGAGTACGAACTGCTGGTCCTGCTCGCACGCGAGCCCGGTCGCGTATTCAACCGCGATGACATCCTCAATCGTCTGCGCGGACAGGAAGCCGATCTCTACACGCGTGCGGTGGACATCGCCGTCAGCCGTTTGCGAAAGAAGCTTGAACCGCTGGACTGCATCAGGACCCTGCGCAACGCAGGCTACACGCTGGCGCTGCCCAAGCAGACGGCAACATGACCGCTGATCCCACCCTCGCAGCGCGCTGGCAGCAGTTCCGGCGGCGCATCACGCACTCGATCAAGCTGCGCATGGTGCTGGTGTTTCTGCTGTTGGCTGCCTCGCTCACCTTGGTGTTTCTCGTCGGTGCCCAGCGGATGTTTTCCACCGGATGGCGCGAAGCGGCACGCCCACTGCTGACGGACTACGTGGATCGGGTGGCCGCCGACATTGCCGGCGATGGCCCCCCCAGCGTGGCACGTGCGCAAGCATTGGTCGAGCGCCTGCCGCTGACCGTGCGCATCAGCGGCCCATTGGTCAACTGGTCATCGCATCCCAGTTCCGAATCAACGGAGCGGGCTCGCAGCCGGCCAGGTGGAAGTCCTGGCGGCTACGGGCCTGACTGGGCACCTCTCGTCCAGCGCACCACCGCCGATGGCCACACCCTGGCCTTCGGCATCGATGCAGGGGCCTTCGAGCGCCGCCCGCAACGCCTGGGCTATGTGCTGGCTGTGCTGTTGCTGCCGACCTTGATGGCATGGCTGTATGTGCGTCACCTGCTGAGGCCACTCGATGCCATCGGCGACGGCGCGCGGCGCTTCGGTGCGGGTGATTTTTCCGAACCCATTCCAGCCCGTTTCGTCGGCAACGCCAGTGAGCTGGGCGAACTGGCCACTACGCTCAACACCATGGGGCAGGACATCCACCAGATGCTCGAGGCCAAGCGTGCGCTGCTGCTGGCCATCAGTCACGAACTGC
>CAZYFM010000173.1:0-5482 GCA_964646885.1 uncultured Flavobacteriaceae bacterium
AGCGCATGCTCTCCGCGGAAGCGTGGCGACAGCGGGCCCTTTTCGAACGGATAGTTCAGCGTCGTCTTGGGCCGGAACAGGTACTTCAGCGCCAGCCAGAAGCCGGCGAGGAAGTCGAGCATCAGGATTGTCTTCAGGAACTGTGGCATGGGGGTCAACCGGGCAACTTGTCGAACGCGAGGAGGTAGCCAGCGGTCACCACGACCCAGACCAGTGAGATCGGCAGGAAGAACTTCCAGCCGATGCGCATCAGCTGGTCATAGCGGTAGCGCGGCACGATCGCCTTCACCATCGCGAACAGGAAGAAAATGAACCAGATCTTGATGATGAACCAGATGACGCCCGGGACCCATGTGAACGGCGCAACCTCAATCGGCGCATGCCAGCCGCCCAGGAAGAAGATCGTCATCAGCGCGCACATGAGGACGATGCTCACGTACTCGGAGAGCATGAACAGCAAGTACGGCGTCGAGGAATATTCGACCATGAAGCCAGCCACGAGCTCGGACTCGGCCTCGGGCAGGTCGAAGGGTGGCCTGTTGGTCTCGGCGAGGGCGGACACGAAGAACACGATCGCCATCGGGAACAGGTGGCTGAACAGGTACCAGTGGTGAAGGCCGCCCTCCTGGGCAGCCACGATCTGGGACAGGTTCAATGAGCCGGCCGTGAGCAGGACGGTAATGATCACGAAGCCGATCGATACTTCGTAGGAAACCATCTGGGCCGCAGACCGGAGCGCGCCCAGGAAGGGATACTTCGAGTTCGACGCCCATCCTCCCATGATGATTCCGTAGACACCGAGGGACGACACGGCAAAGATGTAGAGGACGCCGACATTGATGTCGGCGAAAACCCAGCGTTCATCCACGGGAACGACCACCCAGGCACCCAAGGCGAGTGTCGTGGTGATCAGAGGTGCCAGCAGGAAGACGCCCTTGTTGGCGCCGGCCGGCATCACGAATTCCTTGAAGACGAACTTGAAGAGGTCGGCGAAGGACTGGAGCAGGCCATAAGGGCCCACCACGTTCGGTCCGCGGCGCATCTGCACGGCCGCCCAGACCTTGCGGTCGAACAGCAGGATGAAGGCGATCATGACGAGCAGCACGACGATGAAGAGCAGCATGAGCGCTGCCATTCCGGCCACGTCGAGCAGGGTGTGGTTTGACCAATAGAAGTCGTGCCACCAGGTCTGCCAGGCCTGCAGGTCCAGAAGGTCCATCGCCCTACTCCGCCGCTGCCGCTGTCTGCGGCTTCACGAATTGCGCGCTGCACTCAGCCATGACCTGGCTGGCACGCGCGACTGGATTTGTGAGGTAAAAGTCCCTGACCGCGTACTCGAATGGCGCCTTCGCGATCGTTCCAGGCGTGCCGATCGCGGACCAGACGGGCGAGTCAGCGCCCGGGCATTCCGGCGCCTGATCAAGCGCCGTCCAGGCCGGGGCATCATTGAGCATGTGCTGGCGCAGTGCGTTCAGGTCATCGTACGGCAACTTCTTGCCGACGAACTCCGAAAGCGCGCGCAGGATGGTCCAGTCTTCGCGGGCGTCACCCGGGGGGAACCCGGCCCGCTTGGCGAGCTGGACGCGCCCTTCGGTATTGACGTAGGTGCCGTGCTGTTCGGTATAGGCTGCGCCCGGGAGAATGGCGTCGGCGCGGTGTGCGCCCACATCTCCGTGCGAACCCTGATAGACGACAAAGGCATTGCCAAGCTTGCGAGTGTCGATCTCGTCGGCGCCGAGCAGGTAAACCAGATCGATCTCGCCACGTGACGCGGCATCAAGAATGCCCTGCGTGTCCTTGCCACCCTTGTGGGGCACGAAGCCCACGTCGAGGGCGCCGACGCGTCCCGCGGCGGTGTGGAGCACGTTGAATCCGTTCCAGCCGCTTTCGCCCGACGGGCCAATCATGCCTGTGTTGCGCGCGATCTGTGCGCAGGCTGCCAGGATGGCCGCCCCATCTGCACGACTGAGCGCACCCTGCCCTACGATCAGCATGGGACGCTTTGCCGACTTCAGAACCTCATGGAAGGCATGCTTGCCGGCGGCGATATCGGCAAGGATGGACGCGTCGTTGCCGAGTTCGTCGACGGCGTATGTCAGGTCAACTTTCGGGCCGAGGCGCGCAATCTTGAGGTCCCCGCGGAGCCAGGTCTTGCGGATGCGGGCATTGATGACGGGTGCTTCCCAGCGCGGGTTCGTGCCTACGAGCAACAGCGCGTCGGCGCTTTCGATGCCCGCGATGGACGTGTTGAAGATGTAGCCCTGGCGCGGTCCCAGGCCGATGCGGGCGCCATCCTGACGGCAATCGAGGTTGGCGACGCCAAGCGACAGCATGAGATCTTTCAGCGCCTTCACGGACTCCGTGTTGACGAGGTCACCCACGATGGCCGCGATGCGTTCGGGGCGAACCGTCTTCGCGCGATCCGCAATGACCGTGAAAACTTCCTGCCACGTTGCCGGCTGAAGCTTGCCGTTCTTGCGGAGATAGGGGCGATCCAGACGCTGGCGACGCAGACCGTCCCAGACGAAGCGTGTCTTGTCTGAGATCCACTCCTCGTTGATCTCCTCGTTGACGCGCGGAACGATGCGCATCACTTCGCGCCCGCGCGTGTCGACACGGATGGCAGATCCAGCCGCGTCCATGACGTCGACGGACTCCGTCTTCGAGAGCTCCCACGGACGCGCATTGAACTGGTAGGGGCGCGAGGTGAGCGCGCCGACCGGACAAAGATCGATCACGTTGCCGGACATTTCGGACGTCACGGCCTTTTCCAGATAGGTCGTGATCTCCATGTCCTCGCCACGGCCCGTCGCGCCAATTTCGTCCACACCGGCGATTTCGGCCGCGAAGCGAACGCAGCGCGTGCAATGGATGCAGCGGGTCATGATCGTATTGACCAGCGGCCCCATGTTCTTGTCCGTGACCGCGCGCTTGTTTTCTTCGTAGCGATTGAACCTCGCATGGCCGTAAGCCATCGCCTGGTCCTGAAGGTCACACTCGCCGCCCTGGTCGCAAATGGGACAGTCCAGCGGATGATTGATGAGAAGGAATTCCATCACGCCTTCGCGCGCCTTCTTCACCATCGGCGTCTTGGTATTGACGACGGGCGGTTCGCCATTCGGGCCCGGCCTGCAGTCGCGAACGCCCCAGGCGCATGACGCGACGGGCTTGGGTGACCCCTTCACCTCGACCAGGCACATGCGGCAATTGCCGGCGATGGACAGACGCTCGTGGTAACAGAAGCGCGGGATTTCGGCCCCCGCGGCCTCGCACGCCTGAAGGAGCGTGTAGTCTGCCGGGACGTCGATTTCCTTGCCATCCACGATCAGCTTGGTCATGTCGTTACTCCGCCGCCATCGGGTTGACGGACTTTCCTGCTCGCTTCGCGTTGATGCGGCGCTCGACTTCCGGACGGAAGTGGCGCAAGAGGCCCTGGATGGGCCATGCCGCGGCGTCGCCGAGCGCACAGATCGTATGCCCCTCAACCTGATAGGTCACTTCCAGGAGGAGGTCGATTTCCTTCGGATCCGCATCCCCCGTCACGAGGCGCTCCATGACGCGCCACATCCAGCCGGTGCCTTCGCGGCACGGCGTGCACTGGCCGCAGGACTCGTGCTTGTAGAAGCGGGACAGGCGGGCGATGGCCTTCACGACGTCCGTCGACTTGTCCATGACGATCACGGCCGCGGTGCCAAGGCCCGACTTCACGTCGCGCAGGCTGTCGAAGTCCATCAGGATCGTGTCGCAGGTCGCTTTGGGCAGGAGCGGCACGGATGATCCACCGGGAATGACGGCCAGCAGATTGTCCCAGCCGCCACGCACGCCACCCGCATGACGCTCGATGAGTTCCTTGAGCGGAATGCCCATTTCCTCTTCGACGTTGCAGGGCTTGTTCACGTGCCCGGAAATGCAGAACACCTTCGTGCCTGTATTGTTGGGCCTGCCGAGGGCCGAGAACCAGGCGGCGCCGCGGCGCAGGATCGTCGGTGCGACCGCAATCGACTCCACGTTGTTCACGGTCGTCGGGCAGCCATAGAGACCGACATTGGCGGGGAACGGCGGCTTCAGGCGCGGCATCCCCTTCTTGCCTTCGAGGCTCTCGATCAGTGCCGTTTCTTCGCCGCAGATATAGGCGCCGGCGCCATGATGCACATAGCAGTCGAAATCCCATCCGGAACCGGCGGCGTTCTTTCCGAACAGTCCGGCGTCGTAGCACTCCTGGATGGCTGCTTCGAGGCGCTTGTATTCGTTGCGGAACTCACCACGTACATAGATGTAGCAAGCGTGGGCCCCCATGGCGAAGGAAGCAACCAGGCACCCCTCAAGGAGGATGTGCGGATCGTGGCGCATGATGTCGCGATCCTTGCACGTGCCGGGCTCGGACTCGTCAGCATTCACCACAAGGTATGACGGGCGGCCGTCCGACTGCTTCGGCATGAACGACCATTTCAGTCCGGTCGGGAACCCTGCCCCACCGCGACCGCGCAGTCCCGACTTCTTCATCTCTTCGATGATCCAGTCGCGACCTTTTTCGATCAGGCCCTTCGTGTTGTCCCAGGCGCCGCGGCGGCGCGCTGCGTCGAGGCGCCAGTCGTGGATCCCGTAGAGGTTCGTGAAAATGCGATCAGCATCCGCGAGCATTACGACTTCACCTCTTTCAATGTCGTCGGACCACCTTCAGGCGCGGATGTCTGGCGCCCGATCTGGGAGCCGGGACGCGTCGGCCGTCCGTTGCGAAGGTCATTGATGAGGCCTTCAGTCCGGCCACCATCAAGGTCTTCGTAAAAATCATCACCCACCTGAACCACAGGCGCGTTCACGCAAGCGCCCAGGCATTCAACTTCCATCCATGAAAGTTTTCCGTCAGCCGAGACTGTTTCCGCATGCGGATGGATGTGCTTCTTGCAAGCTGACACGACCTCGTCGGAGCCCCGCAACCAGCACGGCGTCGTGGTGCACACCTGGAGCAGGTGCTGACCGACCGGCTTCAGGTTGAACATCGTGTAGAACGTCGCGATCTCCAGCACGCGGATGGGAGACATCCCAAGTTTCTCGCCGATCACGCGCATCATCGGTTCGGTCACATGGCCTCCGTTCTGCTCCTGCGCGCGCCACAGAAGCGGAACGACTGCGGAGGCCTGCTTGCCGGCCGGGTACTTGGCGATCTGCTTCTGCGCCCATGCCTCGTTTTCCGGCGTGAAGGCGAATGAAGTCGGCTGGTTGGGCGCGAGGCGACGGGTACTCACCGGTCAATCTCCCCGAATACGATGTCGAGCGAGCCGAGGATCGCGGACACGTCCGCAACCATGTGGCCCTTGCAAAGAAAATCCATGGCCTGAAGGTGCGGGAAACCCGGCGCCTTGATCTTGCAGCGATAGGGCTTGTTGGTGCCATCGGAGACGAGATAGACGCCGAACTCGCCCTTCGGTGCCTCGACGGCGGCGTACACTTCGCCTGCGGGCACGCGGTAGCCTTCGGTGTA
>CAZYFM010000174.1:0-5447 GCA_964646885.1 uncultured Flavobacteriaceae bacterium
TTCATGCCCCATTGAGCACCGAATTGAGACGCCCGGCCTTGATTTGGGTCAAGCGCCGGCGGGGGAAGGAAGTCGTGGGTGGTCCGCATTCGCGGACCATGACAATGATAAATGGGTTTTCGGGGATGTTTCTGAACCGGACAGCCGTAGCGCAGGCAGACCATGACTGAAGTTGTGGAGAGCGCTGCTGTTGCTAGCGCGACTCGATGATCAGGTTCTGCGTGGCGTGGCCGAAATAGCCCTTGCGGTCGGCCAGGCGCGCCTGCGCGATGCCTCCGCCATCGGATCCGATCCAGGTCACGGCGTCGTTGAGGATCCACTCGCCTTCGGGATCGCGCGCGAGCGACACGGTGAGGTCGGCGTTGATGAATGTCCACTTCGCGAAGTCGAGCACGGAGGAGATGCCGTTGCTGAAGTCCGCCGTTGCCGCGGCGCGCATCGCCGGCGTCGTCTCGTGGCCGTCCACAAAGTTCCTGTTCATTCGGAACCAGATGGCCGCCGGTCCGGGCTTGCCGAACTCGCCGCTGACCGATCGCAGAGACGCATTGGCGCCGAAGGACGTCGCGCTGCGCTCCGGCGCCCTGCGCTCGAGACCCTGTTCCGGTTGCGGCCATTCCAGGGACGGTGTGGTTGCGACGGACGAAGAATCCTGCGCGCTGCGTATGACCTTCAGCACGGACGCGCGGGCGACTTCCGTTCCGGCGTTGTCGATGTGGACGGCCACGAGCTGGATCTTGCGCCCTTCACGTAGCACTTCCGTTCGCAGCGACAGGGTCGCGATGGGAACGGGCCGCAGCAGGTCAATCGTCAGCCGCGCGACGCGCATCGGCGCCTGTGCGGGAACCTGCTGTGCTGCCCAGACTGCAAGCGCAGACGGCGCGCCGCCATGTTGCATCGACGGGTTCCAGGGGCCTGCGGCGTGGGGGCTGACGGCGACCTGGTTGCCGTCGACGCGAAAAAACGAGTCCATGCTGAACTTCCATTGTCGTGATGAAGGTGCTTGCCGCGTTTGGGCGGCCTAGGCAAGGCCTGCCTGAGCCAGGGCTATTGCCGCGATGACCGACAGCATCGTCATGCCCTCGCGCGTGAACCGGTCATTCAGCCAGGCGGCCGCGCCCTGCTGCCGGTCATCGCCAAATGTCGCGAGGCCCATGAGGCCCAATGCAAACGCACTGGCGACGACGGCCGTGCCTGCGAGACCTGGCAGGGGTGCATCAGGAACGGGATGCAGCGTCCCCGGGATCACGGCGAACGCCATTGCTGCGAACAGGCCAAACAGACCGAGCGCCGCAAAGGACGAGAGGCTGAAGCGGGTGACGACGAGCTGCGCGCCCAGGTTCCAGAGTGCGACGCCGCCGAGGGCCCACCACAACAGGCGCGCCTCGCCCGGCACGAAGGTCCCGGCGACAGCGCCCGCGACCATGGCGCAGACAGCAGACCAGGCCCACATCGCAGCCTGCGCTGCCCAGCCTGCCGGCGGCGCAATGCGGCTCAGCGAGGCGAAGAACAGGAAGAACATGACGGCCAAGGCGGGCCAGTGCGGGCCGACTTCGACGATGACTTGCCTCATCGCCAGCTCGTCGACGACAGGCCCGATCACATGGGTCTCGGCCGGGGCTGCCGCGCGCGCCAGATGCGCCTCGACGTGAAGAAGCCATGGCGGCAGGGCTCCGCCGGGCCGGGCCTGAAGCACGACCAGCGTTCCCACCACCAGCGCAACCGCCATGGCGATCGCGCGAAAGATCCATCCGACAAGCATGCCACCCCCAATGGCCGTGCTGCCTCCCCCATGGGTGACCATAGTCTGTCTGGCCTCCCGGGGCTGTAGCCGTCCGGTTACATCCGTCGTCCGCATCGGATGAGACGGTGACTATCCCGTTGTTCACCTTCCCGCGCGAGGCTGTGACGCAGGCTACAGCGCCGGGGCTATGCGCGCGGGCCGACCGGCGACAGACTCCCTGCCCTGATCCCCTGAGGGGCTGCCATGTTCTATCATGTCTCCAAAATTGCCTGGTTCTTTGCCACGCCCTCGAACCTGCTGGCTTGCCTCGTGCTCGCTGGCCTCGTGCTTATCTGGATGGGTCGCGCGACGATCGGCTTTCGCCTTTCGGCCGGTGCAGCCGCAGGGCTCATGATCGCCGGCCTCTCTCCGCTTGCGAACGCACTGATCCTTCCGCTCGAGGACCGATTTCCGATGCCGCAGACCGAGGCCGAGAACGTCACGGGGATCATCGTGCTGGGCGGCACCTACGATGCCGAAGTGACGAACCTGCGGGGACAGATGGCGCTCAACGAGTCGGGCGAACGCATCCTTGCGCTGGCAGAGCTGGCGGCGCGCCATCCGCAGGCACGCCTCATCTATTCGGGAGGCGGCAGCACGTTCACGCCGGACTCAACACCGGAAGCCACGCTCGTGGAGACGACTGCGCCGGCGCTCGGTCTTGATCCGGCGCGGATCGAGTACGAGCGGCAGTCCATGAACACCTACGAGAATGCAGTGTTCTCGAAGAAGATTGCGCAGCCGCGGCCCGGCGAAACATGGCTGCTGGTGACAAGCGCGTTCCACATGCCGCGCTCCGTCGGCGTCTTCCGGCAGGCCGGCTTTGAAGTCGTGCCCTATCCGGTTGACTTCCGGACGGCAGGGGCGCGCTCGCTCATGCGGCCCTTCGGTTTTGTCGGAGAGGGCCTGCGCCGTACCGACATCGCATCCAAGGAATGGATCGGCCTCGTGGCCTACTGGCTCACGGGCAAAACCGACGCGCTGTTTCCGGCACCTGTGCCGCGCCCTGCGGGCCATTCGGTTATTGATGCGTCCCGGCTTCCGGGGTAAGCCTCTGGCCCATGACTGCTGGCAACCTCATCGTCCTGCTTGCCACCCTCGTGGTCGCGGGCATCCTGTGCGTCGGGCTCTACAGCCTCTTTCGTGGCGGAGACTATGCGCGCACGAACTCGAACAAGCTGATGCGCCTGCGCATCGTTGCGCAGCTTGGCGCGATCATCATCATCCTGGCCGTGCTTTACTTCACCGGGCGCGGCCCGCAGTAGGAACACTCACGTGGTCGTTCTCAATCGAATCTACACGCGTACCGGCGACAAGGGCGACACGGGCCTTGGCTCGGGCAAGCGTGTTCCGAAGTACGACCTGCGCATCGAAGCCTATGGCACGGTGGATGAAACGAATTCATGCGTGGGCGTGGCGCGGCTGAGCACGGAGGGCGTGCTCGACCAGATGCTGGCGCGCGTGCAGAACGATCTCTTCGACCTGGGCGCCGATCTCTGCGTGCCCGAAGACGGGTCCGAGATCGCGGCGAAGGCGCTTCGCATCAATGATGCGCAGGTCACTCGCCTTGAAAACGAGATCGACGAACTGAACGGGAAGCTGCAGCCGCTGACGTCGTTCGTGCTGCCGGGTGGCACGCCTGCGGCGGCGCAGCTGCATGTCGCGCGGACGGTCTGCCGACGCGCGGAACGGCTGATCGTGAAGCTCGCGCAGACCGAACCGGTTGGCGAGGCTGCCGTCAAATATGCGAACCGGCTCTCGGATTTCCTGTTTGTCGCAGCCCGCTTTGCCAATCTGCCGCGGGGCGACGTGCTCTGGATCCCCGGCGCGAACCGCACCTAAAATTTGCGTTAGTTGCATTCGGGGACCCAACTCCCCATCTTCCGGGCGAAATTCAGACCCTTTCCCGGAGACTGCCATGCTGCGCAAAGCTTTCCTTGTCGCGTGTGCCGCTGCCCTCTTCCACATGCCCGGCGCGCTCGCGGCCGCGCCACTTCCCGACGTGCTCTTCACGAAGGGCATCACGCGCGTGGAACTGACGAAGGTGCTGACCTCGCACGGCATGACCGTGAAGGACGCGACGGAGAACGAGTCCGATCCCTGGCTGAAGGCGAAGACGCCGAAGGGCGTGGAGTTCTACGTCAACATGTATGACTGCGACGGCACCGGTGCGGACAGCCGTCGCTGCAACAATCTCCAGTTCATGGCGCAGTGGGAACTGAGCACGCGCACGACGCTGGAGACGGCAAACGTCTATAACCAGAAATTCGTTTTCGGACGCGCCTACATGTCGAAGGACGGCAAGACGTTCATGTTCGACTACTCGATCAACATCCGGGATGGCGTGTCGACCGGGAACCTCAAGAAGCAGGTCGACAACTGGCTGCGCGTGCTGGACGACGTCCGGGGCATGCTGAAAGTCTGAGTTTCCCGCCAAAAAATGGAACTGTCGCGGCGGCCCGGTCCCGGCGCCGACCGCGATTTCCCTTTTGCGCAAAGGGCACTAGATTGCGGGCCATCACTACGATGGTGCAGAGGCAATCATGGTTTTTCTTCCGCTGAAGGATGACAATCCACTACGGATCATCCAGTTCCAGTATGCGACGCTGCTGATCTTCGCGATCAACGTGTTCGTCTTCATCTGGCAGGACTCGCTGCCCGAGATCGAGCTCGTCAACGTCGCCATGTCTGGCGGACTGGTTCCGAGCGTCTTCCTGAATGGCGCCAAGCTTCCGGCGGAGTTCTCGAACCTGCCCACCGAGGTGACCCTGATCACCTACATGTTCCTGCATGCCGACTGGTGGCACCTCGCCGGAAACATGCTGTTTCTCTGGGTTTTCGCCGACAATGTCGAAGATGCGATGGGCTTCTTCCGCTTCATCATCTTCTACCTGCTGTGCGGCATCGCCGCCGGCCTTGCCCACGCCTTCGCCAATCCCGGCTCGGAAGGTCCGCTGATCGGCGCCTCGGGCGCGATCGGTGGCGTCGTCGGCGCGTACCTGATGCTGTATCCGCGCGTGAAGATGTGGGTGCTGGCCTTTGGCCGCATTCCGCTGAAGATCCCGGCGTACCTCATGGTGGGTGCGTGGATCGCCTTCCAGCTCGTGTCCGTCTACATGCAGGACCAGAGCGATACGGCCTGGTGGGCGCATATCGGCGGCTTCCTGGCCGGCGTCGGGCTGGTGTTCCTTTTCAAGCGGCCTGGCCACCCGATGTTCGCAGGCGCACCGGCTACCTGAGAATGCGAAAAAGTCGCGGGAGCGTGCCGTAGCTGGCGTCGCTCCCGTTAACTTTTGACCTGTGGGATTTGGAGCAGCCACTACCATAAATTATGTCGGTTCGTTGACACGTTTCGGGGTTGCCCGTAATTTGTGCAGCGCACAATTGCAGTTTTTTCATGAGGCGCGATTGGCCCGTTTCACCTCGAAACAGCCAGCGATACCTGAGTTTCCATCGAGCGGGGCCTGAGCCCCAACAGAGAGATAATCCGCATGAAGGTGCTTGTACCGATCAAGCGCGTCGTCGATTACAACGTGAAGATCCGCGTGAAGCCGGATCAGACCGGCGTCGACCTCGCGAACGTGAAGATGTCGATGAACCCGTTCGATGAAATCGGCGTGGAAGAAGCGATCCGCCTGAAGGAAAAGGGCGTCGCGACAGAGATCAT
>CAZYFM010000175.1:0-5119 GCA_964646885.1 uncultured Flavobacteriaceae bacterium
TCATCCCTTCCGGATGAGCCCGTGCAGCATCGTCTCGATCGACATCTCCACCAGCCTGTCCACGGGCGTGAAGCCGAAATCGTCGTGGGTGATCACGAGGGCGACCAGCCCGTGGCCCGAGGCCCACACGACTTCCGACAGTGCCGCAACGTCGCGCGCATGGGTGAGCTTCGCCTTCACGACGCCCGCCACCGCCATCTCAAGCCGTGCAAAACAGATCATGCCCATGAGGAGTTCTTCCGGCGGAACGCTTTCGCCTCTCCGAAGCTTGTCGCGAAAGCGCTTCATTTCTTCCCCGCGACGCAGGCGTGGCAGCGCCGTCATGAAGGTCAGGTGGTAGGCGCGCGGGTTGCTGATGCCGAATGTAACATAGGCACGCATCAGCCGGCGCAGCCGCTCGACCGGATCATTGATGCCGTCGACGGCCGAATCCAGGGACACCACGAGCTCGGCGAAGAAGCTCTCCGCAATCGATTTGAGAAGCACTTCCTTGCTCGCAAAGTGCTTGTAGAGCAGGGTCGCCGTGACGCCGGCGGCGCTGGCAATGCGGCGCATGGATGTCTGATCGATGCCCTCGTGAAGGAACATGTCCGCCGCGATTTGCAGGATCTGCGCGCGACGCGCTTCAGCGCCGATGCGACGGCGCACAGGCGGCCGTGCAGGGGGCCTGGCCTGAGGGGAAGAGGTGCGCGGGCGGCGGCGTGGGCTCATGATCCGCTTCTATTACCCCGAAACCGTTGTGAATTGCGTAAATTTTAAGCACGCATTCCGAGGCAAGTTGACACTGTTCACTTATCTGCTAAAAGTGAATGAAGTGTACACTGTTCACTTATGGCGTGGGATGGGCGGCATGCGCAGGATTTATGTGGCAGCGGGAGCTGCGGCGGTCACGATCGCTGCGGCCGTGGCCCTGTTCACGGGAGGCGGCAACGCGGCCGGTCCTGCGGCGTCCGCGACGGCAGCCATTCCCGTCCGCGTCGCGGTCGCGGCACCCTCAGGCATGGCCAACCAGATCCGCGGCACCGGAACCCTGACCTACAAGCGCGAGATCCCGCTGGCCTTCAAGGTGCAGGGCATCCTCGCGAGCTTCGATGTTGATTCCGGTGACCGCGTGAAGAAGGGGCAGGTTCTCGCCCGCATCGATCCGACCGAAGTCCAGTCGCGCGGCTCGGATGCCGACGCCCAGCTCGCCCTCGCCGAAACGCAGCTCGCGCGCGTCAGGCAGCTGAAGGAAAAGGGCTTCGCCTCGCAGGCCCGTGTCGACGACGCGCAGGCCGCCGTCGAGCGCGCCCGCGCCGCCAGCAGCGCCGCAAGCTTCGACGAGCGCAAGGCCGTCATCGTGGCCCCGGCCGATGGCATCGTCCTCAGCCGCCTCGCCGAACCCAACCAGGTTGTCGCTCCCGGCAGCCCGGTGATGCTGCTCGGCGACGAGAGCAGCGGCATGGTGGTGAAGGTGCCGCTCGCAGATGACGCCGTCGCGCGCATCCGCACGGAAGACAAGGCCAGCATCATCTTCTCGGGCCTCAAGCCCGTCAATGCCACCGTGTCCCGCATTGCCGCCAAGGCCGACATGCGCACGGGGGCCTATGACGTCGAACTGAAGGTGGCAGAAACCGAGCAGCCGCTGCGCAGCGGCATGGTGGGCCAGGCCCGCATCAGCCCGCGCGACCAGGTGGAGCAGACAGGCGAAGTCGCCGTACCCGCCTTGGCGCTGCTCGAAGGCCGTGGGGACCAGGCGGCGGTCTTCATCGTGGATGAGAAGGGCCAGGCGCGGCGCGTCAGCGTCCGCATCGCGGGATTTGCCGATGACCAGGTGTTGATCGCCGAAGGACTGAAGCCCGGCATGAAGGTCGTGACATCGGGCGCGCCCTACCTGCGCAACGGCCAGCCAGTGGCCATCGAGAGCGGTGTCACCGGATCGTGAGCGAGATCAGCGCGTTCTTTGTCAGGAACTGGCAGTTCACGCTGGTTCTGTTTGCGGGTCTGGCCGTCTTTGGCTTCAACTCGCTCATGTCGATCCCGCGCGCCGAGGATCCGGCATTTCCGATCCCGTTCTATATCGTGCGCGTGATCCTGCCCGGCGCCAGCCCGGCAGAAATGGAGAAGCTGGTCGTCAAGCCCATCGAGGACGCGATCGACACGCTTGAGGATGTCGAGAACATCCGCTCGACCGCTGCCGACGGATTTGCCCTCGTGACCTCCGAGTTTTCGTGGGACATCGACGTTGACCGCAAGTTCGACGAGGTCGTGCGCGAGGTAAACGCCATACGACCGACTTTGCCGACCGGTGTACTGCGGGTGGAAGTCGAGAAGGCCTCGACCGCCCAGACGAACATCGTGCAGATGGCGATCGTCGGGGACAATGTCACCTATCGTGAGCTTGAGCATTTGGCCGACAAGCTGCGCGACGAGATCGATCGCATCAACGGTGTGAAGGAAACGCGGATCTATGGCGCGCCGAAAACCGAGGTGCGCGTGGCGGTGGACCTGGGCAAGCTCTCGGCCTGGTCGATCCCGCTCTCGGTCGTGTCAAACGCGCTGAAGGCCGAAAGCGCCGACATTCCGCCCGGCGTCGTCTATGCCGGCGACCGCCGCTTCAACCTGAAGGCCACGGGCTCATTCGACTCGCTCGAGGAAATCCGCCAGACCGTCCTGCTCTCGTCGCAGACCCGAACTGTCCGCGTGTCAGATGTGGCCGAAGTTTCCTGGGCCTATGACGAGCAGCGCCACGAGGCACGCTGGAACGGCAAGCCCGCCCTGTTCATCGCTGCGAACCAGAAGGAAGGCGAAAACGTCTTCAACGTGCGCAATGCCATCTATGCCGCCGTGGAGGAGTTCGAGCGTGAGTTGCCGCAGGGCATCACGATCCAGCGCGGCTTTGACCAGTCGCAGAACGTCGACCATCGCCTCTCGGGCCTGTTCAGGGACTTCGGCATCGCTCTAGCCCTCGTGCTGGTCACGCTGCTGCCACTCGGCTTGCGGGCATCCCTCATCGTCATGATCTCGATCCCGCTGTCGCTCGCGATTGGCGTCGCGGTCCTGAAAGCGACAGGCTTCTCGCTCAACCAGCTTTCCATTGCGGGCTTCGTGCTGGCGCTCGGCCTGCTCGTCGATGACTCCATCGTCGTCACCGAAAACATCGCCCGTCACCTGCGCGAGGGCATGAGCCGTTTCGAAGCCGCCATTGCCGGTTCAAAGCAGATCGGCGTCGCCGTCATCGGCTGCACGGCAACGCTGATGCTCGCCTTCACGCCGCTGCTGTTCCTGCCGGAAGGCGCAGGCGCCTTCATCCGCTCGCTGCCCGCCGCCGTGCTCTTCACGGTTGCTGCCTCGCTGATGGTATCGCTGACCATCATTCCGTTCCTCGCAAGCCGCATGTTGCCCGAACACGAGGCACCGGAAGGCAACTGGCTGTTGCAGAGGGTCATGGCCGGGATCGAGGCCTTCTACCGGCCCTTGCTGCGCGCCTCGCTGGCAGCGCCCCGCGTGACACTGCTGGTGGCGACAGGCCTCTTCCTGGGCTCGCTCCTTCTCATCCCGCGCCTGGGCTTCAGCCTCTTCCCGCCCGCCGAGATCCCCGAGGTTCTCGTGAACATCGAGCTGCCGGATGGCGCCGCGATGAGCGAAACGGGGCGCGTGCTGAATCTGGTCGAAAAGGTTGTCGCGTCGTCGAAGGACAAGGGCGACGTACGCTGGTACATGTCGAACCTGGGACATGGCAATCCGCAGGTCTTCTACAACGTGCGTCCCGAGCAGGAAAAGGCGAACCACGCGTCGGTCTTTGTCGGGCTGAAGGAGTGGAACTCGCGTGAGAGCGTGAAGCTGATCGACAGCTGGCGCGAGCAGTTCGCAAGGATCCCGGGCGCGCAGATCATCGTCATCGTGTTCGAGAATGGTCCACCCATCGAGGCCCCCATAGCGGTGCGCATCACGGGACGTGAAATCGGAACGCTGAAGGAGCTCGCCGCGCGCGCCACCGCCCTGATCGAAGGTGTGCCGGGCACACGCGACGTCGTGAACCCGCTGAGGCTGGACCGGACGGACCTGAACCTGGGCGTAAACTACGACAAGGCCGCTGCGCTGGGCGTGCCAGCAGGCGCCATCGACCAGACCGTGCGCATCGCCCTGTCAGGTGAAACCGTGGGCCGCTATCGCCAGTCCGACGGCGAGGAGTTTGATATCTCCCTGCGCCTGCCGTTCGAGGGACGCCATGAGCTCCGGGACCTCGATCGCGTCTACGTGCCATCGGGGCAGGGGGCCGGCATCCCGCTCGCGCAGATCGCAACACCCGTCATGCAGAGCGAGCCCGCCCGCATCGACCGCCTGCAGCGCGAGCGCGTCGTGACGATCACCGGCCGCACCGACAGCGGCTTCCTGACCTCTACCGTCTCGCGCGAGGTGTTCGAGAAGCTGAAGGAAATCAAGTTGCCGCCCGGCTACCGCATCAGCGCGGGCGGGCAGGCAGAGGCGCAGGCCAAGAGCTTCGGCGGCCTCGGCGGCGCCATCCTGCTGGCGCTGTTCGGCATCATGGCGGTGCTGATCCTCGAGTTCCGTTCGTTCAAGACATCAAGCGTGGTCGCCGGTGTTATCCCGCTTGGCATCATCGGCGGCCTCGTGGGTCTCTGGGTCACGGGTTATCCGCTGGCGTTCACCGCCGTCATCGGCTTCATCGCGCTCATCGGCATCGAGATCAAGAACTCGATCCTGCTCGTCGACTTCACCGAACAGCTGCGCGCCGAAGGTGTCCCCCTGCGCGACGCCATCGAGCAGGCCGGCCACATCCGCTTCCTGCCAATCCTGCTGACGAGCGCGACCGCAATCGGCGGCCTGCTCCCCCTCGCACTCGAGGGCTCGGGCCTCTATTCACCGCTCGCAATCGTCATCATCGCAGGCCTGATCTCGTCGACACTCCTGGCCCGACTGGTGACGCCCGTCATGTACCTCCTGCTCGCCGACAAGGACCCCGCCTGACCCCGGGAGCGCGGGCTTCCAGCCCGCTCTTCCGTGAGTGCGGGCAGGATGCCCGCGTTCCCAGGAAGAAATGCTCACGCGAAGATGCGAACGCGCAAATTTCCAAAATGCTGTCTTGGTTCGCGAAGGCGAACCACCCACGACTTTC
>CAZYFM010000175.1:5129-5433 GCA_964646885.1 uncultured Flavobacteriaceae bacterium
CAGAAGGAAATGCGCACGCGAAAGCGCGAACGCGCGAATTTTACAATCACTGTCATGGTTCGCCTGCGCTATCGCTGTCCGGTTCAGAAAAATCCCGGAAAATCCACTTATCATTGTCATGGTTCGCGAAGGCGAACCACCCACGACTTGCAGCGCAGGTGCCACGCGGGAAAAGTCGTGGGTGGTCTGCCTGCGCAGACCATGACAAGTGTGGGAGTATGTTGGAGTACAATGGTTTTCGCGCCTTCGCGCTTCCGCGTGCGCATAACAAACACTCACCAGGCGCTTCATCGCCGGCGTGCTG
>CAZYFM010000176.1:0-5428 GCA_964646885.1 uncultured Flavobacteriaceae bacterium
AAAGGCCGATTTGTCACCCGTTGTTGCGCATCGTGATAAGGATACTTATCATGTATGGCAAGCCAACGGTTGCGGTGTCTCTTTGACGGTGTAGCTCCACGCATCGCGCATGGACAGCTTGGCCCAAGCGGGTGCTGCAGCGAAGCGCTCGATGTATCGAGACTTGGCTGGGCGGTTCACGTCCCGCTGGCGGTGCCTCGTGGCTTATCCGATCCGCCCCTGACGCGGCGTCTTGGGCCCCGGCGGAAGGGTTTTGGAGGGCTGCGGCGGCGCAAGTGCCCTGCCCTCGCTGCCTGCGCGCCAACTGACCGAGTCCGCTGGACTACTGGGTCGCCGCGCAAGGCAGCGCTTAGACGGCCGCGGCGCGCCAGGACCCAATCCAGACGTCGCTGGAAACCAGGTTGCCAGTGGCCGCGAGTTGGCTAGCGCTTCAAGGCTGAGGCGATTGCCTTCAGTACGGCAAGGTGGCCGTCATCACCGATATGCGCTGAGTCGATCTGTATGTTCATTCGCCCCGCCCTGTCCTTCGACCAACGACCCACTGATTTGCCGTCGACTTCAATCGGTTGGTGCGTCGGCTCTGCGGTCTCGGCGCCTCCTCCGACCAATGCCGAAACGACCGCAGTTGCGGCTCTTGGTCGCTCCAGGGCGCGCAGCTTCTCAGCACGTCGCAGCACCGCCTTTCTATCGGTCTCGAGTGCCGTAGAGATGGTCTTGGCATGGCGGTGTTGGATGTCCAACGGTGATCGGAAGCACTCGACAATCGGCGCCGGGAGGTCCGCCACCAGCAGGACGTTGGCCACCCATGTGTGGGAGACCCCCAGCGCCTCGGCCAATCGACGATTGGACGGGTAGAGCTTTTCATCGAGTGCGCGGCGGTACATCGTCCCCTGCTCGAAGGGAGAGAGATCAGCACGCTCGCGGTTCTCGCGATCCATTGCTGAGAACAGGTCGTGGTCTGAGACAGCGCTGGTATCGATCGTTGCCAGGACCGGGATGCCGAGCTCGCTGCAGGCGCGGTGCCGGCGGTGCCCGAAGACGATCTCGTATCTCCCAGGTTGGTCGGCGAGTGCGCGTACGGAGATCGGCTGGACGTTGCCTCCAGCCAACTCGATGTCCTGTTTGAGCCTGGCGAACTCCGCGGTGTTGAACGAATCCGGATGCCGGTTGGCCCATCGGCTAGGCAAGACCTGCTGTGGGTCCAACTTCTTGGTTGGCGCCGAGCCCTCGTGTTCTTTGAGCTGGTCACGAAGTTTTCCAAGCTCACCTTCGACAGCCAGCATTTGGCCTCGGAACTGAAGCATCTGGCCCGGGCCCGTTCGGGCCACCGGGCCAGGAGTCACCGGTGGAAACTTGGTCTGCTGCGGAGCCCCATCTGCGGCCGCAGGTGCACTAGGCGCGGGATCCGCGCTATGCGCCAATGGCGCGGTGTCAGGCGGCAGTTGCAGGTTCTCCGTCATCGCCAGGAGCTTCGACTTCGTACTCATTGCGGCGCCCTTCCCTCTTTCGATCCGAGTTTGCGTTCGCGCTCGTTGACCAGCCGTTTGTCTTCGGCAACGTTTCCGCGGCGTGGCAACCTGGTTGCCAAAGACGGCCGGCGGCCGCAGAGTTGGAGCGCGCTGGCAACCTGGTTGCCAGAGTCAAGGCACTTCATGCTTCCGCCCTCCGTGTGCGCCACGCTTCGACGACAGACTCCTCGATCAAGTCAACAAACCGGTCGTAGGCATCGACTGCGCGCTTGTAAGTCTTAGCGGATCCGTCGTACTTCTGCACGTCGTAGACCGTCGCGAATTCCGCCGCTTTGTTGCTGGTGACGGAGGTCTTGGGGATTTCCACGGGCAAGACAAATTCGCCGTACGTCGCCTGAATCCATTGGCGCACGGCAGGCGAGGCAGCATCAGCCTGGTCGACCCGACTCAGCAGAACATGCAAGAAGTCGAAGGCCTTGCGGACACCGGCAGGCTCTTGCTGATCGAGGTTACCCCCAAGATCTGCCAGCAAAGACCAGAACTGCGCGGAGCTGGCGAAATCGAGTCCCGAAGGGGGAACAGGAACGACGATCCCATCAGCGGCCCAAAGCCCATTGATGGTGACGTACGAGAGGGCAGGGGGCGTATCGATAACGATCACGTCGTAGAGGCCCCGCACTGGCTCCAGGCCCGCGTTCAGAACATCCCAAAATCGCGACCCAGCCACATTCATCTGCCGAGCGGGAAGAGCGAACTCCGCACTGAACAGGAAAGGCGCTGCCGCGACCAGGTCGATTCCGTCCCAGTACGTCGATCGGATCGCCGGCGTGATGTCTTCTGTCGTGCCATGACACAGCGGCGAAATGGTCATGTCCTCTGTCACCTCGGCCTCGGGGAGGACGCCGTGCAACGTGGTCAATGAACCCTGCGGGTCAATGTCGATCGCCAACACGCGATGGCCTCGCAGGCTAAGGCCTTGCGCAAGGATCATCGAACTGGTGGTCTTGGATACCCCGCCCTTGAAATTAGCAATGGCTATGCAGATGGCCCGCTGCCCAGCGGGGCGCATCTTCTCGGATCGATAGACCCGCGCCCATTGCCGCGCCTCAGTGAGCGTGAACTCGCGCTTGCCTCCGGTTGGGGTCAACTTGCCTGAGGGCAGGTCGCCCTTCGAAATTCGATAGTTGACATGCGCCTTGTCGACGCCGCACAAGGCTGCAATCTGGGAGGCAGAGTAGAGTGGCGCAATCTTTCGAGCCTCAGGCGCCAGCAGCCGAGACCGAATTTGCTCCACCATGCTCCCCGCACGCGTCGCAAGGGCCTGGATCCTACCCATATCGATCACAGCACGCGGCGCCGCTGTCGCCAACGGACCGGGTGTGGCAACCTGGTTGCCAGAGTCCTCGAGCGGTGAAGTGGAAGGTGCCGCAGTTGCCACGGTAAACTCTCATTCGACAGAATTCGTCTAGTTTATCGAAAAGCAGAGACTCGGCAAATTTCAGCGGCACAAGAGTGAGGCATCCAAGGCCGAGACCTGCTTTCACGATCGGTGAGAGTCTTTGGGGAACACTCCCCGCGCCCGCCCTGAACTGTGAGGAGATTTGGGGTACCGCGACGCCGCCAAGGGCCGAATCAGACCAGCGCAGGCTTTAGGTCGTACCAAATTCAGCATTTCGGTCGCACCAAACTGCCCCGATCCCCAAGTCCACTCACCGACATCCCCAAAGACTCTCCACTTCCGGCCCTCGCTACCCCATATCCACAGCCTGAGATCCCCAAAAGCTCTCCGCGAGTACCCCAAATCCACTCGTCGGAAGTGCACTAAGCCCCTGATACAGAACACTTTTCGGGCCGGCTAACTCTTCAAGCTCTCAAGTGCTTTTTCTCAAACCTTCAAGGCCGCGCCTCCGGCGCCGCCGTGCTCTTCTGTGAATTGACACAATCACAATACAACGCCAACATGGCAACCGAGCGTTTCATGAAGGGTGCCAATGGGGCACGAGGATGTTGACCAGAAGGCCCCGACGACGGCGAAGCCTAGATCACCGAGATCGACGGAGGTTGCCACACGCCCTGAGGACCAGGCAGTCGCCAAAGCGAACGAAGCCATCGCCATCCGCCCAAAGCGCGGGAAGCTAACGCTGCTTTCCCGGCGGATCTACAACGTATTCCTCTTCCATGCGCAGCAACAGGGCGTCGAGAAGCCCAGCTACTCGATCCTTCTGTCAGAGCTGATCGACGATGCCCGCTTCACGTCGAACAACACCGAACTGCTGAAGTCCCACATCCGGGACATGCAGGCCACCACCATCGAGTGGCACACCAGCGGAGGGCAGGCGCGCCAGTGGACATCCACCCAGTTGCTCGGCCCAGTCGTCATCGACGAGCCCGGCCGCGGGCAAGCCTGCACGATCACCTGGACGTACCCTGAGCCCATCCGGGAACGCCTCGTCAAGCCCGCGCAGTACACGCGAGTGCTGCTCGAGATCAGCTCGCAGATGCGCAGCTATGCGGCTTCCGTTCTCTACGAGCTAGGCGCCCGCTACCTGACCTCACCTGGTCGCCTGACCATGCGCGAAGACGTGATCTGGTGGGCCTCTGTCCTGACAGGCCGCAGCGACATCACCACCGTCGACTACCGCATCCTGCACCGCGACACCATCAAGAAGGCGCTCGCAGAACTGGACACGCTCTGCGAAGACTTCAAACTTGAAATCGTCGAGCACAAGCGCGGCCGCAAGGTCGAAGAACTGCAGTTTCGGGTGCTGCCCAAGCCGCAGGTCAGCTTGGCTGGCCTGCGCGACTCCGCCAAGAACGTCTTCGACCTGGAACTGGTCGAGCGCGTCATCACGCTGGGCCTGAAGCGCACGGACGCCCAGGACCTGTATGCGACCACCGACGAAGGCGTCCTGCGCGCGGCAGTCGAGCACGTCGAGCAGCGCATGAAGAACTCGACGCTGCCGCCGCTGAACTCGCCACCGGCGTACCTGCGTGATGCCCTGAAGAAGCAGTACGCGGGTGAAGGGGAAGGCGGCAGGACGCCGCCCGACGTGGCCGTTCCACGCCCCAGCATAGACGAACGACTCCAGCGCTTGCGGGAGGAATGGCAGCACTTCAAGTCGGCCGAAGCCAAGTCATTGTTCGAAGAGATGCCCGAAGCGGAACGGGCAGGGCACATTGCCCGCTTCGAAGAAGAGCGCGTCGGCGACCTCGCGTCACCGATCGCCAAGGCCTGGCGGCGTGATGGTGTGAAGAGCCGCATCGCGGCCAGTTCGTTCTACCGCTGGCTCGCTTCCACGATGTGGCCCGGCGAGGTGACCGACAAGCAATTGCTCGAGTTCGCGATGAACCGCGAGCCGTGACATGAGGCTCATGATCACCCCTGCCCGTCAGAACAGCAAGGCGCCCGCATAGTGGACCAGGCAACTCACAACAAGATCGTCTCCTTCATCTGGGGCATCGCCGACGATGTGCTGCGCGACCTGTTTCGCCGCGGCAAGTACCCCGACGTCATCCTGCCGATGTGCGTGCTGCGTCGCATGGATGCCGTGCTCGAACCGACCAAGCAGTCCGTGCTCGACACGAAGAAGATGCTGGACGACGCGCGCATCACGGAGCAGCGCGCCGCGCTCGCGGCTGCCGCCGGCCAAGCGTTCTACAACACTTCGCGCTTCACGCTGCGCGACCTGAAGTCGCGCGCCAGCCAGCAGCAACTGCTGGCGGATTTCGAGGACTACCTCGACGGCTTCTCGCCCAACGTCCAGGACATCCTCGAGAACTTCAAGTTCCGAAACCAGCTGCCCACGCTGTCCAAGGCCGACGCCCTGGCCACGCTGATCAACAAGTTCCTCGACCCCGATATCGACCTCTCGCCCGCCGGCATCGACAACCACGCGATGGGCACCGTATTCGAAGAGTTGGTGCGCAAGTTCAACGAGGATAACAACGAAGAGGCGGGT
>CAZYFM010000177.1:0-5377 GCA_964646885.1 uncultured Flavobacteriaceae bacterium
GAAGGCTTCGACGAGATCGCCGACTGGTTCGAAACGCTTGCGAAGGCCGAGAAGAGCCACGCCGGGCGCTTCCAGAAAGCCCTCGACAACCTCGGCTAAATGCTCCGGGAGGGCAGGCGTCCTGCCTGCCTTCCCTCTTTCTTTCGATTGAAAAAAGGGCGGGCAGGATGCCCGCGCTCCCAGGAACTTCATGAGCGAAGGCAGCCTCAAGGCCCCCATCCGGCATCCGCTGAACTGGCAGGATCCGGATTTCCTCGACGAGAAGAAGCTCGACGAGGAGATGCGTCGCGTCTTCGACATCTGTCATGGCTGCCGGCGCTGCTTCAATCTGTGCGACTCGTTCCCGCGCCTCTTCGACCTCGTCGACAACTCGCCGACGGAAGAGATGGATGGCGTGAAGTCGTCCGACTTCGGGCAGGTCGTGGATGCGTGCACGCTCTGCGACATGTGCTTCATGACGAAGTGTCCCTACGTGCCGCCGCACGAGTTCAATCTCGACTTCCCGCACCTGATGCTGCGCTATCGCGCGGCCGAGGCGGCGAAGGGCAAGAAGCATTTCGTGGCGCGCCAGCTGGCCGAGATGGATCGCAACGGGACGATGGCGACGGTCGTGGCGCCGATCGCGAACTGGGGCTCGGACGTCGGCAACAAGACGACGCGCAAGCTGGCCGAGTCGGTTGCCGGGATCGATGCGCGGGCCGAGCTGCCGAAGTTCAATTCACGCACGTTCCTCATGCAGGATCGCGCGGACCCGGGTTTCCCGAACGAGGAGGCACCGGCCTTCGGCAAGCGCAAGGCGCTGCTGTTTGCCACCTGCTTCGTGAACTACAACCGGCCCCTCACGGGCATGGCGGCGCGCAAGTTGCTGCATCATCTGGGCGTCGAGGCCATCGTCGAGTATCCGGGCTGCTGCGGCATGCCGTTCCTCGAGCAGGCGAACCTCGAGCGCGTGGCGGCGCAGGCCGACAAGGTCTCGGCGGCGCTCGTGCCCTATATCGACAAGGGCTATGACATCATCGCGCTGACGGCGAGCTGCGGGCTCATGTTCAAGTTCGAGTGGCCGCTGATCGTGCCGGAGAACAAAAACGTCGCGCGGCTGGCGAAGGCGACGTTCGACATCGACGAGTATGTCGTCGACATTGCCAAGAAGGACGGGCTGCCTGCGGGCGCGAAGCCGGTCGAGGGCGGCGTCAGCGTCCATCTGGCTTGCCATGCGCGGGCGCAGAACATGGGACCGAAGGCGGCTGAAATGCTGAAGCTGCTGCCGGAGACGAAGGTCGACGTGATCGAGCGCTGCTCGGGGCATGGCGGGACGTTCGGCGTGCTGCAGCCCACGCACGAGGTTGCGGTCAAGGTCGGTCGCCCGGCGGCGCGCACGGCCGCGGGGCAGGGAAATGCGCATGTGGTGTCGGACTGTCCGCTTGCGGCGAAGCACCTCAAGCAGGTCATGAAGAACCAGGACGCGTCGAAGGCCGTATCAGACACGACCCATCCGATCGAGCTCATGGCCAAAGCCTACGGCCTCGTGGAGTAAACCATGCCTGCCAGCCTCAGAAAGATCACGCGCGACGACATCATCGACATCGGCACCTATGCGAAGGAGCGGGCCGAGCGCCGCAAGGCGATCCTGCCGCGCAAGAAGCTCCGCCGCATCGAGGTCGGGCCGCACGCAACGTTCTACTTCGAGTGCTACGAGACGATGCTGCAGCAGGTCCTCGAGATGCTCTACATCGAGCGGGGCGGGGACGAGCAGGTGGCGGACGAGCTCAGGGCCTATAATCCGCTGATCCCGCAGGGCCAGGAGCTGGTTGCGACGGTCATGTTCGAGATCGAGGACGAGCGGCAGCGCGCGATCATCCTGCGCCAGCTCACCCATATCGAGGAGGCGGCCTTCATCGATGTCGGCGGAGAGCGCATCAAGGCGGAGTTCGAGACCGATACCGAGCGCACGGCGCCGGACGGCAAGACCTCGTCCGTCCATTTCCTCAAGTTCCGCTTCACGCCGGCCCAGATCGCCCGGTTCCGGGACCCTTCCACTTCCGTGATCATCGGCTTCAACCATTCGAACTATGGCCACATGGCGATGATCTCGGGGGCGACGCGCCAGGAGCTCGCGGGTGATTTTGCCTGAGTATCGCGGCCCTGAAGCCCTGCTATAGTGGGGCATGAGCCTTTCAGACGATGAACTCGAGCGCTATGCGCGGCACCTGATCCTGCGCGAGGTCGGCGGTACCGGCCAGGCGAAGCTGTCGCGCGCACGCGTGCTGGTCGTTGGTGCGGGCGGCCTCGGCAGCCCTGCGATCCTGTACCTTGCGGCAGCGGGCGTCGGCATGATCGGCGTGGTGGACGATGATCGCGTGTCGCTGTCGAACCTGCAGCGCCAGATCGCGCATCGCACGGCCGACATCGGCCGGCTGAAGACCGAGAGCGCGGCCGAGGCCGCCAGCGCGATCAACCCGCATGTCCGCATCGAGACACATGCCGTGCGGCTGGACGAGGCCAATGCGCAGGCACTGATCAGCGGCTATGACATCGTGCTTGATGGCTCGGACAATTTCGCCACGCGCTTTGTCGTGAACGATGCCTGCCACCATGCCGGTCGCACGTTGGTGTCAGCGGCGGTCGGGCAGTTCGATGGCCAGCTTGCCGTCTACAAGTCGCATGTCCGGCCGGATGGCCAGCGTCGCTATCCCTGCTATCGCTGCCTCTTTCCCGAACCACCGCCGCCTGGCACGGTGCCAAGCTGCACGGAGGCGGGGATCCTAGGCGCGCTCACGGGCGTGCTTGGTGCGATGCAGGCGCTGGAAGCGCTGAAGGAGATCCTCTCGATCGGCGAAACGCTGGCCGGACGGCTGATGCTCTACGATGCACTGGGCGGCCTGGTGCGGACCGTCAGGGTGCCTCCGGATCCGGAATGCCGGCTGTGCGGGGGCGGCTGAGGCGCTTTGCGAAGATGACACTTGCACCGAACGCCCCGGGTCAAATTTCCCTGTTTTGAGCCATTTTCGTGCACCGAAGATGACACTTTCGTCGTTGTTTTTTCGTTTTGCTTCCCTGTTTTTCCGCGGCCGACTGGCAGCGGTCCTCGTTTGAACAAATAGCGAACATTCGAGGCTCGCGCCACCGGGCATGTTGTCGCGCTGAGGCGTCACCTGGTCCGAGGACAACATCCGTCAGTCCTAGTGTTTTTGCGGCGGCCGCTCTATTCCTCTGGGCCCGCCATTTGCAGGACCGCTCCCATGAACCCGCCGCGCGACGATCGCCGCCCGCAGCGCCGCTTTGCCGATCCGCTTCTGACCCACGAGCCCGAGGACGAGGCGCTGGCGGAAGTCACGGCACCGGAGCGGGTGCCCGGGTCGCCATTCCAGTTCCTGCGCTTCCTCGTCTCCCGCCACTATCGCGGCAAGCTTGCCATGTTCGTGCTGGCTGTTGCGACAGCCACGGCCATCGAAGCGATGAGCCCCTATGTGCTGGGGCGCATGATCAATGCGCTGACCACCGTGGCGCAAACCGGCGATGGCGGGTGGGAGACGCTGGCGCCCTACATCATGCTCTTCGCCTTTGTCTGGTATGCGCCGGCCGTCGTGGTGCGCAGTGCCGAAGCGATCGACATCTACATGAGCCCGCGCATGCGCGCGCTGGCGCAGAAATACCTGTTTGCCTACCTGCTCGGGCACAGCCCGCGCTACTTCCAGGAGAATTTCGCCGGCAAGCTCGGCCAGAAGATCAAGCAGGCGGGGCAGGCGACGGTGTCCCTCCTCAACATCCTTGCCTTCGAATGCGTGCGCATCGTCGTGCTCATGGCGGTTGGCGGCGTGCTGCTTGCCATGCAGAGCACGGCCTATGCCGCGCTGCTGTTTGGCTGGGCGGTGGTTTATCTCGGCATCGTGACGTGGCTCGCGCGGCGCTGCGTCATGCTCTCGAAGTCCTTCTCGGATGAGGTGTCGACGTCCACGGGCAAGCTCATCGATGCCATCTCGAATGCCGATCTCATCCGGGCTTTCGCGCGGGCAGCGTTCGAGCGGCAGTTCCTGTCGCGCTATCTCGCCCGCGAGATGAATGCCTCGCAGTCGCTGCGCTGGTTCCTGATCGTCATGCGCCTGTTCATGTCGACGGCGATGCTGGTGCTGCTGGTCGGCCTCGTGGTGCTGTCGATGAATGACGCGCTGACGGGCGCGATCACGGTTGGGGCCTTCACGATGATCTTCTTCCTGGGCACCATGATCGCGCGCTCGGTGCAGGAGCTTTCCTATCGCATGCTGGACTTCTTCGAACAGCTGGGAACGCTGTCGGAAGCGCTCGAGCTCGTCACACAGCCGCACGAGATCACCGACAAGCCCGGCGCCCGGCCTCTGAAGGTGAGCGACGGCGAGATCGTCTTTGACAACATCACATTCGCGCATGCGGACGGACATCCGGTGTTCCAGGGGCTGACGCTGAAGATCGGTGCCGGAGAGAAGGTCGGCCTTGTCGGCAAATCCGGTGCCGGCAAGTCGACGCTGGTGAAGCTCCTGCGTCGCCAGTTCGAGCCGCAGGCGGGGCGGGTGCTCATTGACGGGCAGGACGTGTCCGACGTGACGTGGGATTCCGTCAACGAAGCCATCGCCGAAGTGCAGCAGATGCCGGGCGTGTTCCACCGACCCGTGCGCGAGAACATCCGCTATTCAAAGCCGGATGCGGAAGAGCACCTTGTCGTCTCTGCCGCCAAGGATGCGCATGCGCATGACTTCATCACGGGTCGCGAGGAAGGCTATGACACGATCGTCGGCGAGCAGGGCATCAAGCTGTCGGGTGGCGAGCGCCAACGCGTGGCCATTGCCCGCGCGCTGATCAAGGATGCGCGCATCCTCGTGCTGGACGAGGCGACGTCGTCGCTGGATTCGGAAAGCGAGCACCTGATCCAGGAGGCACTATTCCAGCTCATGAAGGGGCGGACGGTGATTGCGATTGCGCATCGCCTGTCGACCATCGTGGGCATGGACCGGATCGTGTACCTCGAGAACGGGCGGATCATTGAGTCCGGCAGCCACGCCGAGCTGATCGCGCGTGACGGGCCCTATGCGCAGCTGTGGAACCGGCAGGTGGGCGGGTTCATCGACGGGTGAGGGGAGTGGCCTCCCCTCCCGTGCAGCACCTGCGGTGCGCACGTACTCCCCTCGCTGAAGCGAGGGGAGAAATAGGGGGCTCAGTCTGTTGTTTCCTCCCCCGCTTCAGCGGGGGAGGTGGCTGCGCGGCGCGGGACGCGACGCGGCAGACGGTGGGGGTGATTGGTGGGCGGGGGCTCTGCTGGCAGACGCAAGAACGGGTCAGTCTTCGCCTTGGAGGACCGGCTGTCCGCGTGCCTCGCGCAGGGCGCTTGAGATGATCGGGTCGCGCC
>CAZYFM010000178.1:0-5278 GCA_964646885.1 uncultured Flavobacteriaceae bacterium
TCAACAGGCCACGCCCAGCGCCACCGCTGGGCGTGTGGCCGTGCGTAAATACGATTACCCCATACTCTGAGACATCAGCCCAGATCGAGAACCCGGTGTTCGCCACCCCGCCCTGATAGTCCATCACGTCATAGACCATCGACGGCGCAGAAGCCAGCAACGACGACAGCGATTCGGTATAGGCGTGGGCCGTGCGGTACAGGTTGAAATCATCCGCCGCATCGTTGACACTCGCGCCCACGTCATAGGACATATACACATAGGCGTCATCGGTCACGATGGCGGTGACCTGCTTGCTGGCCGCGTGGTTGTTCGCGGTATCGAACCGCCCCCACGCCTGGAACGATGCGCCGTAGTCGTCAGACACCAGCACCGGGCTTTTTGACCCGGCGTCGCCATGCGTCACGAACAGCCATTTGCGCCACGGGCAAAAGTACACAGCATGCAGGTGGCGGTTCACCAACGAAGTCACCGTCCCTCCGGTCTGGTCCGCGCTGCTCACCGTGGCCGTCGATATGTCGGTCCACGTCGCGCCGCCGTCCGTACTCTTGACGATCTGCACCGATTTGGTCGCGTGCCCATAGGAATGCGAGTAGATCGCCCCCTGATCGTCCTCTGTAAACGTCCTCGCTTCTTCATCCGTGTAAGGGAAACTGTGGGTTTTCGTGAAGGTGGCGCCATCGTCAGTGGAACGCCAGATACCGCCCCCAGCCGCCACCGACAGCAGCACCACGCCGGCCGATGTGACGAAGGTCGCGGCGGCGTTGGCGTCGGATGTTTGCCCCGTCAGCTTGGTGCCCGTCGTCCAGGTTCCGTTCTTGAAGTAGTGCGGCGTGCAGGCACTATCCAGGCCCGCAAGCTTGCCGTCCCACCCCACCAAGCGGCTTAGGTTGAGTTTAGACGCCCAGGCCACCGGGCCGAAGTTGTTGACGGCCAGTTTCATGCCACCCCCGACACTTGGCCGTTGCCGTCATAGCTGACGGTGAGCGTGCGGCCGCCCTGGACAATGGTTTGCAGCCGTCCCTGCGAGTCATATCCAAACGTGAAATCGCCGCCGCCGATCGATCCGGCAATAGGCGCCCCGGCGCTGTTGTACGTGAGATCAGACCACATCGGTCCCACTGGCACGATGAAGCCAGCGGGGTCCACCAGCGCCGTGCCGCTTGGGTCCGACCAAATCCACCCGCTGCGGGGAGTCTGAGTTCCCGTTGCCGTTCCCATGTCAGGCCCCCATCACGACAGTTGCCAGAGCGCTCGCACCGCTGATCGCAGTGATTCGTCCGCGAAGTTCGTACCACGGATCGCGATCTAGGACGTAAGATGCGCTGTCGCTGGCACCTGACAGGGAGAACGATACGAGCGGGGAAGCACTCCACGGACCGCCGTTCATCCGGCCCTCTACGGTGCATGTCGCAGTCCCGCCGTCCGAACTGAGGTAGGCATGCAGCATGACGGTCACGTTCTGATCCCGGGGCGTTGCCGTTGCCGCTCCGTCTTTGGTCGTCGTGCCGGTCACGAGGGTGTTTTGTACTTTCATGGTTTTCCTTCCGCTTCCTTCAATGCGGCAGTTAGCCGGTCAATCTCTGCGCTCAAAACTGCGACCTTTGCCTGTGCTGTCGCCGCCGCATTCATCGCTGCATTCCGTTGTGCGATTACTGCATCAAGTATTGCCTGGTTCTCGTCGATCATGGTCCCGCATTCCGCCATGCAGCGTTCGAGTAGAAGTAAAGACGGTTATTGGACCGATCCACGACTATCGGAACCCTTGATCCATATGAGGTTGGAGCGCCGGTTGGAGTGCCTGCGCAGGACGGGACATACACGAAACCAGCCGTCGCGGTCGTTGCGAGTGAACTAACCCCTAGCGTGATACTGTCGTCATCTTGAATAGCTATTTTCGTCACGCCGTAGGTCCGAAGTTCGATATTCGCCCAGCCTGCTGTGGGCTTCGTGTCCGATGTATCGGTCGTGACATTGAGAACAAGCCCTTTGGCGTTATCCGTTCGCGAGTACATCGTCACCAGATGCCCGCCCGACCCGGTTTCGGTATCGATACGCTGCAACGTATCATTCGAGCGGTTAATGCTCTGCTTGCCCTTCATCGAGAAGTCGGTAACCCCAGTGACCGCGACAGTCGGGAAAGTACCAGCCGCGAGGTTGTTGATTACCGTATGCGTCGGGGAGCAGGCCCCGGAGAAATTCGGGAATGTCGCCTTGACCGTCGATTTGATGAGGCGAATATGGTCGTCGCCTTCGCTCTTAACGTCAGACGCGCCGGGGTATGACGCATTCAACCCGTTGATGTAGGTTGCTGATTCGATTGTCATAGCGATTCCATTGTATTATCTAAGCATGACTTGGCTTGCTGCTGTTGCGCTGCGTCCAATCGGGGCCTTGATACTCTTCGGGTTGATATGCCTTCCGGTGCGTATCGCGGTGCGAAAGTGGTTCCCGGATTCATCCTTGAAGCGCCTACTGCTCAAGGAGATAGGGCGAAAGCGCCGGCCCACCCAGTAACCCCATCGGGATCGTGAGTCGGTCGTTAGAAAGCAGTCGCGCGATAGGATTCGGAGCCGCCGCCTTGCTCGCGTTCTCGATCATGTTGCGTTGAACCGGGCTAGACAGCAGCGCGGCGCGTGTCGCAGGCCGAGCTACCAGACCAATCGCCCCCGCAGGGTGCCCACTGAGCACACCGCCGCCCGCTACCGTCCAATCCAGCGGGCTCAGGGTTTTCGGCGATTCCTTGAGCGCCTGCGTCGCCTTCGGGAAAGCAAGTCCGGTCTGAGCCGCCAGCCGCAATTCGCCCTCAAGCGGTTTACCGCGCTTGAGCAGCCCGCCTAGAACCTGCGCCGAAACATCACCCGTCATCGGGTTCAGGGCACGTTCTACCGTGTAGGTCTTGGCGATGGTCTTGCGAGCCGCCTGGAATGCGCCTAAAGCATCTGGATTGCCTTGTGCCGCTAGGTGACGCTCTAGCGCCGCTTCGATGGCGTCAGACGCAGCCCTGTACGCCTTGCCGGCCGACTTGTTGCCGGCACCGAAAGCGGTATCCGCTGCCTCACGCAGAACGCGGGTCGCGTCGATTGCGTCGCCCGCGTCGAAACTCGGCACACGAAGCGTATCGATGACATCGACAACTTCGTTCTTCTTCAACCCCGGGAACGACTTCGCCGCCCCTTGGAACTTGGCGACGATGCCGTCAAGATCGTTCGTGAGCGCAGCGTCCGACGCCACAGTGCCGGCTTGCTTCACCGCATCGTAGGCTTTGCTCGCCTGATCCCGAACGGCCTTGAGGGTTTCGATGTTGAGCGGGGTATCGTCCGCGATCCCGAGTGCTCGGCGCGCGAGGCTGTTCGTCACCGCCTGATTGCGTTCGCTGGCAACCTGCGCCGTCTTGATCTTGCCGCTGAGTCCCGATGCAGCTTTCGTAACCACCCCGCCGCCCAAATCCTCGGGTGGAATCACGTAGCCGGCGCTGTTAGCCTGTCGTGCTGCATCGACCTTTTGCGCGGTCTGCTGCAACTTGGTAGCCGCTTCCTTCGTCTGCCCATGCACGATTGCGCCGGCCTTGTTCGCGACCCACTGGCCGGCAGCGCCGCCAGCAGCACCGAGCCCGGTATTGAGTGCGGTTTCGGCCGTGCCTTCAGAGGGTTGCACCAATCCGAAAAACGCACCGAGCGCAGCAGCACCCGGAACCGTCGCGGCGCCCGGTAGAGCGCTTGCAGGGGCCAGCGCGAGCAGGTTCGTCGCGATGTTCCCGGACACGCCCCCGCCTGTTTTCATCAGTGGGGCGTCGAGTCGGCGGGATTCCTTCACGTCGTCCCTAGAGACAATCCCGACGAATTGCCCGAACCCGCGCCCGATGTCCGTGATGGCCTTCCCCGCTCCCGCGTTGAAGTTGCCGAGGAACGACGCGCCATCGTTGAAGTTGCGCGCCCCGACCGATATGGGGTCAGCCGCAATCTGCGCGGCGATCTTCTCGCGCAGTCCCGGAGTATCGGGGAGCAGGGTATACCCGCCCGCCTTCGGCGCGTCGTCGGGGAGCAGTTCGTATGCCATTACTCTTTGACCCAGGACGCGCCATTGCTGCGGTAGATCGTGCCGTCGTCCGCCTTCATGCGCTTGCCGGCGTAGTCCTTTGCGGGCGGCAGCATGTTGAATTTCTGCGGTTGTGCTGGTTGATCCGGTGCGCCGGTTGCCGCGTCACCGTGCTTCAGGTTGTAGGCTTCACGCAGTCGCCCTTTCGCCTGTTCGGCGTATGTAATCACGCCGCCAAGCGAACGCTTCATCTGATCGAGCGATTGAGCTTTTTCGAGCGCGGCAAGGTTCGCCTCCAACCGCTTGCCCTCGGCGTCCGACACGTTGCCAAGCGCGCCCCCGGTCTTTGAGTTGTTGCGCATGTCCTGCAACACCCCGAATGCCACCTGTGACTTGAGCGTGTTGAGCAATGCCTGAGCGTCCGCAGCTTCCGTCCCGGGGATGTTCGGAACGGCACCACGAAGCCCGGTGATGCCGGCTAGGCCCGGATGATTCAGCAATGCGTTTGCGGCCGTTGCAAGGCGATCCATGCTCGCCGTCGAGCTGGTCAGGACACCCGTATCGGCGTTGAGCATCCCCTGCTGCTTCAAGTCAGCCGGCCCGCCCGGGATCGCTTCCAGCCCGCTACCGTCAGCACGCATCCGATACCCGGCCGGGGGCTTGTTGCCCTGCGCCAGCGTTTCGCGTGCGCGTGCGTCGGTCATGTTCTGACCGCGAATAGAAACCGCAGTGCTTGCGATGCTGTCCGGGCTCTGGTTGATCTGGAACGCGCCTACCGGCTTGAGCGTGTACGGGTCCGCGAACGTGGTTTGATTGCCCTGATTCACCGACAGCGGCGCGCGGAATTGCGGCAGCCCTTCGCCGATACGGTTGCCCTGTTCGTCAACCTGATACTCGTACTCACGACCATCGGGGCCAATGCCCTTGAGCGTGCGCGCGACTTTTGGCTTACCGAGGTTATTCGCGCCTGCGTAGTCGGCCAGCCATTTCGGATCGAGCCCCGCAGCCAGATACTTACGGAAGTCCGGGGCGGGATCGTTCGCGAGACGAATCTTTAGATCGGCCTGCATCTGTGCTGCCGCCGTGCCGGCCTGCCGCTGTTGCATCGCCTGCTCGATCTGCAACATCTGCGCCCGCCGATACGCTTCCTGCATCTTGCGGTCTGCGTCCTGATTCAGCGTGGCTTGATACCCCGCGAGCCCACGGCCGAACGCCTGGCCGAAGTTGCCGCCGCCGAGCA
>CAZYFM010000179.1:0-5220 GCA_964646885.1 uncultured Flavobacteriaceae bacterium
TGATCGCGGGCAGGAGGCAGAAGACGCCGATCACCTTCATGGCGCCGAAGAGGAGCGGATCCTGGGCACCTTCACTGCCAAGGCCCATGTGCGAGTGCGCAAAGACGTCGGGGTCCGAGATCATGAACGGCAGCATGACGACGACTGCGGCTGCTGCCACGCTGGCCGGATAACAGGCCAGCCACAGCATCACTTCACGCAGGAATGAAGTTGCGCTGGTAACCGTGTGGGACATGCGGGCAAGCCTCATGCTGGCACTGTCGATGCAATCCGGTCTAGTCTAGATGCCGGGCTGGCGTCGGGACAGTGACGGAGCTCATAGGTCATCCGGATTTGCCGGGATGCAGGCTTGGACTGGACAGCAAGGTGTCATCGTTACCCCAGATCGAAATCCGCAGGGCAGGCCTGGCAGATATACCGGATGTGGCTGAAGTCTTCATCGCATCGCAGGCCGATGCATTGCCTTACGTCGCCCGCCTGCACACGCCGGAAGAAACATTCCGCTTCATTGCGGACAACGTGTTTGTCACCTGCGAGGTCTGGGTGGCGACGGAAAGTGGCAGGGTGATCGGCATGATGGCCGTCAATCGCTCCCATATCGACCATCTTTACCTGAAGCCGGGATACTACAGGCGGGGGATCGGGACGATGCTGCTGAACCATGCCAAGTTGCTGCGTCCTGCAGGCCTGACACTCTATGCATTCGAGGCGAACGTGCGCGCTTGCACGTTCTACCGGAACCATGGGTTCCGCGCGCTCGAGCATGGCGACGGTTCGGACAATGAGGCGCGCATGCCGGACATTCTGTTCGAATGGCGCCCGGAGACGCGTCACTAGGCGTCAGTCGCGCTTGCGCTCGGTCTTCGGCAGGTGTTCCTGCAGGCGCGGAATGAGCTCGACGAGGTTGCACGGACGGTGGCGTGAATCGAGCTGCCACTTCAGGATGCCGTCCCAGCCATCCTTTACCGCACCGGTCGAGCCCGGCAGCGCAAACAGGAACGTGCCGCAGGCGAGCCCCGCGCAGGCACGGCTCTGGATGGTGGAGGTGCCGACCTTCTCGAAGGAGATCTGGTGGAACAGCGCCGAGAACCCGTCGATCTCCTTCTCGAACAGCGGGCGCATCGCCTCGACGGTGACATCACGCCCCGTCAGCCCCGTCCCACCCGTCGAGATGATCACGTCGACATCCGGACGTGCGATCCACTTCTTGAGAAGCTCGGCGATCGTCATGACGTCGTCGCGCAGGAGGGCGCGGTCCGCCAGCACATGACCGGCCGCGGAGAGCCGCTCCACCAGCGTGTCCCCCGAAGTATCGTTTTCGGCGGTGCGCGTGTCGGAAACAGTCAGCACTGCAATCCTGACCGGATGGAACGTCTTCGTTTCGTCGATACGGCTGGCTGTCATGTCGGGATCATTTCGTCA
Source organism: uncultured Flavobacteriaceae bacterium (assembly GCA_964646885.1). GTDB lineage: Bacteria > Pseudomonadota > Alphaproteobacteria > Micropepsales > Micropepsaceae > SZUA-430. The sequence continues at coordinate 1,423 of CAZYFM010000179.1, forward strand.
GCAGGGCCACGCGCTCGCGCGGGTTCCACATGATGATGGGCCACTCGCGACGTGCAAGCTGGTCGAGCGTGGTCTTCTTCTCGCCAAGGCGGTCCTGGTAGATCCAGTAATTCGCCACAACGCGCTCGACATAGCCGCGCGTCTCGCGCGAGGGAAGGCTCTCGATGAAGAGCAGCGGGTCATTCCGGTGCTCCACCTCGCGGAACCACTTCTGGAGGTTCCCGGGGCCACCATTGTACGAGACGATCAGCTTGATGAGGTCGCCATCCGGCTCCACGAAGGACATCATCTTCTGAACGTAGCGCTGCCCGACGCTGAGATTGAACGCGGGATCAAACAGCTTGGCCTTTGCGCCGGGATTGTCGAGCGTCGTGTCCTTCATCGTGCCGGCCGCGGTTGCCGGCATGAGCTGCATCAGGCCGCGGGCATCGGCAGAGCTCGTCACCCGCATCTCGAACTTCGACTCCTGACGGACGATCGCGTGCACCAGTGCCGGATCGACCTGCCAGCCATCGCTGGGCTTCACGCTCATCAGCGGATAGGCCGCCGCCTTCAGCGCCGGATCCTTGGCCGCGTGCGCGCCGAGAAGCTGGATGTGGGCAAAGCCAAGGTCATGGGCCAGCGCAATGAACGCACGGTCAAGTTCCGGGTTGAGGCGGCCATGGGCACGCGCAATCGCACCTTCGGCGGGTTCCATCTCGCCCACCTGGTAAAGTCCGACACCGCGGGCGATGCCATTGACCTTCACGAGCCGCTGGAAACTGGACTTGTCGAGATCGGGCTCGTCCCAGGAGAACGGCGCTTCCCGTCCGAGCGTGTGCAGCGCCATCAGGCCATAGAAGGTGCGCGGCTTTTGCGAGGCGATGTCGAGCATGCGGGCGACATGTTCCGGCTGCCGCGCAATGAGAGCACTGCGCGCGGCCCAGAACCCGGCGGCGGAGCGAAGCCAGGATGTCGAGGCGGGATTATCCGCCATGGCGATGAAATGCTTGGCTGCAAGTTCGTACTTTTCGAGACGGAAGGCCGCGAGACCAGCGATCCAGTCAGCTTCGGGAACTTCGTCGCGAACACGCTCGGCCACGTTGTCGGCAATCAGCAGCGCAGAGGATGAGTCACCGAGATAGTACTGCCCGGCGGCGATCTGGTGCGTGAGGCGACCATAGTCGGCCTTCGAAAGCTGCGTGCGCATCTCCGCACTCTCGAGATACTTGGCCGCGTCCTGCATCTTGCGCGCCGCGATCAGCCCGCGGAGTTTCTTCGAGATTGCTTCGGCCTGTGGCGACGTGAAGCCGACATTTGCATCCGCATCATCGTCTCCGGCGCCGCGGATGATGCGTCGCGGCGGCTCCTTCAGCTCTCTTGCACGCGCCGGATCCTTGCGTGTCGCAAGCAGGTAGATGCGTGCGGCTTCGGGATAGTCGGGATGGGCCTTGAGCCAGGATTTGAGTTCGTCAAAGCCTGCGACCGTCTTCGGGCTGAGGAAGCCCTTGGCGGCGACATGGCCGAGCAGCGACTTGTCCTTCACCTGTCCCGACAGCGTGAGGACCTTTTCCCTGTCTCCGGCAGCAGCGGCGGCAAACATCTCCCTGTACGTCGCCTCGTCACTGTCGCTGAGCACGCGCACGAAGGCCGGAGGATTTGCGGCGACGACGTTCGACGCAGGCCCAAGCGTGAACAGGAGGGCGACGGCAAGAACGCGGAACAGACGGTTGGCCATGCAGGGTTTCCGTAACTGGCGAAGGACGGCATTCATAAGCGCACGCCCCATGCCAAACAAGCCAACGTCAGATTGCACCGAGTTCGTGCAACTTCTCCTTGAGGCCTTGCAGATCTTTCCACGCCAGGCGTTTGGATTCCGGTTGCCTTAACAGGAATGCGGGGTGGAACATCGGAAGTGCCGGGATGTCTGCGCCATCCTGTCGGTAAACGGACCAGCGTCCGCGGACCCTGGTAATGCCATCCTCGGTCTGCAGCACATGTTTAACGGGCGTTCCCCCGAGAAGGACGATCACCTTCGGCTTCTTCAGTTCGATGTGTCGCTTGAGGAAGGCGGCGCAGGTCGCAGCTTCCTCGGCCGTCGGCGCGCGATTGCCGGGCGGGCGCCAGAACACGACATTGGTGATGTAGGCATTCTCCTTGCGCGACAATCCGATGGTCGCGAGCATGCGGTCGAGAAGCACGCCGCTGCGCCCCACGAATGGCAGGCCCTGAAGGTCCTCATCGCGTCCTGGCGCTTCACCGATGAGCATCACCGGCGCATCGGGATGTCCGTCAGCAAACACGGTGTGCTTCGCCGTCTGCTTGAGGACACACCCGTTGAATGCGAGGACGGCCGTGCGCAGTTCGTCAAGGCTGTGGCAGGCCGCAGCGATCTCGCGTGCGGAATTCGCCGCTTCCGAAACGGGAAGCGCCGTTACGGTACGCTGAACTGGTTCAATGGCATGTCGGGGTGGTGCCGCAGCAGCTCTGCCGCTCGTAGCGGAAGCCCCGGAAGCCGGTGTCGCTTCACGCTGCGGAAGCGCGAACGGTTCGGGCACGACGCTGAACCGGTCGATGGGCGAGGCGTCCATCGCTTCGTCGGCTCCCATGTCCACGAGCCATTTGAGGATCGTGGCCGGGGAGGGCTGGTGCGTTCCTGCGTCCAAGTCCTTATCCGCGTTGACCGTGGGGCTGTATGCCCCGTAATTTGCCCCTTCATACCTCAGAGTCCGGGACAGGGTAACCCCATGGTTTCCGGGCATTCGTTCCGGTCCAGGGAAAGCAAACAGGGAATCGCCACCAAGATGAGCAGTCTCGCACCACGTGAATCCATGGAGTTTGACGTCGTCATCGTGGGTGCAGGCCCGGCCGGACTGTCTGCGGCCATCCGGCTGAAGCAGCTCGCGAACGAAGCGGGCCGGGAACTGACCGTCTGCGTTGTGGAGAAAGGTTCGGAAGTCGGCGCGCACATTCTCTCTGGCGCCGTGATCGACCCGATCGCATTGAACGAACTTTTCCCGGACTGGAAGGAGCGGGGAGCGCCGCTCGAGACGCCGGTCACGGATGACCGCTTCCTCTATCTGGGCCCCGCCGCATCGATCCGCGTGCCGAATTTCCTCATGCCACCGCTCATGAGCAACCACGGCAACTACATCGCCAGCCTTGGCAATGTCTGCCGCTGGCTGGCCAAGCAGGCTGAGGAGCTTGGGGTCGAGATCTATCCGGGCTTCGCTGCCGCCGAAGTGCTCTACGATGACAAGGGTGCCGTTCGCGGCGTCGCAACGGGCGACATGGGAATTGGCCGCGACGGGAAGCAGAAGAGCGGCTTCACGCGGGGCATGGAGCTCCTCGGCAAATACACCCTGATCGGCGAAGGCGTGCGCGGCTCGCTCGCAAAGCAGATCATTGCGAAGTTCAGGCTCGACGAAGGGCGGGACCCGCAGAAATTCGGCATCGGCCTGAAGGAGCTCTGGCAGCTCCCCAAGGAAAAGCACCAGCCGGGCCTCGTCGTACACACGATGGGATGGCCGCTGTCGAACGGCACGGGCGGCGGCTCGTTCATGTATCACTGGGGCGACGGTTTCGTTTCGATCGGCTTCGTCGTGCACCTCAACTACACGAACCCGTTCCTGTCCCCGTTCGACGAGTTCCAGCGCTACAAGACGCATCCGGCGATCCGTCCCTACCTGGAAGGTGGGAAGCGTCTTTCATACGGCGCGCGCGCGATCACCGAAGGCGGTTTCCAGTCCGTGCCAAAGCTGACTTTCCCGGGCGGCGCGCTGATCGGCTGCTCGGCAGGCTTCGTGAACGTGCCGCGCA
>CAZYFM010000180.1:0-5019 GCA_964646885.1 uncultured Flavobacteriaceae bacterium
CCCGCAGCCGTTGGCTCCTGGTGGGAAGATGCGGCTGCGTGATCGGGTCGGTGCGTTCTTCGGCCGCAAGTCGCAGGTGACGGTTGCTGATCTGGCCGAGATGCTGGGCGGGTACCAGACAACGATCGCCGGCGTGAGCGTTTCCAGCGAATCGGCCTTGCAGGTGCCCACCGTCCTGGCCTGCGTGAAGGTCATCGCAGACGGCTGCGCGACGCCGGCGCTGAACTTGTACCGGGAGGCGAACGCCAAACCGCGTGAACTGGCGGTCAACATCCCGGAATACCGCCTGCTGAATCGACGGCCGAACGAGTGGCAGACGTCGTTCGAGTGGCGCCGAATGATGACGCTGCACGCAGCCCTGACCGGCTCAGGGTTGAGCTTGAAGGTTCGCGGTGAGAACCGCCGGGTGCGCGAGTTGATTCCGATCCTGCCGGGGCGCTGGGACGTCCGTCGGATATCGCGATACGAGGTTCGATATCGTTGCTGGGACGATTTCGGCATGATCGGCGAGTTCATGCCGGCGGACGTATTCCACCTCCCCGCTCTGCAGTGGGACTGGCTCAGTGGGATGAACGCCGTGCACCTGGCGCGCCAAGCGATTGGGCTTGCGATCGCCACCGAGCGGACGCAGGTGAAGCTGCACGAGAGCGGGGTGCGCACGACCGGCACCTACACCGTCGAGGGCAACCTCTCCAGCGAACAGCATGCCCGTATCCAGGCCGCACTGAAGCGGTACGCGATCGGCGGAGACCGCGCGGGCGAGCCGCTGGTGCTGGACCGCAGCGCCAAATGGCTCCAGACGAGCCTGAGCGGCGTGGATGCCCAGCACGTTGAGACGCGGCGGCTACAGGTCGAGGAGATCTGCCGAGCCTACGGCGTCTTCCCGATCATGGTGGGTCATGCGGACAAGACAGCGACGTTCGCCAGTTCCGAGGCGTTCTTCGCGGCACACGTGAAACACACATTGGCCCCCTGGCACCAAGCTTGGACGCAGCGGATCGACGAGATGTTGCTGGACGGATCGGGGCCGCTGTGGGCCGAGTTCGATACCCGGTATCTGCTGGCCGGGTCGATGAAGGACCGCGCCGCGTGGGCGCGGACGATGGCCGAGATGGGCATCTACACCCGCAATGAGCTGCGCGATGAGGAGGGCAAGGATCCGCTCGAGGGGCTCGATGAGCCCCTCACCCCGATGAACATGGTCGGCGGCGATTCCGCAGCCGACGGCGACACCGAGGAACCCGACGATGATCCGTCTGCTGACGACGCGCAGCAGTGACCTCGAGCAGCGCCAGACGCTGGCGTTCGCGCTCGAGGTCAAGGCGAAGGACGATGGCTCCGTGGAGGGCTATGGCTCGGTCTTCGGGCACAAGGACGCCTACTCCGACATCGTTGCGCCGGGCGCCTTCAAGGCCACGCTGGCCGCACACAAGGCCGCCGGCACCATGCCCGCCATGCTCTGGCAGCACAAGGCGGACGAGCCCATCGGCGCTTGGTCAATCATGGCCGAAGACGAGAAGGGTCTGCTGGTCCACGGACAGCTCGATCTGGACACCAGCCGCGGGCGCGAGGCGCATTCGCTGCTGAAGAAGAAGGCGATCTACGGCCTTTCGATCGGCTTCATGTCGAAGCAGTGGACCTACGACCGCGATGCCGACATCCGGACGCTGACGGAGATCGACCTGTGGGAGGTGTCACTGGTCACCTTCCCGGCCAACGGCAAGGCACGGGTCACGAACGTGAAGGGGGCGGAGGAATTCACCGCCCCGAAGGATGCTGAACGGATCCTGCGCGACGCAGGGTTCAGCAAGTCGGACGCGACGGCCTTCGTGTCGCGCGTCATGCGTCTGGGCGAGGAGCGGCGGGAGGCCGCGCAATCGATCGGGCAAGCGCACTCGGCAGCCGAGCGGCTGCTGCGAACCATTACCTCATAGGAAAACACCATGTTTCGTTCGTACAAGGACTTCGCCGCATTCAAGGCGAAGTCGGCGGGCGTTGCCTACGAAAAGCGCGAGGCTCCGGACCTGGCCAAACTCGCCACCACGATCGAGCAGATCGGGCAGGGTTTCGCCGAGTTCAAGACGGCCAACGAAGAGCGCCTGGCCAAGCTGGCCAAGGGCGAATCGGTGACTGACATCGAGACCAAGCTGGCCAAGATCAACAAGGAGCTGGACAAGCTCGAGGATCTGAAGGCCGCCCTGGAAGCCGTGCAGACGAAGCTGGCCCGGCCGGGCGCACTCGGCAACGGCGCGGCCAACCCGCTGGAGGCCGAGGTCAAGTCGTTCAACCAGATCGGCATTCGCCGGGGCGGGCAGATCGACGCCGAGGGATACCTGGCATACCGGGGGGCGTCGCTTGCGTACATCCGCGCCAACGGCAACATCGACATGTTGTCGGAGCTGGACCGGCGCGCCATGCAGGCCGGCATCGACAGCGAGGGCGGCTACCTCGTGACCTCGCCCGCCACTGCCTCGATCGTCACCAAGGTTCGAGAGATGAGTGCGATCCGCGGCATCTCCGGATCGATCTCGATCAGCACCAATGCGATCGAGGGGCTGGTGGATCGTGGCGACGCGGCGGCCTCCTGGGTCGGTGAGACGACGGCGCGGCCGGAGACCGGTACGCCGACCGTCGGCAAGGACCGCATCGAGGTGCACGAGATCTACTCGTTCCCCGCGCTCACTCAGCAGCTGCTGGAGGACGCTGCGGTGGACGTGGAAGCTTGGCTGATCGACAAGGTGGCGACCGCCTTTGCCGAAGCCGAGAACGCCGCCTTCATCTCAGGCGACGGCGTCGTCAAACCGCGTGGCTTTGCCACCTACACGACGTCGGCCACCGCCGACGGGTCCCGAAGCTGGGGGCAGCTGCAACACGTCGTGTCGGGTGCGAACGGCGCCTTCCACACTACGAAGGCCGATCCTCTGATGGACCTGATCGCCGCCTTCAAGCCCGGTTACCTGCAAAGCAGCCAGTGGGTGATGAACCGGGCAACGCTGGCGGCCGTGCGCAAGCTCAAGGAAGCCAGCACTGACCGCTACCTCTGGGAGCCGTCGCTGCAGGCCGGAGTGCCGTCGCGTCTGCTGGGCTACTCGGTCGTGCTGGACGAGGGTATGCCGGCGTTCGCGACCACCGGCAACCTGGCAATCGCCCTCGGCGACTTCCGTCGCGGCTACCTGATCGTCGACCGACTGGGCATTTCGATGCTGCGCGACCCGTACACCATGAAGCCGAAAGTCGGGCTGTACATCCGCCGCCGGGTCGGTGGCGCGGTGCGCGACTTCGACGCGATCAAGTTCATCAAGTTCTCGACCTGATCGGGAACAACGGAGAAGCTCATGCAACATCTGCACGAAAACGTGGCGGCCATCGTCGTCCTGGCCGCCCAGAACCTGGCCACCACGTCCAAGATCGGCGACGCGATCGACACCCGCGGCTATGGCGGCGTGGAGTTCCTGATCAACTACGGCACGATCGCCGCGTCCACGACCACGGTGGCCGCGACGGTCATGGAATCGGACTCCTCAACCGCCTCCACCTTCACCAGCGTGGCCGACGCCGACCTGGTCGGCACCGAAGCACTGGCATCGATCGCCGCGGTGGCCCGGGTCGCCGGCAGTACCAGCGCGGTGGTGAAGAAGATCGGCTACAAGGGCACCAAGCGATACGCGAAGGTGAAGCTGAAGGCGAGCGCCAGTTCGGTCGGCAGCGTCTCGGCGGTGCTGTTCCATCCGGCTCTGGCACCGATCCCGCAGACCTGATGCACGTCGCCCTCCTGGGCCTGGGCCCGACCGCCAAGCAGTTCATCTCGACGGTTGGGCCCATGGGCGGCATCCACGCTTTCTGCGACGAGGTGTGGGGCATCAACCAGGCCGGGGACATCTTCCCCTGCGACCGCGTCTTCCACATGGACGACGTCCGCATCCAGGAGGCGCGCGCCGCGCTGAAGCCCACCGGCGCGATCGCGGCGATGCTGCGCTGGATGAAGGGCTACGACGGCCTGGTCTACACGAGCCGGGCGCACCCGGATTACCCCTGCCTGCAGGAATACCCGCTCGAGGACGTCATCAACGATCTCGGATACGCCTACTTCAACTCGACCTCGGCCTATGCGATCGCCTATGCGATCCACCTGAAGGTGACGAAGTTGTCGCTCTTCGGGCTCGACTTCACGTACGCCAACGTCTACCAGGCCGAGAAGGGTCGGGCCTGCTGCGAGTTCTGGCTGGGCCATGCCGCGGCGCGCGGCGTCCAGCTCTCGATGCCTCACGAGACATCGCTACTGGATGCCTGTGAGCCGGAGAAATTCTACGGCCACGACACCCGCTCGGTGCGCATTGACCAGGCCGAGGGGGGCCGGCTCTCCGTGTCGTACGTCGAGCGGGATCCGTGGCCAACCGCCGAGGAGGTCGAAGCACGGTATGACCACTCCGTTCACCCAAACCCACTTGTCGCCGAGGACCGCTGATGTTCGGAAATAGCCTGGCCGCAACTTCCGGGGTGCTGACCAACTCAACACCCGTCCAGGTGGATCTGGCGGCGAACACGGCGACTCTGACCGTGTACGTGCGCCCCGCCGCCGGCGATACAGTGACTGTCGAATACACACTCGACGGCACGAACTGGACGGCATGGGATAACGGCGCAGTGACCGCCTACAGCGTCGACATCCTCGACGCCCCGGTGCTCAAGCTGCGCTTCACCCGCACCGCCGGCTCCGGCACCACGTCGGCCTACGGCATCCTGTGAGCCTGCCCTTCCGCGAGCGAGGGCCGTTTCGCGGTCGCGGCCCGTTCCGTGGCCGTGGGCCGTGGGCGGGGAAGGGGCCGTTCGGGTTCAACGACCAGTCATCGTTCTGGTCGAAGCGCCTCTTCTTCTCGGAGCGCGAGTTCGCTGCGGCGCCGGGCTCGAGCAAGACCCTCGCCACGCAGGCCGTTCTGCAGGCGCTCGGCTGGAGCAACGCGCAGAGCACGAGCAATCCCCCGGGGACGGTCATCGGGGCGGATGGGACGCTGCAGTATG
>CAZYFM010000181.1:0-4975 GCA_964646885.1 uncultured Flavobacteriaceae bacterium
CGGAAGGGGAACATGAAGCCCGACAGCAGGATGGAGGGCAGGAAGAAGAAGAACGTCATCTGCATCGCCTGGAGCTGGTTCTGCGCGACGGTGGAAATCGTGAAGCCGACGGACAGGTTGGCGGCAATGAAGACGGCAAGGCCGATCGACAGGTCAAAATAGGAGCCGAGCATCGGCACGTCGAAGAGCAGGCGTGCGGCCACGAGCACGATGGTGACCTGCAGGTAGCCGACGACGATGTAGGGCAGGATCTTGCCGGCCAGCACCTCGAAGGGCTTGAGCGGCATGGCCAGCAGGTTTTCCATTGTCCCGCGCTCGACTTCGCGCGTGACCGCGAGAGCCGTGATCAGCACCATCGTCATGGTCAGGATCACGCCGATGAGCCCCGGTACGACATTGTAGGCCGAGATGCCCTCCGGATTGTACCGGCGATGCACGATGATCTCGAAGGGAGGCGTGACCGAGGCCGAGGCCTGCACCGATGCGGGCAGGTCCCGCTTGAGGATCGAAGGGGAAAGCTGCGCAGCGGCAGAAACGGCATTGGCGGCCGCCGAGGGATCGGAGGCATCGGCGTCAATGAGAATCTGCGCGCGCTCTCCCCGGGCGAGCTTGCGCGAGAAATCCTGCGGGATCGTCACGGCAAAGGCCACGTCCCCGCTGGCCATCAGCGCATCGATCTCGGTCTCGCTGCGCGTCTGCCGCTCGACCCGGAAGTAGCCGGAGTTCTCGAGCGCCCGCACGATCGTGCGCGAATGAACGCTCGGGTCCTGCACGTTCAGCACCGTCGGCAGGTGCTTCGGATCGCTGTTGATGGCAAAGCCGAACAGCACGAGCTGGATGACCGGGATGCCGATGATCATGCCGAAGGTGAGGCGGTCGCGCCGCATCTGGATCAGTTCCTTGAGGAACACGGCGGCAATCCGGGTGACGGAGATCCTGTCCATCTGCCTACCCCTGTGTTTGAGCGCGATAGGGCGCCATCAGGTGGATGAACACGTCCTCGAGGCCGGGACGCGATTTCGTCCACTGGTAGCCGGGCCTCACGCGTTGGGCGGCAGCGATGGCATCCAGGGCCTGGGCATCGGTGCCCGAAACATGCAGCGTGGTGCCAAACACCGAGACCTGGCTGATGCCGGGCAGGCCTTCGAGTTCGCGGGCGAGGGTGCGAACATCATCGCCAGACACCATCCATGTGCTCAGGCCGGCACCTTCGATCACCTCGTTGACGGTTCCGCGCGCCAGCACGGGTCCGTTGAAGATGTAGGCGATCTGGTGGCAGCGCTCGGCCTCGTCCATGTAGTGCGTGCTGACGAGCACCGTGAGCCCTTCGGCGGCGAGCGCGTGGATCTCGGTCCAGAAGTCCCGCCGCGCCTGCGGATCGACGCCGGCCGTGGGTTCGTCAAGCAGCAGCAGTTGCGGGCGGTGCAGGATGCAGGCCGCAAGCGCCAGCCTCTGCTTCCATCCACCCGACAACTGCCCTGCGAGCTGGTCCTGTCGTTGCTTGAGGCCGAGGCGTTCGATGGCCGCATCAACGGCATCCTTCCGGTCTGCCATCTCGTAGACCCGCGCGACGAAGTCCAGGTTCTCACGGATCGACAGGTCCTCGTAGAAGGAAAAGCGCTGGGTCATGTAGCCGACCTTGCGCTTGATCTGTTCAGCCTCCCGGATGATGTCATGCCCGAGGCATGTGCCGGTTCCGTTGTCGGGCACCAGCAGTCCGCACAGCATGCGGATGGTCGTGGTCTTGCCGCTGCCATTGGGGCCAAGGAAACCCCAGACCTGCCCGCGAGGAACCTGGATGGCGAAATCGTTGACGACTTTCCGGCCCGAGAAGCTCTTGCTCAACCCTGCCACGTCGATGGCAAGCGGCGTGCTCACGGCAGCACCACGTCGACCGGCTGTCCGGGACTGAGATGAACGCCGGCATCAGGTCTTGCCTCGACAAGCCAGACAAGCTTTTCGCGCGCGCCGACGCTGTAGATGACGGGCGGTGTGTATTCAGCAGTCGTCGACAGATAGGTGATCTTCGCCTTCAGCCCCTCGGGGCATCCGTCGCAGCGGACCCTGACCGCGGTGCCCGGCTTGATCCGCGCGCGCAGCTGTTCGGGAACGAAGAAGCGTAGGCGGATGCTTCCCGGCGGCAGGATCTGCAGCACGGCACCTCCGGCGGGCACGAACTCGCCGGGATTGCGATAGGTATCCTCGACGCGTCCATCGACCTTCACATGGATGCGCCGCTGCTCAAGCAGGTATTCTGCGCGCGTCAGGTTGGCCTGCGCCGACTGCACGGCTGCGCGCGCCGCGCTGATCTCGTCGTCGCGCGCGCCCTTGCCGGCGAGCGCAAGGTTGGCTTGCGCCACCTTCAGGTCTTCGCGCGCCGCATCCAGCTGCGTCTGGCGCGTGTCGAGAAAGCTCTGCGATACCACCTGTCGGTCTCGCAGCGACCGCGCGCGCTGGTATTCGCTCTCGGCAAGCGCCAGCGCCGCTTTCGCCCGTCTGGCTGCAGCTTCAAGCGCATCGACCTCGTCGGGCCGGCGGCCCTTCTGCAGGTTGGCAAGCTGCGCGCGGGCCTGCAGCAGTGCGGCCGACGCCTGGTTCCGCTGTGCCACCTGGATGTCGGCATCGAGCGTGAAGACGGGATCGCCCGTTTTCACGGTCTTGCCGCGCTCGGTGAGGACCTCCGTCAGCCAGCCGGCCTCGGGCGCCGAAACGGTGACGTACTCGCCTTCGACATAGCCGGTGGCGACACGCTCGCGCTCCGCACTGCAGCCCGCGACCAGTCCCAGCAATGCCAGTGTAAGCAGGATGCGATTGTTCATGATCCACCATCCTTCCTGAGGCCTCGGATGAACGAACGGATGTGCTGCTCGACAAAGTTCGTATCGGGGAATGCAGGTTCGTTTTCGCGCTGGAATGTGGTCTTCCAGATTGCCGTGAAGAGCAGGGGGGACATGGCGGCAAGCGCAGCCTGCTGCGGATCCACGGGATGAAACACGCCACGCTCCACGCCGGCGCGAATGATCGATGAAAGTTGCGCGATGCCCGGTTCGATCACGCTGTTGCGGTACATGTCAGCCAGTTTCGGAAACCGGCCCGCCGCTGAAATCACCAGGCGCGGAAAGCGCTGCAGGCTTTCGTCGCGGATGAACGCGCCCATCATCTGCAGGAAGCGCTCCAGTTGCTCTTCGGGTGGTACCGACATGTCTGCCGTTACTTGCCGCAGCGCCTCGACGTTCGCTTGCGGCACCGAGCGGACGAGCGCCTCGAACACGTCTTCCTTGCTGTGGAAGTAGAGGTAGATCGTGCCCTTGCTGACCCCGGCGCGTGCCGCAATGTCTTCCAGCCGGGCGGCTTCGAAGCCCTTTTCGAAAAACTCCGCGAGCGCCGCGTCCAGCACTTCGGCGGGGCGCGATTCCTTCCGTCGTTGCCAGCGTTGGGTCTTGGGCGTGCTCATGACCGTCTCATAAATAACTGACCAGTCATTTATTACTATGTCGCGGCCTCGTGAACAAGATTAACAACTGAATAATTTGAACATTTGGATAACCAATTGAAAACGTTAGCTATTTTTATGGCGGAATTCTGACATGCAGATCGCGCAGACCTCGCATGCACGTAGTGCAGTTGAATTGTCAGTATTGCAAACTACATACTAGTGGTCAGAGCAGGAAAGAACGGGCCGCCGCCAGACCAGGCAAGGCCCTGAAGAAGGAGAGAAAGCCATGAACATGACGACCGTGATGATCGAGTGGTCCGCAATTGCGATCGCACTCTTCACGATGATCGCCGTGGCTGCACCCGCCCTCGGCACGAACTAACCCCCGACCAGAACCCGACCCGGACCAGAAGAAGGAATACGACCATGACCGCACTGACCTTTGTCATTCAGCTTTCAGCCATCGTGATCACGACGCTGTTTGCGATCTCCGTCCTCAGCCTCGGCTGAAGTCGACGAGCCCCCTGCAAGTCAGGGGGAATTCAGGACTGCCCGGAAAGGGGCCCCCGGCGAATGAGAAGCCGGCGGGCCCCTTTCTCATTCGGCTCCTCCGCCAGCAGCTCGTGTCCATCCGTCTGGCAAAGATGCCTGATATCCAGCGGCGCAAGCGGATCCGTGACGATCACGGCTATCAGGGCGCCTTCCATGCTGCGCCGCAGCGCACGCCGCGTCATCAGCGCCGGCATTGGACATTTCAGTCCCGTGAGATTCACTTCTTCGGCGTCTTTCCACATGTGCACGAGCGCCCGGCCCTCAATTTCCATCATTCCCCGCGTCACGCCTTGACCATGTGAGGGGCCACCACTTATTTCGACTTTGCACTGGTCGGCAACTTGAATAGCGGGGTTTCACTCTTGGCAGGCATGTTCGGAAAGATTGCACGCGAAGTACGTCTTGTCTCGAACATGGTCGGCCTCTTGGGCCGCATCGGGAAGATCAAGCCGGACTCGCCCCACACCGTTGCCGACATCCTTGAGCGCTGGGCGCGCGAACGCCCCGACAATGTCGCCATCCTCTTCGAGGACCGCAGCTACACCTATCGCGAGCTTGAGGAGAATTCCCGCCGCTACGCGCACTGGGCGCGTTCGCTGGGGCTGAAGCGCGGCGACGTGGTGGCGCTCCTGATGGAAAACCGCCCGGAGTACATCTTTGCCTGGGGAGGGCTGATCAAGCTCGGCGTGACCGTGGCGCTGATCAATACGAACCTCAGGGAGCGCGCGCTGGCCCACAGCCTCGCGATTTCCGGAGCGAAACACGTCGTGCTTGGCGCCGAGCTTGCCGACAACTACGCCACCGCGCTCGATGATCTCACCGAGAAGCCGACAGTCTGGGCGACGGGCGGCAGGGTGCAGGGATCCGAGGACCTGGATGCAACCCTGGCATCACAGCCGGTATCGGCGCTGCCGGCCGACATCCGCTCCGGCATGAAGGCGCGCGACAAGTGCTTTTACATCTATACGTCCGGCACGACCGGCCTGC
>CAZYFM010000182.1:0-4951 GCA_964646885.1 uncultured Flavobacteriaceae bacterium
CTCGCCGGCGACAACTTCGGCAAGCGCATGGTCAGGGTGAGCTAGCAAAGGAAACAAGAAGGGGTTTGACACGAAGGCACAAAGCAGAAAAGGCACGATGTAGCCGCCGGAAGGTCGAGTGTGCCAGGCCGGCTTGGATGCTGTTTTCGGCGCGCTTTGCGCGCCAATCCACCCAAGCCAGTCACGATTCCCGACGAAAACAATCACGAGTCCATTGTGCCTTTCCTGCTTTGTGCCTTCGTGTCAAACCCCTTCATTCTCCTCATCCACTACCCACGAAAGCCCCAACCGGATGACGACCCCTCCCGACGCAAAGTCGACTGACCCGAAACGGCTCGGCCTGATGCAGGGCTTCCCGCCCGCGCCCGACAAGACCGTGCGGTTTGACAACGACACCAGCTGGATGTTCCCGAACACGCGCTGGTCGTTCAGCCACCAGCGGGAGCTGGCGCCCACGGCAAATGTCTGGCGCGGGACAGGTCCGGTGCACCAGTTCCGCCGGGCATTGCGCGATGACCTGGACGCCATCCCGTTCACGACGATGGACGGACGCGCGATGACCTGGGGCGAGTCCCTGGCCGCGAACTACACCGACGGCATCGTGATCCTGCATCGGGGCGAGGTGATCTGCGAACGCTACTTCGGCGCGCTTGAGCCACACCTGCCGCATGTCGCGATGTCCGTGACAAAGTCCTTCACGGGCCTCCTTGCTGCGATGCTGCAGCATGAAGGAGCCATCGACCCGACGAAGCTGGTCGTCCACTACCTGCCCGAGATGAAAGGCACGGCCTTTGCCGACGCGACGGTCCACCAGGTGATGGACATGACCGTGGGCGTCAAGTACTCGGAGGTTTACACCGACCCGCACGCCGAGATCTGGCAATACGCCGTGGCAGGCAATGCAAAGGTCCCGCCAAAGAACTATGCAGGCCCGGATACGATCTTCGGCTTTCTTCAGACGCTGAAGAAGGAAGGCAATCACGGCGAGGCCTTTGCCTACAAGACCTGCAACACGGAAGTGCTGGGCTGGATCGTGCAGCGTGTGTCAGGCACGCATCTTGCCGACCTGATCTCGCAGCGCCTCTGGCAGAAGCTGGGTGTCGAGGAGAACGCCTACATCATCGTCGACAAGCTGGGCATGCCCGTCAGCGGTGGTGGACTTAGCCTGACGTTGCGTGACCTCGCGCGCTTCGCCGAGATGATGCGCCTGGGCGGCGCCTTTAACGGCCAGCAGATCGTACCCGAAGCGGTGGTTGCCGACATTACCCGCGGCGCAGACCGCGAGCACGTCGCCCGTGCGGGCCTCGAAACTCTGCCGGGCTGGAGCTACCGTCACCAATGGTGGATCTCCCACAACAACAGGGGGGACTACACGGCGCGTGGCATTCACGGACAGGCGGCTTGGATTTCTCCTGCAGCCGAGCTCGTGGTGGCAAGGTTTGCCTCTCATCCGTCGGCATCCAACGCCAATGGCCCGCTCGATCACGTGTCGCTGCCGGCTTACAAGGCACTGGCGGACGCGCTCAGCCGCTGACCCGCAGCGGGCCCGCCGGTCGGGCCTGCGTCTGCGCCTTCAGTTCGCGCATCACGGCTTTCATGCGCAGCAGTCCGACAAAGTCGACCATCACGCGGATGGCGGTGCGCGCCAGTTCCGCCGCGTGCGGCTCGTCCATCCGCCCCTGGATGATCGAGAGGAAGCGCCGCACCTCGATATGGGCGAGCGTATTGGCCGACTGGACATACATGTCGACAACTTCCGGATTGAAGCCATTGGCCTCGCTGAACCCCGCCGCACGCATCTGGCTCCAGAGCGCCAGCAGCTGCATGTCCGTCCGGCTGAGATGAACCTGCCCCTCGCGTCGGCGCAACGTGATCGCCCCCACGCGGGCAAAGGCCCTGGCATCGCGCGCAGCGCCCGGGATCTGCGCTTCCACCTGTGACAGCGGGATCAGAGCCTCGCCCGTATCGATCTGCATGGCGACAAGCGACTCCAGATGCGTGAACGCGCCGGCATCGCCGGGCAGGGCCGAGGCGTCGCCCTCCATCGCGCGGCGGATCTGCGAAAGTCCGATGCGCCGGCTGCGATGCAGGTTGCGGACAGCAAGGATCGCCTGCACATGCGCGTCGGTATAGTGCGCCACGTTGCGCTTCGGCCGCTCGGGGGCGGGTAGCAGTCCCGAACGGAAATAGACCCGGATGGTCTCGCGATTGACACCCGTCAGCCGCTCAAGGTCCCGCATCTTCAGCACGCCACCCGGTGGCAGGGCGGGGCGGGCAGGACGTCGCTTGCGGCGCATGGCAGGTCTCCAGGTCGGTTACGCAAAAAATGCGTATCACAAAAACGCGTATACAAGTAACGCAAAAAGTGGAAGTCTGCACGGTGGAGCGGGCGGACACGCGTGCGGGGCAAGGCCCGGCGGGCAGCCCGCAAGCGACCCGAGACAGACGCGAGGCTGCAAATGACACTGAGCGCTGCCGATACCGAGTTCCAGTCCCTGCGCACTTGCCCGACGATTGCCTGGCCGACAGTGGGCCTCTTCGTTGTCTGCACCGGCGTCATTGGCAGTGTCTGGTATCTCGGCATCAATGACGTCCTGCCGCTCTGGCTGGGCGCGATCATCAATGGCGTGACGTCCTACTTCCTGTTCTCGGTCGTCCATGACAGCGCGCACAATGCGGTGAGCCGCATCCGGTGGCTGAACGAAGCGCTCGGTCGCATCGGCCTCGTCTACTTTGCACCGCTCGCACCCATGGATGTCGCCCGCTTCATCCACATGGCGCACCATCGCTATGCCAATGATCCTGCGCGCGACCCGGACGCCTACAGCCACAAGCTGGACTGGCTTTTTCCCCTGCGCTGGGCGAACTTCGACTGGTTCTATACCAAGTGGTTCTTCACGAAGGGCGGCGAGTTCGCGCGTCGCAAGTACCTTCCGCTCGCGCTCTACGTGGCCACCATCGTGACCGGGGCCGGCACGATCGTGTACCTGGGCTACGGCGTTGAGCTCGTGATGCTGTGGCTCGTACCCACCCGGATCAGCTCATTCCTTTTCGTCCTGGTATTCAGCTACCTGACGCACCAGCCCTTCGAGACGCTCGCGCAGGAGAACGAATACAAGGCGACGGCCCTGCGCCTTGGCGCGGACTGGTTCTGGTCACCCCTCATGGCGAACCACAATTACCACCTGCTGCACCACCTCTACCCAAGCGCGCCGTTCTACGTTTATCAGCGCATGTGGAAGCTGAAGGGCGACGCCATCCTGCGCGAACAGCCCCTGATGCCACCCACCTGGGGCCTCAGCCCCCGACGCAATAGCCATTAGGGATGAGATGCGGCGACGCGAGGGACAGGCGTGAGCCTGACATGTGCATTCTCCCAGACTTGTGCGCAACCGGGCGTGAAACGCAAAGCACTCAAAGTACTCTGACCGAGTGACAATCCGGATCCCGACGGACCGACGACGAGTCTTTTGATGCCATTCCTGAAGAGGATGCTGTTAAAATTCATCAGAAAGCCAATTCGACAGCCGGATAGCCGAAGATAAGTCAGGAGTTGCGCCTGATGGATGGGCAGCAATTCACTGGTGGCCTTGATTTCGATGGCCAAACGATTACTCACGAGCAGATCCAGCCGATATCCCGCGTCCAGTTTCCTGCCGCGATACACAACGGGAAGCACGACCTGCCTTTGGACTTTGTGTCCGCGCTCCACGAGTTCGAACGAGAGGCAATGCTCATAAGCACCTTCCAGCAACCCAGGCCCGAGCGCGGCATGAACATTGAATGCAGCATCCACGATATCCTTCGCCAGGTCTTCATCAGCCTTTTCCAGCGGAACCCGTTTTGAGTGTTTTTCGTTCATGGGAGGAGCCAAGCTGGGAATCGCGGCGAAAGGGTGGCCCCGCCGACTTCATTTGTAACGAGTTGTCGCCAAGGCCATCCGTACTTTTCGAGTACTTTGAGCCCTTGGAGTTCCAGCTTCCTGTCTGATCTGTCCAGCAAGTGGTTCGGATTGGCAATGTTCGCCGACGCAGGCGGGACCCACCACAGGTTGGTCACCAGAGCATCCATGTCATCACGCCAGGGATGAGTCCTGATGCCATTCCGAATTTGCGCAGCCTCAGCGCCGCGCGCGTCGGTATTGGGCGGGGGCGATGCCGGTGACGCGACGGAACACGGTTGCAAACTGCTCCGAGCTGCTGAAGCCCGTCAGCCTCGAAATCGCACCAATGGGCAAGGAGCCTTCGACCAGATACTGCTTGGCACGCTCGATGCGGCACGCCGTCACGAAACGATGGGGGCTGGTACCGAATGTGACCTTGAAGGCCCGGGAAAAGTGGAAGCGGCTCAGCCCGGCCAGCGCGGCAAGGTCGGCCAGGGAGATGTGTCTCGTCATGTTGTCGACGATGAAATCGCGGACGAGCCGCTCCTGCGCACGGCTCAGGGCACCGCTCGCCACGACAGGCAGCCGGACCGCGCGCGCCGCATGTCGCTGCGTCTCGATCATCGCCAGGACAGCGAGCGTCTCGAGATAGACTTCGTTCGCGGGCTCGGGGTTCGACAGTTCGTGCTGGATCTTGCGAAGCGTGCCCTGCAGTGCACGGTCCAGGAAGTATAGATCCGCCCGCGCTTCACCGCTCGCCCGCCTCTCAAGCTCCGTCTCCACGACATCGGACCGGAAATGCAGGGCCACGAAGCTGTGCCGGCGGTTCGACAGCTTTGACCACCCCGAGATCCCGCAGCCCCGCGGAAGAAAGGTAAGACGGTCGCGCAGGTCGAGAAAGTGTATGGGAGCCGACTCGTCAAGGCAGGTTTCGCCATCCGTCAGGCTCATGTCGTGCAGCGCAATGTAATCCGTGGTGCCCGTGAGCTTGAAGTCGAGCTCGACGGACGCAGGCACATGGACCAGTTCCGCCGTGACACCTGACCACGATCGCACCGCATTCTGCGG
>CAZYFM010000183.1:0-4915 GCA_964646885.1 uncultured Flavobacteriaceae bacterium
CCGGCACGACGAAGTCGGTGGCGCGATACTGGTCGCCGAAGGCGTGGCGGCCGACGACGATCGGATCGGTCCAGC
Source organism: uncultured Flavobacteriaceae bacterium (assembly GCA_964646885.1). GTDB lineage: Bacteria > Pseudomonadota > Alphaproteobacteria > Micropepsales > Micropepsaceae > SZUA-430. The sequence goes on from CAZYFM010000183.1 coordinate 76, forward strand.
CCGGCACGAGGCGCGGCACGTTGCGGCAGATGATCGGTTCGCGGAAGACGGTGCCATCAAGGATGTTGCGGATGGTGCCGTTCGGCGACTTCCACATCTTCTTCAGCTTGAATTCCTTCACGCGGGCTTCGTCCGGCGTGATCGTCGCGCACTTGACGCCCACGCCATGGCGCTTGATGGCCTCGGCCGCGTCTATGGTTACCTGGTCGTCGGTTTTGTCGCGGTATTCGATCCCGAGATCATAGTATTTGATGTCGATGTCGAGATAGGGAAGGATGAGCTTCTTCTTGATGAGATCCCAGATGATCCGGGTCATCTCGTCGCCGTCCAGATCGACGACAGGATTTTTCACCTTAATCTTCGCCATGACTATGTCTCTCGGTTCCGTTTCAAGCTTGAATTGCGCAGGCTGTTTAGCCCCCGTGACCGGGCGGCGCAAGGCTGGGGCGCGGCCCTGATGGCTGGTCCGGCGATCATCCTGTCGCACCCGCAATTGGGCGAGAACATCGGCGCTGCGGCCCGGGTGATGCTCAACTTCGGCCTGTCGGACCTGCGCCTCGTCAATCCGCGGGACGGCTGGCCCAACGAAAAGGCCAACATCATGGCCGTGGGCGCAATCGACATCCTCAGGAACGCAAGGGTTTTCGAGCGCACGGAGGACGCCGTGGCGGATCTCGGCTTTGTCGTCGTCACGACCGGCCGCGATCGCCTGATGTCCAAGCGCGTCCTGACGCCCGAGGAAGCCGTCGGTGAACTCGCCGTCGAGGTGAAGGCCGATCGCCGTTGCGGTGTCCTCTTCGGCGCCGAGCGGACGGGCGTGACAAACGAGGAGGTCATCCTCTGCGACGCGATCCTCACCGTGCCGACGAACCCGGAGTTCATGTCGCTGAACCTTGCGCAGTCCGTCGCCATCGTCGCCTATGAATGGTGGAAGAACACGCGCGAGAAGCCCGACTTCAAGCTGCCGGCAAAGTTCCGGCGGACACATCTGGCCAACAAGGAAGACCTCGTCGGCTTCTTTGAGCATCTCGAGGGCGAGCTCGACCGGACCGAATTCCTCTTCCCGCCCGAGAAGCGCGAAGGCATGGTCCAGAACCTGCGCAACATGTGGCACCGCGCCGAGCTCACCTACCAGGAGGTCCAGACGCTGCGCGGCATCATCCGCGCCCTCTCCGGCACCAAGAACCGCCGCAGTCCGAAGGACAAGTCATGATCCGCCACGGATACGCGGCTGCCAACGAGCTCAAGCTGCACTACGCCGCGAGTGGGCCGGAGGACGCGCCTCTCATCCTCTTCCTGCATGGCTATCCCGAGTTCTGGCACGCCTGGCGCCACCAGCTCGAGGATCTCGGCGATGCGTTTCACTGCGTGGCGCCGGACTTGCCGGGCTACAATCTCTCGTCCAGGCCCGCGGACGTCGCGCGCTACCGCACCAAGCGCCTGATCGAGGACGTCGTGGCCTTCGCCGCCCAGTTCTCCCGCAGGCGCAAGTTCACGCTGGTGGCGCATGACTGGGGCGGAGCCCTCGCCTGGGCCTTCGCGATCCGGCATCCGGAATTGCTCGAACGCCTGATCATCATCAACGCGGTTCATCCCGGCGCTTTCCAGCGCGAGATCGCGCGCAATCCAGAGCAGGCGGCCGCCTCGCAATACATCCACGAGATCCGTGCCGAGGGGTCAGAGGCGCGTTATGCCGCAAACGACTATGCGCTGCTTTGGAAATCGCTCGAGAAGACGGCCGAGGCGGGGCATCTCTCGGCCGAGGACCGCGCGGCCTTCGTGAAGGCCTGGAGCCAGCCCGGCGCACTTACCGGCATGTTCAACTGGTACCGCGCCATGCGCATGGATCCTCCGAAGCCTGGAGGTCAGGCGCAGTCCGAACTCTACAGCGACGAGTCGCTGATGGTGCGCGTGCCCACACGCGTAATTTGGGGGATGCAGGACACTGCACTTTTACCGGGTTGCGTGGAGGGCCTCGAGCGCTGGGTTCCCAACCTTGACGTGCGTCGGGTACCCGAGGGTAGTCACTGGATCGTGTACGAGAAGCCACACCTCATCAGCGAAACGATACGCAGTTGGCTCGTTTGATGGCGATTTGGGGTGATTCGCACGCGCGGACTTCACCTCACGTCTGAAGAAGCGGGCCCAAGCACAGGCACGAACTCCACGCTCAACCGGGGAGCGCAGAATTCCTGCGCGAGGCGGATGTTAACTTCCGCCGGTTGAAGCGCGCCTAGATTCGTCCCCATCGACTCACCCAAGCGTTAAGAAGGGGTTAACAATGGCGGGGCAACTTTCGGTGCCGGGGCAGTCATCAATCCCGGGACGGGTTTCAATTCCGGTGCGTAACCGGTCAGGACGGACAATCGCGATCGCGGGACTTGTTGCGGCGCTTCTGGCCGTCAACCAGTGGCTTCACTGGATGGGCATCACGAATGGCGATCTCTTTTCGCTGATCCCGGGCTTTGCGCAGGCCGGCATGCAGGCAAACGCCTATCCCGACGAGAAGGGCTTCCATTGCGCAAACAAGTCGCTCGGCGCAGAAGCCGAGCTGATGTCAGAGGAAATGCTCCAGACTGTCGGAAGCGTGCTGTGCACCGATGACGGCGTTCAGGTTGCCAGCCTGCGCGGCACCGACAATTTCTATGTCAACCAGCAGTCAATGATGCGCAACCGCGCCAGGCGCGCGGCCACGCTTCGCCTCCAGACGCGCGAACGCGGCATCGTCGCAGAACGTCCGCAGCCCAGCATGCTGGTCGCTGCGATCGAGCCCGGCCGCCTCGACACCAACCAGGACCTGCTCGACAGGATCGAGGCCCGCGCCCGCCGCCTTGACGCGATCGTGCCGCGCGACCGCATTGACGACCCCCGTCCGGTTGATGACCCGCGCGAGGATATCCGCCTGGATGATGACATTGATCTGGTGGAGGATGATCACTCGGGCTCCGGCTCTGACGGTGGCCATGACGACGACGTCGATGACCGGGATGACGATCACAGCGGCTCGGGCTCCGGCGGGGATGACGATGACCATTCGGGTTCCGGTGGCGACGATGATGATCATTCCGGTAGCGGCGGGGGTGACGATGACGACCGCTCCGGCAGCAGCGACGATGACGATGACCACAGCGGCTCGGGTTCGGGCGACGATCGCGACGACGGTGATCACGATGACGGCGACCACCACGATGGCGATCATGACGATGACCACAGCGGGTCAGGCTCGGGCGGCGACCGGGATGGCGATGATGACGATGATCACGACAGCAGCGGCTCCGGCAGCGGCATCCGCCGCAGCTAGCCGTCCTCCCGTGCAGGCCGCTGCACGAGCAGGATAAGCGCCGTCGACAGGATCCACGCAAAGTGGGCAGCGAAAGCCAGGCGCTGCCCCGAGCCGGGATAGATCTGGCCCGAAAAGCGCACGGCCGCCGCGGCGGCAGCCAGCCACAGGCACATCGTCGTCGCCCGGACCAGGGCCTTCGACGAGGCAGCCCCGGACAGTGTCAGCCTGAGCGATCCCGCCAGCCAGAACGCAAACACGGCAAGTGACGCGACAATGTGAGCCTGCGAGGTCGGCGCGTTGTAGTCCGACATGTCGGCGGGCACGCAGGTCGCGGCAAAGGACAATCCCGACAGGAAGAACGCTGCGCCCGCGATCCTGTCACCGGCATTCACTCCCAGTCCCCAGCCGTGGAACGCGATGAGCATCCCCGGCATCAGGAAGCCAAGCAGGTTCCAGGCATGCTGGTGGGGCGCACCGATGGCCCCGAGTTCGCTGACAGCCTTGGTCGCGTGCGAGTAGCCGGGATGAATCTCGGCGAAAACGAGCAGCGCGATGGTGAACCACGCGGTGGCAACAACCCCGTAAACGCCTGCAGCCTTCGGTGACATGTGGATCCCCCTTGCAATGCCGGGAAAGATAGATAGGATACCTACCTATGTCAAATGCATCGAAGTCACTGGCCAACGGGATCGTGCTGGCCGCCGTCAGGCTGACACGCCAGCTGCGTCTGGCAGATCGACAGGCGCGGATGAGCGGCCCCCAGGCCTCGGCCCTCGCGGTGATCGTGTACGCGGGCCGCATCCGCATCTCGGACCTTGCCGCAATGGAACAGGTGCGCAGCCCCACCATGGTCCAGCTGGTCAACCAGCTTGAGGAACAGGGCCTGGCCGTGCGTGAAGGGGACGAAACCGACAGGCGCGTCTCCTGGGTCAGGGCGACGGCCAAGGGCCAGCGTTACCTCCAGCAGGGTCAGGAACGGCGCATCGCGCCGCTGGCAACCTATCTGGACGGATTGGGGCGCGACGACCGGGCCGTTCTCGCGCGGGCGGTTGACTTGCTGAACGCCATGATGGAACAGGAAGGCGAACCGGGGCCGGGCAGGCGGGTTTCTGCGGAAAAATAGCCCCCAGCTTGAGGCAGTTTGGCCGTTTGACAGGCCCGGCTGCCCCCTCTAAAACCCCGCCTCCCCTGGAAACGGGGGAGAAAAGCACCCGCGGCAGGGAAGCCCCTGCCTGTCGGCCCGGATTACGGGGCAAAGGAGGGCGCGTTTCCAACCTTTTGCAATTTTGAACGCAAGGAAACTGCGATGACGAAGCGTATTCAGGCGAAGTACAAGATTGATCGCCGCATCGGCGACAATCTCTGGGGCCGCCCCAAGAGCCCGCAAAACAAGCGCGAATATGGCCCCGGCCAGCATGGCCAGCGCCGCAAGACCAAGACGTCCGACTACGGCGTCCAGCTCAAGGCAAAGCAGACGCTGAAGGGCTACTACGGCAACATCACGGAGCGTCAGTTCCGCAAGATCTACGCCGAGGCGCAGCGCCGCCGCGGTGACAC
>CAZYFM010000184.1:0-4788 GCA_964646885.1 uncultured Flavobacteriaceae bacterium
GGTTCCGAGCCACGCTCGCCGCAAGAAAGTACTGAATCAGGCCAAGGGTTTCCGCGGCCGCCGCAAGAACAACATCACGACGGCCAACGCCGCCGTCGACAAGTCGGGCCAGCACGCCTACATCGGCCGCAAGCTCCGCAAGCGCAATTTCCGCGCCCTCTGGATCCAGCGCATCAACGCCGCCGTCCGCGAGCACGGCCTCACCTACGGCCGATTTATCAGCGGTCTCGGGAAGGCTGGAATTGCGGTCGACCGCAAGATCCTCGCTGACCTCGCCGTACGCGAGCCCGAGGCCTTCAAAGCCCTGGTCACCCAGGCAGCCAGCGCGGCGAAGTAGGGCAGTTCGCGTCCAGTTCGTTCGCCGTGCTCCATCCAGGATGAAGCCTGATGGTCCGCTTTTGCCGGACCATCACGTTCATTCGGGATAGAACAGTCGGAACACGAATCGGAACGAACCGCCATGCAGAATCTTGAGACGACCGAGCGCGACGCGCTCTCCCGCATCGATGCCGCCCTCGACGAGGCCGCCCTTGAGGCCGTTCGCGTCGACCTTCTGGGCAAGAAGGGCTCGATCAGCGACCTGCTGAAATCGCTGGGCGCGATGTCCCCCGAGGAACGCAAGACCTTCGGAGCGCAGGTCAATGCCATGCGCGATCGCGTGGCCACCCGCCTGTCCGAGCGCAAGTCCGCCCTGGGCGACATGGCGCTGGAAGCGAAACTCGCAACCGAGCGTGTGGACGTCACCCTGTCGGTCAGGCCTGAACTCTCCGGCCGCATCCATCCGGTCACGCAGGTCCTCGACGAAGCCATCGCCATCTTCGCCGAGATGGGCTTTGCGATTGCAGAGGGCCCGGATGTCGAGAGCGACGACTACAACTTCACCAAGCTCAACATTCCGCCCGAGCATCCGGCCCGCCAGATGCACGACACGTTCTACCTGAAGCCGAAGCCGGACGGCACGCGCCACCTGCTGCGCACCCACACCTCGCCGGTGCAGGTTCGCACGATGCTGGCCCAGAAGCCGCCGATCCGCATCGTGGTGCCGGGCCGCGTCTACCGCATGGACAGCGACCAGACGCATACGCCGATGTTCCACCAGATCGAAGGCCTCGTCATCGACGAGAGCGCGCACATGGGCCACCTCAAGTGGATCCTCGAGGAATTCTGCCGCGCCCTGTTCGAGGTGCCGAAGGTGGAAATGCGCCTGCGCCCCTCGCACTTCCCCTTCACGGAGCCCTCGGCCGAAGTCGACATACGCTGCGACCGCTCCGGTCCCGAGATCAAGCTGGGGCAGGGCAATGACTGGCTCGAGATCCTCGGTTGCGGCATGGTCCATCCGAAGGTCATCGAGATGTGCGGCCACGACCCGAACAAGTACCAGGGCTTCGCCTGGGGCATGGGCCTCGACCGCCTCGCCATGCTCAAGTATGGCGCGCCGGACCTGCGCGCCTTCTTCGATGCCGATATTCGCTGGCTGAAGCACTACGGCTTCTCGGCTCTGGACATACCGTCTCTCGCAGGAGGGCTCAGCCGATGAGCCGTTCATCCTGGGAGCGCGGGCATCCTGCCCGCATCTCTTCCTCAGCCCTCAATCGCGCCAAGAGCGGGCAGGATGCCCGCGTTCCCGGGAGCGTCCGATGAAGTTCACCCTCTCCTGGCTCAAGGACCATCTCGACACCGACGCATCGGTCGAGAAGATCGCAGACACCCTGACCCACATCGGCCTCGAGGTCGAAGGCGTGCAGGACAAGGCGAAGGACCTCGCGCCCTTCACGGTGGCCTATGTCGTGTCGGCCGAAAAGCACCCGAACGCCGACAAGCTGCGTGTCTGCATCGTCGACACGGGCACGGAGAAGCTTCAGGTCGTCTGCGGCGCACCCAATGCGCGCACGGGCATGAAGGGTGTCTTCGCGCGCTCGGGCACCGTCATTCCGGCAACGGGCCTTGAACTCAAGAAGTCGGCGATCCGCGGCGTCGAATCCAACGGCATGCTCTGCTCCGAACGCGAGATGGGCCTCAGCCAGGAACACGACGGCATCATCGATCTGCCGGCCGATGCGCCGGTGGGCAAGCCCTTCGCCGAAGTGCTGGGCCTGCTCGATCCGGTGATCGAGATCAAGCTGACGCCGAACCGTCCGGACTGCACGGGCGTGCGCGGAATCGCGCGTGACCTCGCCGCGGCCGGACTTGGCCGCCTGAAGGCGGAGCAGCCCCCGAAGATCGCGGCCCGCTTCAACAATCCGGTGTCGATCGGCCTGCGTTTCGACGATGCCAGCAGGAACGCCTGTCCGGTGTTTGCCGGTCGTTTCGTGCGCGGCGTGAAGAACGGTCCGTCGCCCGCATGGCTGCAGCAGCGCCTCAAGGCTGTCGGCCTGAGGCCGATCTCGGCGCTTGTCGACATCACCAACCTGATCTCGCTCGACCGGGCGCGCCCGCTGCACGTTTACGACGCGGACAAGCTCAAGGGCGAAATCCATGCACGCCTTGCCCGAAAGGGCGAGACCCTGCTCGCGCTCGACGGAAAGACCTACACGCTCGACGACGAGATGTGCGTCATTGCCGACGACAGTGGCGTGCTGGGCCTCGCTGGCGTCATGGGTGGCGAGACCACGGGTGTCACCGAAGCGACCACGAATGTGTTCATCGAGAGCGCCTGGTTCGACCCCGTGCGCACGGCGCGCACCGGCCGCGAGCTCGGCATCAACTCCGATGCGCGCTATCGCTTCGAGCGTGGCGTCGATCCTGACTATGTCGCCGAAGGTCTCGACCTTGCCACGCGCTACGTGCTCGAGCTCTGCGGCGGCGAGCCCAGCGACATGACCGTGGCTGGCCGCGCGCCGGACACGAAGCGCGAGATCACCTTCGATCCGGCATTGGTCGAACGCCTGTGCGGCGTGAAGATGCACCAGGCCGAAGCCATGGGCATCCTTGACCGTCTGGGCTTCCGCGCCACGGTTGGAACGCGCGTGACGGTTCCGGGCTGGCGTCCGGACGTTCATGGTCCCGCGGACCTGGTCGAGGAAGTCATTCGCATCCATGGCCTCGACAAGGTGCCGTCAACGCCGCTGCCGCGCGCGCCGGCGATCCCGCAGCCCGTGCTCACGCCGATGCAGAAGCGCGTCCGCGCCGCCAAGCGCACGCTCGCGGCGCGTGGCATGTCGGAAGCCATGACCTGGTCTTTCGTGGCGCAGGCACAGGCAGCCCTCTTCGGCGGCGTGCCGGAGGCGCTGATCCTCGCCAATCCGATTTCGGCCGATCTCGATGCGATGCGTCCGAGCGTGCTGCCGGGCCTTCTCGCCGCGTTCCAGCGCAATGCCGCGCGCGGACAGAAGGATCTTGCCGTATTCGAAGTGGGACCGCAGTTCCACGGCGCCGACCCGGGACAGCAGACGACGGCAGCAGCCGGCGTGCGCATGGGCGCGGGACCGCGCAACTGGGCGCGTCAGTCCTGGAACGCGGACGTGTTCCAGGCGAAGGCCGATGTCTTCGCGGTGCTCGAAGCGTGCGGGATGTCACCCGAAAGCGCGCAGGTCACGCTTGATGCGCCGGCCTGGTACCACCCCGGCCGTTCGGGCGTGCTGCGCCTCGGTCCGAAGAACGTCATCGCGTATTTCGGCGAGCTGCATCCGCGCGTGCTGAAAGCCTTCGACCTCCAGGGACCCGTCGCGGCGTTCGAAGTCGTGCTCGAGAACCTGCCGGCCGTGAAGGCCAAGCCCACGAAGACCAAGCCGCGCCTCGAGATCTCGGACTTCCAGGCCGTGGAGCGCGATTTCGCGTTCCTGCTCAAGGCCACGGTCCCGGCGGCGGACGTCGTCCGTGCTGCCCAGACATCGGATCGCGCGCTGATCGAAAGCGTCTCCGTTTTCGACGTCTACGAAGGCAAGGGCGTCGAGCCGGGCATGAAGTCGCTCGCCATCAGCGTGCGACTGCAGCCGAAGGACCGCACGCTGTCCGATGCGGATATCGAAGCGGTGTCGGCGAAGGTGGTGGCAGCGGTCAGCAAGGCCTGCGGCGCCACCCTGCGCACGTCCTGAACGAACCCGCCGCCTCTAGCGGGGCGGCGGTGTCCAGTCGGCGGGCAGCTTCTCGATCGTCTTGATGTAGCAGCGCTCTTCAAAGCCGCGCTCCGGCCAGCGCGAGCCCCAGTGCGGCCAGCGCGGTCCCAGCGGATGGCTGTCGACCGAGAAGATCAGCGCGTCGCCCGGCCTCAGGCACATGCCGAAATGATCCGTGCGCGCGCCGTAGGCCCAGTTGGCCTCGCGGCAGGGGTGGTGGAACGTCACGAGATACTTGCGCCCGCCGGCGCGCATAACGAGCGTGCGGTCATCCAGCCGCGACCAGCCCGAGATCGTGCGGGCAATCACGCAGGCATGCTTGTCATCGGGGGGCGATGCCGGCTTGTCATCTGCCAGCGCAAGGGCAGGCGCCGACAGCACGCCGGCAAGCATCAGGATCCGGAACCAGGAGCGCATCTGAACCTCCTCCAGGAAGGTGAGTCCGGTCGTTAACTTAGCCGCCTTGCCCCGGCCGCACAAACGCCCCGCGCCCTGCGACATCCCGCGCCTTGCGGTCAGCGCGAATGTTCTCTAATTGTCCCATGCGGGTTTCTGGCCCCAGACGCTTCGATCAGCCCCGCGCTTCAGAAACGAAAAACAACCGACGAAAGTGTCATCTTCATCGGTCAAAAAAGGGAGAAAAAAGCCAAAAACACCAAGCCCGGTTCGGGACAAGTGTCATCTTCAGCCGAGGTCAGCATGACGATGCGGGAGGGGAAGCGGGTGGTGGCGG
>CAZYFM010000185.1:0-4684 GCA_964646885.1 uncultured Flavobacteriaceae bacterium
AGTCCGCCGTACGCGACGAACTCGTCGCCCACGCCGCCCTGCTGTCGGCTGGACAGGAAATCGTGCGCAGCTGCTATCACGACGGCCAGCGCATCCCGGACAGCCCGAAGGGCGCCACCTATGGCCGCGCCTGGATTGGCTACCGCCAGGGCTCGACAGACTTCGGCGCCGACACGGGCATCGAATCCAACGTCGACTTCAGCTGCACCACGGGCGGCATGGACTGGCGCATGGGCAATGGCTGGTTCGGCGGCATTTCCGGTGGTTTCGGGGACACGGAAGGAAACATCCTGACGCCGGCCGGCGTCGCCAACTACACGGGTAGCGGTCGCGCCGCGGAAGTCTTCGCCTCGTTCACGTCCGAAGCGCTCTTCATCAACCTGTCCGCCGGCTACAACGCCATGGACTACACCTATGACGGCAAGCTGCTCTTCCCGATCATGGCCGACACGCAGGGCCTCCTCGCCCGCGCCGAAACCGGCGTCGCGCTTGACCTTGACGCCCTCGCCGTGAAGCTCATCGGCGCCGTCAGCTACGACGGCACGAGCTGCTCCGACTCCTGCCTTGGCGTGGCCGTGTCCGAGGAATCCGGCCTGCTCGAAGCCAAGGGCACCGTACGCATTGACGGCGTCGCGCATGGTGGCTCGGTCCGTCCCTGGGTCGCGGCATCTTTCTCGGATGTGCTGTCCGACGGCATCAACACCGTCTCGCTCGGTGGCGTTACCGTTGCGCATGACACGAGCGGCCAGCGCCTTTCGATCGACGGCGGCCTCCAGGCCTATCTCGACCAGAACTTCGCGCTTTACCTCGACGGTGGTTACCACGAGAGCCTGTCGACCGATGTCACGGGCTACAAGGCGGGCATTGGCCTGAAGATGTACTGGTAAACGCCAGCGACATTCTCGCGTTCAAGGGGCCCTGCGGGGCCCCTTTTCTTTTGACCTGTGGAAGACAGGCATCTCGGCACGATGCTAGCCTCCTGGTGTCCATGAGGAGAGGCTGGATCATGAGAGCGTTGCGCATCGCACTTCTGTCGACGATTGCACTGGTACCCGTCGTGGCATGGGCAGAAGCACCGCCATCGCCCGGTCCAACAGCACCCTCCAGCGAAACTGAAACCCCGCCAGCAGCCGAAGCTGCACCGGCGGCAACCGGACCAGCTGCGACGGAAGCTTCACCTGCAGCCGACGCTGTCGCGCAGGAAATGTCACCGGCCGAGAAACTCGCCGCCACCCTCACCATGCGGACCGGTTCATTCCCCATCGCCGGTGGCAAGGCGGTTGTCACCACCACGGAAGGCTTTGCGTTCCTCGACGCCGGCGACGCGCGCAAGCTCCTCGTCGACATCTACGGCAATCCGCCGGACGCGGTGAGCGACATTCTCGGTGTGCTCGTGCCAACGGGAATGAGTGTACTGGCGCAGGAGAGCTGGTTCGCCGTCATTACCTACGAGGAAGATGGCCATGTGTCGGACGACGATGCCGCCTCGATCGACTACGCGCAGCTCATTTCCGACATGAAGTCCGACACGTCCGAGGCCAGCAAGGAACGCGTGAAGGCCGGTTACGACACCATGGAGCTCATTGGCTGGGCTCAGGAACCATCCTACGACAAGGCAGCACACAAACTGCACTGGGCCAAGGAACTCGAGTTTGGCGGTTCGACGCCGCACACGCTGAACTACGCCATCCGCGCCCTCGGCCGTACGGGCGTGCTCCAGGTCAACATCGTCGCCGGTATCAACCAGCTGAAGGAAATCAACCCGCAGGTTCCCGGCCTCCTCAAGATGGTGGAATTCAGCAAGGGTCAGACCTACGCCGACTTTGACGAAGCCAGCGACCCGGTTGCTGCCTATGGCCTTGCCGGCCTGATCGCGGGCGGCGTCGCTGCAAAGGCGGGACTGTTCAAGGGGCTTCTGGCCCTTCTCCTGGCGTCAAAGAAACTGCTCGTCGTGCTGGTGGCAGGCCTGGGCGGAGCCATCTGGGGCGGCATCAAGTGGCTGATGGGCCGCGGCCGCGAACAGGCGTGAGGCACTGCGAGCACGAGCCGGGCAGTCGTCGGACGCCTACTGACCGCCCCGCTCCCCCGCCGCCAGCGCACGCAGTGCCGGAGACACCGTCTCCACCGGCTGCGTGAGCATCGCATCGAAGAACACCTTCATCAGCCGGCAGACCTTCTCCGGCTCACCCGCGCCAGACAGAAGGATCTCGACTTCGGCAGGTTCGATCCGTGCAATCTCGGTCGCGTTGGCGAAGGCCTTCGAGACCATGACCTGGAACGGCTCCTGCGCCAGCCGCGATACATTCGGATCAGGCGGTGTGGCGATGATCTTCGTGATCACGATCCGCTGCCGGTCGACCAGTTCCGGTGACAGTCGTTCTTCGATGTCCCCGCGAATGCGGCCCAGCGCCACGTCGGCACAGGCCTCGAAATCCTGCTGCTTGCCGAGATAGCCCAACTGGTCGCGCGTGAACACATAGTAGGCGTGCACCACATCATCCGGCATGACGCTGATCTTGTCGGCGGCATAGGACATGATCTGGGAAAGTGTGTTGAACCTGACCTGCGCCTCGCTGCGGCCATCCTCCCGGTCACGCATGATGAGCGTGACCAGCCGCTCGTACAGCGCATCTTCGGTCGGCCGCGCCGCGCTTCCCGGTTTCAGGGCCACCATGTAGGGTGTCACCTGGTCAACGGGAACGCGCTCCTCGATGCGAAGCATGCTCATGGGCCACCCGGTGATCACCATCAGCGAGACGAGAATGCCGGCGACCGCACCACCGCCGGCAAACCAGTAGTGGGGCCAGGGAAGCCTGCGATACCTGTCATACGCCCACGCCAGCGCATATCCGGCCGCAGCAGCCACGAGGGCAGAACCAATGACGATGATGATCGCAGCAGTTTCCATGGTAATCCGGGAGCTGGTGACAGTATTGTCTGGCCAAGGCTGGCCCGGCCGAAAGCCTTCGTCAACCTCGCCGCATTAAACTCTGTTATGACTTGTACAGACTGTTTTTGACAAAAGACCCACGAAAAATGCCCCCCAGGAAAAAGTCCACAGCCGGCACGCGCAGCAAGCTCACGGCAAGCTACCGTCTCCCCGCCCTCGACACCGACTTCCTTCTCGGCGATTCGATGCGCGGCGTGCGCTTCATGCTCGAGTACGCAAAGGCCGAGGAACAGCTACGTCACGCAGGGATAAGGTCCACGATCGTGGTGTTCGGGTCGGCGCGCACGAAGCCCGGTTCGAAGCGCTACGAAGAGGCGCGCGCCTTTGGCCGTATCGCATCCGAACGGGGTGGAGCGCTTGTCAGGAACGGCGGATTGCATGACAACGTGATTGCAACCGGAGGCGGCCCCGGTGTGATGGAAGCTGCCAACCGCGGCGCTGCGGACGCGGGTGCATTGACGGTCGGCTTCAACATCCGCCTGCCGCACGAACAGGAACCTAATCCTTACTCGACACCGGAACTGACATTCCAGTTCCATTACTTCGCGATGCGAAAGATGCACCTCGCGATGCGGGCAAACGGCCTCGTCGTTTTTCCCGGCGGCTTTGGCACGCTCGACGAACTCTTCGAGATTCTCACGCTCCTGCAGACTGAAAAGATCGGCCGCCTGCCGGTCGTCCTCTTCGACCGCAAGTACTGGACGAGCCTGATCAACTTCGACACGCTCGTGCGCGAAGGCATGATCGAGAAGGAAGACCTGAAGCTGTTCAGCTATGCAGAGAACGCCGAGGAAATTTGGGTAAACCTCGTCAAGTCAGGCCTGGCGATGCACGCCGTAAGGGACGTGAAGTAGTAGCCCTCAGGAGCGACGCGGCTCGCAGACGGGATCGCTTGCACCTTCCGGCAGCACGCACTGCACGCCCACATCACCTTCCGCCGCCTTCGAGATCGCACTCTCGAGCGACAGGCGCGTGCCGTCCTTGGCCGACGCCTTCAGGAGCTTGTCGATGCGGTTCGCGGTCAGGGCCGGTGTCGAATCTGCCCGCGTGAAGAACCAGCTTCGCTTGCGTGTTTCAGGCGCCGGACGCGAAAGCCCCAGCACGTTCTGCAGCAGGCTCGACCGCTTCGGCGGCGCATCGCGATCAATGGCGGCAAGCAGTGTTCCGGCCTGGTTGAGCGTGGTGGACAGCGCCGCGCGCGCACCATGAAGCGATGAGGACGGCCCATCGGTTCGCGACTTGCGCGCCTCCTGGGCCAGCTTGCTGACAATATCCGTAACGTGGCTGCTGCCGCTCTTTTTCCTGGACATGGTGCTAGCTCATGTTGTGGCGGATCCACTCCGCCCGTCCCTTGTTCAGACGGATGGCCAGGATCGGCTGCGCCACCGACTGGCTTCCCGTCAGCTCATGCTCGATTACCGATAGGACCACCATCTTCGTGGCATAGTCGGCCAGCTGGTCCGGCGGCGAGGAATTCACGACATCCGCCACCCGCATTTCCATGGCGTGCTTCGCGATGTCATCGCCGGCCATGATGATCGCGCGTGACAGCGCCAGCGGCGCCTGCTGGAAGGTCTGCAGCACGGACTTCGCGAGCGCGGTGTCCTTCTTCGAGATCTCGCTCGACACCGAGCCCAGCAGCGAGTCAATGCCCTGCCGCATCAGCTGGAACATGAGATACTTGTAGCCCGGCTGCGCACCGCGCAGCAGCGCATCGATCAGGTCGGCCTGCGC
>CAZYFM010000186.1:0-4665 GCA_964646885.1 uncultured Flavobacteriaceae bacterium
TCTACATCTACACCTCCGGCACGACCGGCCTGCCCAAGGCCGCGAACATGAGCCACCAGCGCATCCAGACCATGATGCACAGCTTCGCCATCGCGATGCGCTCGACCGAGAAGGACCGCATGTATGTCGTCCTGCCGCTCTATCACTCGGCCGGAGGCGTCTGCGCGATCGGCTCGACGCTGACGGTCGGCGGTTCCGTCATCCTCAAGCGCAAGTTCTCGACGACACAGTTCTGGGAAGACTGCGCGAAGTACCAGGCCACGCAATTCCAGTACATCGGCGAACTCTGCCGTTACCTGCTGAACGCGCCGCCGCATCCGCTGGAGCGCAAGCATAGCCTGCGCGTGGTGATGGGCAACGGCCTGCGCCCCGAGATCTGGCCGGCCTTCCAGAGCCGCTTCTCCATTCCCTGGGTGATTGAGTTCTACGGCGCGACCGAAGGCAACGTGGCGCTCGTCAACACGGACGGAAAGGTAGGCGCGATCGGACGCGTGCCGGACTACATGCGCAACGTCATCAAGACCCGCCTTGTGCGCTTCGACATCGAGCACGAGACGCCCGTACGCACCGCGCAGGGCTTCTGCGTCGAGTGCGCTCATGATGAAGTGGGAGAGGCCATCGGCAAGATCGACGACGAACGCGGCCGTTTCGAGGGCTACTCCAAGGGCGCCGACACCGAGAAGAAGATCCTGCGCGATGTCTTCGAGAAGGGAGACGCCTGGTTCCGCACGGGCGACCTCCTGCGGCGCGACAGGGATGGCTACTTCTATTTCGTCGACCGCATCGGCGACACGTTCCGCTGGAAGGGCGAAAACGTGGCGACGTCAGAGGTGGCGGAAGCGATCTCGGTATTTCCGGGCGTCAAGGAAGCCAACGTCTATGGCGTGAAGGTTCCGGGTACCGATGGGCGTGCCGGCATGGTGTCGATGGTCGCGGGCAGCGACATTGATCTCGCCGCATTCAAGTCCCACCTCGACCGAAACCTTCCTGCCTATGCGCGTCCCATCTTCGTGCGCCTGCAGAAGGAGATGGAGGTCACCGGCACCTTCAAGCACCGCAAGGTGGAACTCGTGAAGGAAGGCTACGACCCGACCGTCGTCGCGGACCCGCTCTACTTCCTCGATCCGGTGACAAGCCAGTACGTCTCCCTGTCGAAGGAGTTGCACGACAGGATTAACGCGGCCGAGATTCGTCTTTGAGCGCGGAGGCGGGCTATGTCGTTTTCTCCGACACGGCGCGCGTGGATGTTCCGCTCGTTCACCGCTGGCTGAGCAGCGAAAGCTACTGGGCGCGAGGCGTGCCGCTTGATGTGGTGCGAAAGTCCGTCGAGAACTCGATCTGCTTCTCGGTCCATCATGAAACAGACGGGCAGGTGGGCTTTGCACGTGTCGTGACGGACCGTGCGACATTCGCTTACGTGGCAGATGTCTTTGTCCTGGCGCCGCACCGCGGTCGTGGCGTATCACGGCGCATGATGGAAGCTGCGCTCTCCCATCCGGACCTGCAGGGCCTGAGGCGCTGGTTGCTGGCCACGCGTGATGCGCACGAGCTCTATGCGCGCTTCGGCTTCGTTCCACCAACCCCTGGAAGGCTGATGGAACGCGTTGTACCGGACATCTATCTGAAGCGCTGAGAGCTTACTCCGCCGCCGGCTTCTGGCCCTTCGCCGCCTGCTCGATCGCGTGCTTCTGCACGGTGGCCATCGCCGCACTCATCGCCGCGCCGATGTAACGCTCGGCGTTGTCGCCGGCATCATTGAAGCTGTCGAGACGGTTCGAGTTGACGTTGTTGATCACCGGCTGCACGTGGCGCTGCCAGAGGTCGAAGGACTTCTTCGTGTTCTCGAAGTTGGCCCAGTTATGTGCAAGCTGCAGGAACGCACCGAACTCGCCCTGCTTTTCCTGCAGGCGGCGGATCTGCGCGATGGCCTCGTCCGGCGTGCCGACCACGATCACGCCTTCCTTGATGCCCTGCTCGAGCGGGTCCACATTGCGGTCCGCCGTCTGGTTGATCGGGCTGATGCGGCGGAAATAGTCGGCCCACTTGTAGTAGCCATACTTCACGTTATCGATGGCCTGCTGCTTCGTCTCCGCAATGTGCACGGGGCCGACGAGGCGCAGCTTCTCCGGATCCATCTTGCGGCCATTCTCGGCAGCGACCTCGTTCGCGATCTTCCAGTTGATGCCGAGCGCGTCATAGCCGCCCGTCTGCGTCGCCGCCACGCACAGCATGCCGAAACCATGCTTGCCCGCAAGCTTGCCGCCCGACGGCGTGACGCTGGACGCGACCGCGATTTCCGGATGCGGCCACGTATAGGGCTTCACCTGGCAGATCGCGTTGACGAGATTGAACCACTCGGTCTTCTTCGTGACGCGCTCGCCATTGAAGAGGCGCAGGATCACTTCCAGGCCTTCCACCATGCGGTCGCGCTGCGTGTTCGGGTCGATGCCCAGCTGGAACGCGTCGGACGGCAGCAGGCCGGGACCCACGCCGAACATCACGCGGCCGCGCGTCTGGTGGTCGAGCTGGATCATGCGGTTCGCGACGGTCAGCGGGTTGTGATAGGGCAGCGAGACGACGCCCGTGCCCAGGCGGATGCGTTTCGTGCGTTCGGCCGCTGCCGCGATGAAGAGTTCGGGCGACGCAATGATCTCGTAGCCGGCAGAGTGGTGCTCGCCAATCCACGCTTCATCGTAGCCAAGACGATCCAGATGCTCGACCAGCTCGAGGTCGCGATGGATGCAAAGCGTCGGGTCCTCGTCCAGCGGATGGAAGGGCGCAAGGAAGATGCCGTTTCTGAGTTTGATCGCCATGAAGGTCAGTCCTGTTTGCGGTTGGCAATGTCGGATGCCTGCAATACTGTCAGCCAATCCGGTCATTGACAACTGAAGTGATGAACATGCGCGCAGCCGTCTTCAAGGAAGTGGGGAAGCCCCTCGTCGTCGAGAACATTGATGCCCCGAAATGCGGGGCAACCGATCTGATCCTCAAGGTGTGCAATTGCGGAATCTGCGGATCCGACCTGCACATGACGGAGGCGACGTCGATCCAGCCGCTTCCGGGAGGCTCCGTCATGGGGCACGAATTTGCCGGAGAAGTCGTAGAGGTAGGTTCGGCCGTAAAGGGTAAATGGAAGGAAGGCGACCGCGTGGCGGGCTTTCCCTACATCCGCTGCGGTGAGTGCGCAGGCTGCCGCGAGAGCGGTGGCGGCTTCAGCGTGTGCGAGCGGGGCATCAGCATCGGCCTTGGCCAGAGCCACGGCGCCTACGCGGAATACGTGCGCATCGGCGCCAGCGGCGCGCACCGCCTGCCCGACAATGTCAGCTTCCAGGAAGGCGCGATGGTCGAGCCGCTGGCCGTCGGCCTTCACGCCGTCGACAAGGCGCAGATGCCACGCGGTGCAACGGTGCTTGTCATCGGAGCAGGGCCGGTGGGCCTCGCCGTGATGCTCTGGGCCAAGTTCCTCGGCGCGCGCCACGTCATCGTGAGCGACAGGGCCCCCCTGCGCGCGAAGATGGCGGCGCGCTTCGGCGCCACCGATGCCGTTGATCCGTCAAAGGCACTCATCCCGCAGGTCGAGGCCATTGCAGGCCACGGGCCCGAGTTCATCTTCGAATGCGTCGGCGCACCCGGCATGATCAATGAGATCATGATGATGGCACCGCGCAACTGCAGGATCATCGTCGCCGGCGTGTGCCAGCAGATGGACATGATCCTGCCTTTGATGGGAATCGTGAAGGAGCTCAGCCTGCAGTTCGTCCTTGGTTACCGTCCCGCAGACTTCGACTATGTCATTGACATGATTGCAAAAGACCGCGTGGACGTGCAGCACATGATTACCGATGTCGTGACGCTGGATGACCTGCCGGCTGCGTTTGACGCCCTTCGCAAACCCGTGCATCAATGCAAGGTGATGCTGCAGAACTGAGGGCGGGGCCTGCATGGATACAAGCGCGATCCCATTCATCTGGGCCGATGTGCCCGGTCACGCCGCATTCCTCCTGATCGCCGTCTCTTACTACCTCACGAACATCTACTGGCTGCGGGTGATCGCAGTCATCGGCCTGTCCCTCGAGATCGTCTACTTCAATCTCGCGGGCGGTGCGATGCATGCAGGCATCGCTTGGGACGTCGTCTTCATCGCGATCAACCTGTACCAGATCTACTGGCTGATCGACGAGAAGCGGAAGTTCCGCAAGGTGCAGGACGCCCATCTCCTGCGCCAGGGCGTGTTTGCCGGGTTCAATGACTCGCAGCTCGCGCGTCTTGTCACGTCAGGGCAGTGGCGTGACCTGGATCCGGGGACAGTTCTCACGCACCAGGGAAAGGAAGTCGCTGACCTGACGCTGATCTGCGACGGTCACGCCATCGTCGATGTGGGCGGCAACATCGTGGCACAGCTCACCAACGGCGCCTTCGTCGGCGAGATGGCCTTCGTCACCGGCAAGCCAGCCTCGGCCACGGTGATCGTCGAGCAGCCGACGCGGGCCTTCGTGTTCGAGATGGCAAAGCTGCGAAAGCTCGTCGACACGGACGAGTCCGTGGCCATGGCGATCAATCGTGTCATCGGCCGTGACCTCGCTGCGAAGCTGCAGCACCGCAACGAGGCAAGGACCGGGGTCGCCTGAGAAGCTTCAGGCGCCGATCCGCGCATCCGGCAACGCG
>CAZYFM010000187.1:0-4561 GCA_964646885.1 uncultured Flavobacteriaceae bacterium
GGCGGCGCAAGCGGACGGCGCGTCAGCCATGCGGGGGGCTCTCTTGAGCTTTGCCGATACGAGGCCTAATTTTCGGGCGCCTTCGGACGAGGGTCCGGCGCCCGGTCCTGTCCGCACAATCACCTGGGGGAGTTTCAATGGCGGCGATACTGACGAATCTGCAACGCACGGTGCTGACGGGCTTCGTGCTCGCCCTCGTGCTGTTCGTGATCATGGCGATCGTCCACAGCGCGGGATACGGCTTCGGCTTCAACAAGAGCTTCTGGTCCTTCGCCGTGCGCTGGCTGCACGTGCTGTGCGGCGTCATGTGGATCGGCCTGCTCTACTACTTCAATTTCGTGCAGATGCCGAGCATGCCCAAGATCCCCGACGAGCAGAAGCCGGCGGTCAGCAAGGTCATCGCGCCGACGGCCCTGTTCTGGTTCCGCTGGGCGGCGATGGCGACGATCGTGTTCGGCATCGTGCTCGCGATCATCCAGGGCTACTTCGTCGACGCGGTGCTGCTCGGCATCACCTCGAAGAACGCCAGCCACACGATGATCGGCATCGGCATGTGGCTGGGCACGATCATGTGGTTCAACGTCTGGTTCGTGATCTGGCCGAACCAGCAGAAGGCCCTGAACATCGACAACAAGTTCCCGGACCTCAGCAAGGACCAGCGCGCGGCACACGGCCGTACGGCCATGCTGTTCTCGCGCACGAACTTCATGCTGTCCGTGCCGATGCTGTTCTGCATGGTCGGCGCGCAGAACCTCGGCTAGAAAGCAGCCATCCCGAAGTCGAAGGGGCTGCGCCACACCGGCGCGGCCCTTTTTTTCTGGAACCCGCATGGCAGAAGACATCCAGCCTTCATCACTCGAGCTTCTCGATCCCGACCTGCATGTGGCTGCGTTCTTCGTGCCGCCCGGCAGCAGGGCCGATGTGCTGGCTCTGATGGTCTTCGAGGTCGAGCTTGCGCGCATAGCAACGCAGGTCAGCGAGCCGATGGTGGCGCAGATCCGCTATGCCTGGTGGCGCGAGCAGGTTGATGCCATCCATGGCGGGCGGCCTGTCGCGGCACCCTCAGCAGTGGCGCTCAAGGGCATTGTCTCGCGCTACCAGCTGCCGCGAACGATGCTGGACGACATGATCGATGCCCACGCGAGAGACTGCGACACGGCGCCGTTTTCCACGGTTGAGGATTTCGAGACCCATGGGGCGGCCACGACTGGGAACCTGATGAAGCTGGCCTGTCGCGTGCTTGGCGCCGGGGATCGTGCCGATCACGCCTGCGCGCTTGCGGGCAAAGCGTATGGTGGCGCGCGACAGCTGCAGGGCTTTTCGCACTGGTGTCATCACCGTCGCCTGCGCGTGCCGCTGGACCGCGTGCTTGCCCTCGGTCTTTCGGAGACAGACGTCTTTTCGGACGTGTCGGCACGCGGACGACTGGCGCCCCTGTTCGCCGAGTTGAAGCAGACCCTTCGGAAGAACCTCAGCGAACTGAACCGCTCCCGCTTTCCGCGGGCGGCCACGCCGGTTCTGTCTCTTGCGTCCCTGGCGCGGCCCGTCAGCCGGGAAGGTCATGACCCGCTCAGATCGCCAGTGACGAGCCCTGCCGAGCGTGTCGTGCGCCTGGCCATGGCAAACCTGCTCTGGCGCTTCTAGTTCTCCGCGGTCGGCTGGTCTGCCTGGTTAGCGATTCATGAAGGTGCCGGTTTCGAGCGCGTTTCCCGCACCCCGCCGCGCGCC
This sequence comes from uncultured Flavobacteriaceae bacterium, assembly GCA_964646885.1. Classification (GTDB taxonomy): domain Bacteria; phylum Pseudomonadota; class Alphaproteobacteria; order Micropepsales; family Micropepsaceae; genus SZUA-430. The sequence continues at coordinate 1,729 of CAZYFM010000187.1, forward strand.
TCAACCTATTGCTTACCTTGCCCGCTAACCTGGTTTTCGGCTGAAGGCCCTAGACTTTTTCCTCGCGTCTCATGTGGCGGGGAAGCACGGGGTCCATGTCGAGCCATCTTTCAGGTCAGCCAAGCGGGCTTGCAGCCCCGCCGGGCGCCCTTCGCTGGGCGTGGCTGCTGCTGATTGGCTGTGCGATCGCGGCTGCCGACGCGAGTGCATCCCTTGTTGCGGCGCAACTGGACCATGTTGCCGCCATCTGGCTTGCAAACGCGATCGTCGTGGCCGTCATGCTGCGTTCGCCGACACAGGAGTGGAGGCAGATCCTTCCCGTAGCAGCCGTCGGCCTGCTGACAGGGGAGGCGTGGCTCGGGAACAGTGTCGCTGATGCGCTTGTGTTCACCTCGTGCAACATCATCGAGATCCTGCTCATCAGCATCCCTTTTCGCGCCATGGGCTGGGACAGGGAATTCACGGCGCCCAAGCGCCTACTGACGTTCTACGTTCTGGCCATGGGACCGGCGACGCTCACCTCGTCGCTACTGGCGACGTTCCACCTTGGTCTCAGCGCGGACGCGCCCTTCTGGACGGTTTTTCCTGTCTGGTATTCCAGTGCGGCGATGGGGCTCGTTGCGCTCGTTCCGATCGGCATGGTGCTGAACGGACGCGACATGGTGGACCTTTTTGCGCCGCGGCGCCTGCCAGGCACGCTTGCGCTTATCGCGCTGATGCTCGTGACCCTTTTGCTGATGCGTGAGTACCGTCACCTGCCGCTGGGCTTCCTTCTGTTTCCCGTGTTCCTGCTTTTCACGCTTGTGCGCGGCTATCCGGGCATCGCCATTGCCGTGTTCGCGGCTTCAGCCGCCACGCTCGGAAACCTGGCCGCTAGCCGGGGTTTCCTGGCGGTGGCCGACATGGATCTGCGTGACAAGCTTGTCGTCATCCAGCTGTTCGTCGGTGTTCTCAGCGCCACGTCAGTGTTCTTCGCCTCGATCCTGGCCGAGCGCCGCAACCTGATCCTCCGGTTGAAGGAAGCGGGCGAGGCGGCCATTGCCGCCAAGGAAGCCGCCGAACATGCCAACAGCACGAAGTCCGACTTCCTCGCAAACATGAGCCATGAGCTGCGGACGCCGCTCAATGCCATTCTCGGATACTCCGAGATCATGCGCGACGGGTTGCTCAAGGCCCGGTGCGAAGGCGAGTGTCGCGAGCACTCGCGCATCATCCATGGTGCAGGTTCGCACCTTCTCAGCCTGATCAATGACGTGCTGGACATGTCAAAGATCGAGGCCGGGAAGTTCGAGCTTCACCTTGAGCCCGTTGATCCGGCGCAGGCGTTGCGTGACTGCGTCAATCTCATGGGTGTGCGGGCACAACAGGCGGGCGTGCTCCTGAAGCTCGACGTGCCCGAAACCGGGCTGCAGATTCCGGCGGACGGCCGTGCCCTTCGCCAGATCGTCCTGAACCTCCTGTCGAACGCGATCCGTTTCACGCCGCGTGGCGGCCTGGTGACGGTGTCGCTCGCGAACGTGCCGGACGGCGTGCAGATGCGCGTCAGCGACACGGGCGTGGGCATTCCGGCACAGGATCTTCCCCGGCTGGGCATTCCCTTCGAGCAGGTACGCCGGAGCCCGGACGTGGCTCACTCGGGCACAGGGCTGGGTCTCGCCCTAGTCAGCGCGCTTGCCCAGAAGCATGGCGGTGGCATGAGGATCGAAAGCGAGGAGGGCGTGGGAACATGTGTCACCATCACCCTTCCTGCAGGTCCGCGGCCCGAGGCCGAGAGCCTCGGGGCGCATGCGGCGGCCTAGGGTTCAGTTCGGCCTGTAGGATACGGCGAGCGCCTGCAGTGCGGCGATCTCGTTGCGGAATGTGCGATCCAGCTTCACGAACTGGCCCTGCGTGGTCGGGCTCAGCACGGCAACCTCGATGCCGTGGCCGGCGCGGGTGATGATGCCGGCGGCGCTCCATTCACTGCGATCGGCCAGGTGAGTCTTGACGTGAACCTCGGCGCCTTCATCCTGTTCGATCAGGAACTCGCGCGTCGTGCCGTTTTCTTCCTGGCGTGAGCAGATGATCATCTTGCATTTCCCATGATTGACTTGTTTCCCACCACCGCAGGAGCCCCGTTCTTGTTTTTCGGGCTCCTGCGTGCGTCATGCCTTCAGGTCTGTGACCTCCCGCAGCCTAGCTGCAGCCGGTCGTCGTTCCGCAGCTGTCGCACTTGAGGCACGTGCCGTTCCTCACGAGCGTGAAGTTCGCGCAATTGCCGCAGGCGTCTCCTTCGTAGCCCTTGATGCGGGCTTCCTGGATCTTGCGGACCCGCGTGCTGGTCGCGGAGATCTGCACTTCCCGTTCGACGACCTCGATGGCCTGCGCCACCGGGTTCTTGCGGCTTGCTTCCAGGGCGATCTCGCTGGTCGCGTTCATGAGGGCGGTTTCAGCGCGGAGCGCCTGGCCACCATCGAGAACAACGAGCTGCTGCGGGATCTGGCCACGAACGAGGCCAGCCGAGACGATCTTCGAGGCGCTCGGTGCCGAGGCGGCCGGGCGCTTGCTTTCGCCATCACCACCGCCGATCTCCGAGCTGTCGCCACCCGGTACCACGTGGGCCAGGTCGTGGCGGCTGAGATAGGACACCGCCAGTTCGCGGAAGATGTAGTCGAGAACCGACGTCGCGTTCTTGATCGAGTCGTTGCCGGTCACGATGCCCGCGGGCTCGAAGCGCGTGAAGGTGAAGGCTTCCACGAACTCCTCGAGCGGCACGCCGTACTGCAGGCCGATCGAGATTGCGATGGCGAAGTTGTTCATCAGGCTGCGGAAGGCGGCGCCTTCCTTGTGCATG
>CAZYFM010000188.1:0-4556 GCA_964646885.1 uncultured Flavobacteriaceae bacterium
GTGCTCGAAAGATGACACGTGCAACGATGTTTCATGAATTCGTGGCTGAGATCTGCGGTTTTCTTTCTGGAAGATGACACTTTCGTCGTTGTTTTTGCGTTTGTTGGTTCCTGGACTGCCTTGATTGCAGTGCGTGGGGCATCCGCCTCCCGGAGGCAGATTCCGGGTCACTCACCCTGCAGTTCCTTTTCGCGCGGGGCTCACGAGGCGGTCGCCTGACTGGCAGGTCCGCCGGTGCTGTTTCACTTTTCAAGTCGCGGGGGTTTGCCCGCTTTTGTGATTGGAACAATATAGGAACATTCATGTGGGCGCAAGCGCATCTCATGTCGCAGGGCGTCTGTTCGCGCTGGTGGGATGTGCGTGCCAAGGAACTCCGTCCCCTGCAGCACATCTGCTACTGGCGGACTTCCTTGCTTTGTGGGACGGAGGCCCGTTGGGTTAACGCGGGTGGGGGTTGATCCTCGTCAAGGGCGGAAGGGGCGGATTGTGGTTGCCTGCCTTGGGAAGGGTGGGGATCGGTCATGCGGCCTGGAGAGCATGCGGGGTTTACGGGCGTGGGTCGTCGTGCTGATGGCGCGCTGAATGCGCGACCAGACGATATCCTGCGAGAGGCCTATCGCCTGTTTTCGCGTGGTGATGCGGCTGGTGCGGAGCGTGCGCTGGCCGTGCTGTGGGCGGATACTTCCCATGCTCCAGCACCGGCGCTCCATCTCCTGGGTCACATCAGGCGCGGTCAGCGCCGCCTTGCGGAAGCGCAGCGCTATTTCCGCCGCGCCATTGACCTCGAGCCCATGGCGCCTCATCACCATGCGGCGCTGGGGGACGTACTGACAGAGGCTGGTGCCCACGCGCGCGCTCTGGAACGTTTTGCGGAAGCGGCGCGTCTTGATCCCCGCAACGCGGATGTTCGGCTTTCGATGGCGCGATGCGCGATCGCGTCCGGTCACTTTGCCGACGCCGAGCAGCATGCACGTTCTGCCCTTGCGCTGGCGCGCTCATGCAAGGCGTGGATGCTGCTTGCCCGTGCGCTCGGCCATGAAGACCGGCTGCAGGAAGCGATCGATGCCATTGGCGAAGCCCTGACGCTCGAACCCGAAAACGTCGAAGCGCGTCTTGTGCAAGCCAACCTGCTCGCGCGCAACGGGCTCAACGAAAGGGCGCTGCGGTCGCTTGATGCGCTTGTCGCGCAGGGGCAGGCAACACCTGCGGTGCTCATCAGCCGCGGTGTCGCGCTCTCCAACCTTGGTCGGCTTGCGGATGCGGAAGCGCAATTCGCCGGCGGCCTCGACCAATGGCCCGACCATGTCGAGCTCCACCAGGCGCTGGCCAATGCGCGCTGGATGCTTGGGGCTCGCGACCGGTTCACGCGTGACTTCGAAGCGACGGTGGAGCGTCATCCCGAAGATGCACGCCTGCGGCTGGCTTGCGCCGACCTGCTGCGCCGCTCGGACTTCCGGCAGCGTTCGGAGGAGCTCCTTCGCAAGGGTCTTGAACGCTCGCCGGAAGATCCAGCCCTCATGCAGTCGCTGGGGGTGCTGCTCGATGAGCTTGACCGAACGGACGAAGGCCTCGTCCTGCTGCAACGCGCACATGCGCGGGCACCGCACGTGCCGCAGATCCGTGCCAACCTCGTGTGTGCGCTGCTGCGGCTCGGACGCGGAGACGAGGCACTTGTCGAGATCGAACCGTTGCGCAAGGCTGATCCGCTGAACCAGGAGTGGATCTGCTACGAGACCATGGCGCTGCGCCAGCTCGGGCACCCGCGCTATCGGGAGCTCTGTGATTTCGACCTCATGGTCCGGCCGTACCAGCTGTCGGCGCCTTCCGGCTTTGCGACGATCGAGGCCTTCAACGAGGCGCTGGCGCACAGTCTTCGCCAACTGCATGTGCTCGAGGCACATCCGCTGGACCAGTCGGTGCGCGGCGGATCGCAAACGTCGCGCAGCCTGCTCCATGTCGATGATCCCATCATCCAGATGTTCCTGAAGATGCTGGACGACCCCATCCGGTCCTATCTTGATGCGATGGGCGAGCCTGATCCCCATCATCCGTGGAGAGGAAGGAAGACGGGCAAGTACAGGCTTACCGGTGCCTGGTCGGTGAAGCTCAAGCCCGGCGGCTTTCACATCAATCACGTCCATCCGGCCGGCTGGATCAGTGGCCCGTACTACGTGAAGGTGCCGGATGTGGTGGCCGATGGTGCGGGGCAGCAGGGGTGGGTGACTTTCGGCGAGCCGCGCTGGCCAACACCGGGATGCACGGTCGAGAAGATCGTGCAGCCGAAGGCCGGGCTGCAGGTGCTGTTCCCGTCTTACTTCTGGCATGGCACCATTCCGTTCAGTTCGGGCGAGCGGATGACGGCGCCGCTCGATGCGGCTCCGGTCTAGGCCTTTCTCCTGAGGTAGCCGGTGTAACTCCATTCCCTGCAGCACTTTCGGCGCGCAGGGACCTCCTCACTTCGTGAGGAAGAGGCGGGGGTAGGGGGTAGTCTTTGCTTGATTGGCCTTGGCGGTCCCCGCCATAATCGGGGAAAATCCGACAATCGAGGAGACGCAAGCCCCATGTCCGACCAGTTGCTTCCTGTTCCGAAAGAGTGGGCCGCGCGGGCCTATGTCGACAATGCGAAGTACCTGGACATGTACAAGGCTTCGGTTGCCGATCCCGAGGGGTTCTGGCGGGAGCAGGGCAAGCGGATTGACTGGATCAAGCCGTACACGAAGGTGAAGAACGTCTCCTATGACGCGAAGAACCTGTTCGTGAAGTGGTACGAGGACGGGTCCCTGAATGTCAGTGCGAACTGCATTGACCGGCACCTCGCGAAGCGCGCGAACCAAACCGCGATCATCTGGGAAGGCGATGATCCGACGGATTCAAAAAACATCACCTACCAGCAGCTTCACGACGAAGTCTGCCGCTTTGCCAATGTGCTGAAGGGCCAGGGCGTCAGGAAGGGTGACCGGGTCACGATCTACATGCCGATGATCCCGGAGGCCGCCTATGCGATGCTGGCCTGCACGCGCATCGGTGCGGTGCACTCCGTCGTGTTCGGTGGATTCTCGCCGGACAGCATTGCGGGGCGCGTGCTCGATTGTTCGTCGGATTTCGTGATCACGGCTGATGAAGGCCTGCGGGGCGGCAAACATATTCCGCTGAAGGCCAATACGGACGAAGCGCTGAAGCAGTGCCCGAACGTGAAGTCGGTGATCGTCGTGAAGCGTACCGGCGGGAAGATCGACATGAAGGCGGGTCGTGACCACTGGTATCACGAGCTGGCTGCGAAGGTCCCTGCCGAGTGCAAGCCGGAGGAAATGAACGCGGAGGATCCGATGTTCATCCTCTACACGTCGGGTTCGACCGGCAAGCCGAAGGGCGTGCTGCACACGACGGGCGGCTACATCGTCTATGCTTCCATCACGCACCAGTACGTGTTCGACTACCATGATGGCGACGTCTACTGGTGCACGGCAGACGTGGGCTGGGTGACGGGTCACAGCTACATCGTCTATGGGCCGCTCTCGAATGGCGCCACGACGCTGATGTTCGAAGGCGTGCCGAACTATCCGACCGTGTCGCGTTTCTGGGAAGTCATCGACAAGCACAAGGTCAACATCTTCTACACGGCGCCGACGGCGATCCGCGCGTTGATGCGCGACGGCGAGGCGCCGGTGAAGAAGACGAGCCGCGCGTCGCTGCGGCTGCTTGGCTCCGTGGGCGAGCCGATCAATCCGGAGGCCTGGCTCTGGTATCACCGCGTTGTTGGCGACAGCCGCTGTCCGATCGTGGATACGTGGTGGCAGACTGAAACCGGTGGCATCCTGATCACGCCGCTGCCGGGTGCGACGGACCTGAAGCCAGGGTCGGCGACGCGGCCCTTCTTCGGGATCGTGCCGCAGGTGGTGGATGCCGAGGGCAAGGTGCTGGAAGGCGAGACGACGGGTAACCTGGTGCTGGCGGATTCGTGGCCGGGCCAGATGCGCACGGTCTACGGCGACCACCAGCGTTTCGTCGATACCTATTTCAAGACCTATCCGGGGAAGTACTTCACGGGTGACGGCTGCCGGCGCGATGCGGATGGCTATTACTGGATCACGGGTCGCGTCGATGACGTGATCAACGTCTCGGGTCATCGCCTGGGAACGGCGGAAGTCGAGTCTGCGCTGGTTGCGCATACCAAGGTGGCGGAGGCGGCCGTTGTCGGCTATCCGCATGACATCAAGGGACAGGGCATCTATGCCTATGTCACCCTGAAAGCGGGTGTCGCGGCGACGGAGGAGCTCCGCAAGGAACTTGTCGCGTGGGTGGCCAAGGAGATTGGCGCGATCGCCAAGCCGGACGTCATCCAGTGGGCGCCGGGCCTGCCGAAGACGCGCTCGGGCAAGATCATGCGCCGCATCCTGCGCAAGATCGCCGAGGGTGATACCTCCAACCTCGGTGACACTACGACCCTGGCGGATCCTTCGGTCGTGCAGGACCTGGTCGCGAACGCCCGGAAATAAGGCGGCATCGCTGCGGAACATCGTGAAGTGTGAGGGGTGCCACTTGCGGGGCCCCTTTCT
>CAZYFM010000189.1:0-4536 GCA_964646885.1 uncultured Flavobacteriaceae bacterium
CTGCGCCCGCCGCCACCTTCTGCTCGTCGGAAAGCTGGCGGTGCGTGGTCGAGGCCGGATGGATGACCAGCGTGCGCGTGTCGCCGACATTGGCCAGATGCGACGCCAGCTTCACGTTGTTCACGAGCGACACGCCTGCGTCATAGCCACCCTTCAGGCCGAAGGTGAAGACAGCGCCGGCGCCCTTCGGGCAATAGGTCTGCGCCAGGCCGTAGCACTCGTCATTCGGCAGGTTGGCATAGCTGACCCAAGCCACCTTCGGATGGCGGCTCAGGAACTGCGCGACCGCCCGTGCGTTCTCGCAATGGCGCTGCATGCGCAGCGGCAGCGTCTCGATGCCGGTGAGGATCATGAAGGCGTTGAACGGCGAGATGGACGGACCAAAGTCGCGCATGCCAAGCACGCGGCACGCCGTGGCGAAGGTCACGTCACCAAATGTGTCGTGCAGCTTCATGCCATTGTAGGAGGGACACGGTTCGGACAGGAGCGGGTACTTGCGCGAGCGCGACCAGTCAAAGCTGCCGCCATCCACGATGATGCCGCCCATGGAATTGCCGTGGCCACCCAGGAATTTCGTCATGGAGTGGACGACGATGTCGGCGCCCCATTCGATGGGACGGATCAGGTAGGGCGTGGCCAGCGTGTTGTCGACGATCAGCGGAACACCCGCTTCCTTGGCGACCGCGCTGACGGCCTCGATGTCCGTGACGATGCCGCCGGGATTGCAGATGCTCTCGCAGAAGAAGGCCTTGGTCTTGGCGCTGAGCTGGCGGCGGAAGCTTTCCGGATCACGCGCGTCGGCCCAGCGCACGTTCCACCCGAAGCTCTTGAACGCCTGGGAGAACTGGTTGATCGAGCCGCCATAGAGCTGGCGGGCCGCGATGAACTCGTCGCCCGGCTGAAGCAGCGCATGGAAGGCAAGGAACTGTGCCGCGTGGCCTGATGCCGTGGCGAGTGCCGCGGTGCCACCTTCGAGCGTTGCAATGCGCTCTTCGAGCACCGACTGCGTCGGGTTGCCGAGCCGCGTGTAGATATTGCCTGCCGCCTGGAGACCAAACAGGCCGGCGGCGTGGTCTGCATCCTCGAACACGAAGGACGTCGTCTGGTAGATCGGCGTGACGCGCGCACCCGTCACCGCGTCCGGCGCAGCGCCGGCATGGATGGACAGCGTGTTGAAGCCATAGTCTGTCAGTTTCGACTGGATGTTCATGTCGGATCCTTTCCGGCGGACAGGGCAGTGCGGGTCTGCTGATTCGCTTTCGACAGCAACTCAACCCAATTCCGCCCGAAAGCGCGAGTACTCAATTTTGGGACAGCGGTCCATGATGACGGTCAAGCCGGCCGCGCGCCCGCGCCGCGCCGCCTCCTCGTTGATGACGCCGAGCTGCATCCACACGGCCCTGGCACGGATGGCGATGGCTTCGTCGACGACAGGCCCGGCCGCTTCCGAGTTGCGGAAAACATCCACCATGTCGACGGCCACCGGAATGTCGGCAAGCTTCGCATAGACGGTCTCTCCCAGCAGAAGCTGTCCCGCCAGTCCCGGGTTCACGGGAATGACGCGGTGACCCTTGCGCTGCAGGAACTCCATCACCTCGTGGGAGTCCCGCGCCGGATTGGCCGAGGCACCGACAAGCGCAATGACGCGCGCCTGCCTGAGGGTCTCGATGATCACCTTGTCGGGATTGGTCGTCATGGCGGGGCTCCTTGCGTCGTGTTCCCGGCTGGGGCGGAGTTCACAGCCATTTGATGTGAATTTCCACCGCGATGCCGGCCGCGCACCGGATGCGCGGTTGCCGTGCCAGCGCTGCGGGTCCAAGGTTTGCGATGCAATGGATCCGGCAGCCTGGGGCGCACGCATGATCACGCGAATGACCGTCATTGTCACGGCTCTTGTTCTGTCGGTGGCTCTGTGGGGCGCCGCGCTCGAAATCCTCGAGCACGTGCCTGCACGCGCGCAGGACGGAAGAGCCTTCGAAGACGTGCAGTCCTTCACGATCCGCCACAACGGCATTGATCGGACCTTTGGCCTCTATGTGCCAAGGTCCTATCAGCGCGGCACGCCGGCGCCCCTGGTCGTGGCGCTGCACGGACGTTTCGCCTCCGCGGACGCTCTCCACGCGCTTTCCCACCTGCAGCAGGTCGCCGAGCGACAGGGAGCGATCCTGCTCTATCCCGAAGCGAATGGTGCCTACTGGGGCGACGGCGGTCATGCCGCGCTCGGACGAACGGAACCCGCCAGCGATGATGCGGGTTTCATCAGCGAAGCAATTGCCGCCATCATGGCCGACCATACGGTGAGCCGCGACCGCGTCTTCCTCGTCGGTCACGACAGCGGCGGCGCCATGGCAATGAGGCTCGCTTGCCAGCCGCCGGTCGCGTTCGCGGGCGTCGCCATCGTCTCGGCGCTCATGTGGGACTTCACCGCCAGGAACTGCCCGCAAGGCCATCCCCCGACCTCGATCCTCTTTGTGCATGGGCGTGGCAGCGAGCTCTTTCCCGTCGACGGTGCAGCTTCGGAGGCGCCGGTCAACGCGGCCCGGCTTGGCGTCAGGGCGACGCTCGACTTCTGGCTGCGGGCCAATGCCTGTCCGGCCTCGTCATCCGGCAGCACCGAGCGCTTCTCGGTAACGGGGTGCGCCGGAGGCACGCGCGTCGGCTATGTCGGCATTCCCGGCGCCTTGCAGGCCTGGGTTCATGGCGGCCGCCCCTACGCCCTGAACCGTCACGGCGTCGACACCGCATCCACCATCGAAAGCTTCTTCTTTGGCGGCAGCGAGGCGGCGGGACCTTCGGGCGAGCGGCCGAACGAGACGCCGCGCGACTATCTCGTCTACGTCCCGCACACCTACGACGCGCGCACGCCAATGCCCGTCATGGTGATGCTGCACGGCCGCCCCAGCAATGCCGCCGCGATGGCGCGCATCACCGACATGAACAGCATCGCGCGCCGGCACGGCTTCATCGTCGTCTATCCGGAAGGCCTGAACAACGAGTGGAACGCGCAGTTCGACCTCTACACGAAGTCGACGCGCAGCGTGCACACGTCGGGCAACGAGAGCGTTGGTCTGAAACAGGATGACGTGGGCTTCCTGAAGGCGCTCATGGCGGACCTGCGCCTCGACCTCAACATCGATGCATCGCGCCTGTACATCGCAGGCTTCTCGAATGGCGGGTTCATGACGCTGCGCATGGCGTGCTCCGCCACCGACACCTTTGCCGCCTTCGCCGAAGTGGGCGCGGCACTCTATCCCGTGATGGCGGATCCCTGCCGGCAGAGCCCGCCGTCGCCAATACTGTTCATGCACGGATCGAAGGACCCCAGCATTCCGATCGACGGCGTACGCCGGCGCGACTCCCAGAGCGGCATCGCCACGCCCGTGACCTGGAGCGTGAAAGAGACGGTCTCGCTCTTTGCGCGGCGCAATGGCTGCTCGAATGTCGGCCTGAGCACGACCTATGGAACGAGTGGCCGGTCGCCCGGCACCTTCGTCGTGCGCTTCGTGCCCAAGGATTGCCGGCCCGAGGCCCCCGTCGTCTTCTGGATCATCGACGGGGGAGGGCATACCTGGCCCGGCGTCGCCGGCGTCATGGACGAGCAGCGCTTCGGCCCCACCAACCTCGACATCAATGCGGGCGAGAAGATCTGGGAGTTCGTCAGCCCGCACCGGCATCCGAACCCCGCGCTTCGCTAAAAGGCGATCCAGCCCGTTAGCACTTCCTGAAGGTAAAGCTGCGTTCAGCATGAGAAGGGACCGGAACCCCGCCATTTGCCGCCAGCCCCCACGGCGCCGCTTTACGTTACCGCAGCGAATGAAGCGCAGAATGCCAATGAAAACCGGATGAAGGGGGACGTGCCGATGGGTAACAAGCTGGCTGTGTGGATGCTGACGCTGTGCATCGGCGTGGTGGGGATCGTGTCGACCGTCATATCGGCCCATGAGGCTGACGGCTGGGCTCCGGCGGCAACGCAGGTCTGAAGTCGGGCTCGGCGAACCCCGGATTTCAGCGAAAAAGACGGCTCATCAGTCGTTTACCATCTGCAGTGAGACGCAAGACTGTTGCGCGGATGCTGCAAGCGCGCGCAACATTCTTTGCTAGCATGTGCAGCAAATCCGGGTGGCCTTGATTCTCCGGGGGGAGTTGAAGCGTGCTCTATCACATGTACCAGGCACAGGCGGACGTGCTGTTTCCCGTTCGCACGATGGCCCAGCTGATGCACACGACGATGGGCTGGCACCTGCGCCCGCCCAAGACGCATCCGATGCGCCGCGTCTCGGCCACGCTGCGGATGCTCGAGCGCTTCACGCTCACGCATGAACGTCCCGAATACGAGATCGACCACGTGATCGTCGCCGGCCGCGCCGTGGACGTGCACGAGGAGATCATAACCGCGACGCCCTTCGGCACGCTGCTGCATTTCAAGAAGGACATGGAGAGGAAGGGGCCGCCAGTGCTGGTGGTCGCGCCCATGTCCGGCCATTTCTCCACGCTGCTGCGCTACACCGTGCGCACGCTGCTCCAGGACCATGACGT
>CAZYFM010000190.1:0-4421 GCA_964646885.1 uncultured Flavobacteriaceae bacterium
CGACGCCTTCCCACGGATCGGCCTCGAGCTGCTTCATGCCGAGGCTGATGCGCTGGGTCTCCGGGTTCACCTTCACGACCTGCACCTTCACGGTCTGGCCGATCGAGAGCACTTCGCTGGGGTGATTGACGCGACGCCATGCGATGTCCGTCACGTGCAGCAGGCCGTCGACGCCACCGAGATCCACGAACGCACCGTAGTCGGTGATGTTCTTCACGACGCCCTCGATCACCTGGTTTTCCTTCAGGTTGGCGACGAGCTCGTTGCGCTGTTCGGCGCGGCTTTCCTCGAGCACGGCGCGGCGCGAGACAACGATGTTGCCGCGGCGCTTGTCCATCTTGAGGATGTGGAACGGTTCCACCTTGTTCATCAGCGGTCCGGCCTCGCGCACGGGGCGGATGTCGACCTGCGATCCGGGAAGGAACGCGACGGCGCCGTCGAGGTCGACGGTGAAGCCGCCCTTGACGCGTCCGAAGATCACGCCGGTGACGCGCTGCTTGTCTTCATAGGCGCGCTCGAGGCGCGTCCAGGATTCCTCGCGGCGGGCCTTGTCGCGCGAGAGGATGGCTTCGCCCATCGCGTTTTCGACGCGATCGAGGAAGACTTCCACCGTGTCCCCGACTGCGATCTTGGGGGCCTGGCCGGCGAGTTCGAATTCCTTGAGAGCGATCTTGCCTTCGGTCTTCAGACCGACGTCGATGATCGCGTATTCCTTTTCAATTGCGATCACGCGGCCGGAGACGACGTTGCCTTCTTCGAGACCGTGTGACTTGAAGCTCTCCTCGAGGAGAGCGGTAAAATCTTCCATGGACGGGTTGTAGGAAGACTGCGCATTGCGCGCGGCAGGTTTTGCCATAGGCGGAATTACTCCAATTCAGGCGTGTGCCAGACCGTTCAAGTGACGGCGGACTTGGCTCGATGGCTTCTGCGCGGGACCGCAGGCCTTCCGAACCCGGTTTGGAAACAACAAAAAAGCGCTTGCGGGGCCCCAACCCCGAAGCGCGCGACAACGATCACGTGCCGAGAGCCGCCCTTACGATTTCCAACGCCCGGGCGACGGCGGCTTCTATATCCAGATTGCTGGTGTCCAGCAAGTGCGCGTCTGCCGCCATGGCGAGGGGTGCGACAGGGCGGCTCATGTCGCGCTGGTCGCGGGCGTGGATGTCGGCCAGGACCTCGGCCTCGGTACGGGTCGAGCCCTGCGCGAAAAGCTCGAGAAACCGCCGTCTGGCGCGGATTTCCGGCGAGGCGGTGACGAAAAGCTTCACGTTCGCGTCTGGACAGATGACGGTCCCGATGTCGCGGCCGTCGAGCACGGCGCCGTGGCCGCCGGGCGGGGACGAGGCGAAGGCTCTCTGGAAATTGAGCAGGGCCTCGCGCACCGCGGGGACGGCTGCCACCTTCGAGGCGGCGGAGCCTGCCATGTCGGTGCGCAGCTGCGGGTCCTGCAGCAGCGAGAGGTCGAGGGCGTGCGCGGCGCGCTCGGCGGCGACGGGATCGGCCGGATCCTCGTTGCGCCTGATCACGCCCAGCCCCACCGCGCGGTAGAGCATGCCGGTGTCGAGATGCGCGAATTCAAGCGTTGCCGAGACGCGGCGCGCGATCGTGCCCTTGCCGGAGGCCGCGGGGCCGTCGATCGCGATGACGGGCAGGCGCTTCACGTGTTCGGTCTCTTGAAGATGGCGCCGAGCTTTTCCATCATCGGGATGAAGGTCGGGAAGCTCGTCGAGATGAAGCCGGTGTCGTCGACCGTCACGCCCTGTCGTGCGGCGAGGCCCGCGACAAGGAACGACATCGCGATGCGGTGGTCCATGTGGGTCTTCACGCGTCCGCCACCCGGCACGCCATCGGCGCCGCGACCGTCAACCTCAAGCCAGTCGTCTCCCATGCGGTACGTGATGCCGATCTCGCCCAGGCCTGCGGCCACGGCAGCGAGGCGGTCGCTTTCCTTCACGCGCAGCTCGGCGAGGCCGTTCATTCGCGTCGTGCCTTCCGCGAAGGCGGCGGCGACGGCGAGGATCGGGAACTCGTCGATCATCGACGGCGCGATCTCGGGCTCGGTCGTCGTGCCGCGCAGGGCGCTGGCGGTGACTTCAAGATCGCCGACGGTTTCGCCGCTTTCGATGCGCTCGTTCGTGACCGTGATGCTGGCGCCCATGCGCTTGAGGACCGTGATGAGGCCGGCGCGTGTCGGGTTCAGCATGACCCGGGAGAGCGTGAGCCTGGATCCGGGAACGAGGATCGCGGCCACCAGCGGGAAGGCTGCGGATGACGGGTCGGGCGGGACCACGACGGGGCGGCCGGTGAGGACCGGCTGGCCCTTCAGCGTGATCGCGCGTCCGGCGGTTCCGGCCTGCGTGATCGTGACCGTGGCACCAAAATGGGTGAGCATGCGCTCGGTGTGGTCGCGGGTTGCTTCAGGCTCGATGACGGTGGTTTCGCCCGGGGCGTTGAGGCCGGCGAGCAGGACCGCCGACTTCACCTGGGCCGAGGGCACCGGCAATTCATAGGTGACCGGAAGCGGATTTGCCGCTCCCTTCAGCGTGAGGGGGAGGAGGCCTCCCCGTCTGCCGACGGCTTCGGCGCCAAAACGCTCGAGCGGGTCGAGAACGCGGCGCATCGGACGCTTCCGCAGAGAGGCATCACCCGTGAAGGTCGCCGTGATGGGGGAGGTTGCGACCGCTCCCATCATGAGGCGGACGCCCGTGCCAGAGTTTCCGTGGTCGAGGACGTTGGAGGGCTCGGCGAAACCGCCGACGCCGACGCCGTGAATGCGCCAGATGCCGTCGTCGCCCCGGTCGATGGTTGCCCCGAGTTCGCGCAGGACGGCGGCCGTGTTGAGGACGTCGCCGGCCTCGAGCAGTCCTTCGACCGTTGTTTCCCCCACCGAAAGCGCACCGAAGATCAGGGCGCGATGGGAAATGGACTTGTCACCCGGAATTCGGGGGTTTCCGGCCAGTGGCCTGGACTTTTGGGCCGTCAAAGGCTGGGGATTGGCTGTCGTGGTCAAGGTGCGACGTTTTGCAATGGGTTGTGGGGAGCGCTGATGGCTTCAACTTCTCTTTGACAGGTGGCCCGCTTCATGGCAATGGGACGCCCCGCCATTACCCCCTCAAACTCCAGGAAATCCCACCGGTGGCTGCTCCGGACATTGGAACCAAGCGCATTTGCCCAAGCTGTGCTGCTAAATTTTACGATCTGAGCAAGAAGCCGATCGTCTGCCCGAAGTGCGCGTTCAGCTTTACGGCTGAAACGATCGTGAAGATGCGTCGCCCGCGTTCGTCTGCCTCCCTGATCAAGGATGCGGATGACAGTCCAGTTCGTGCCGTTGAGGCTCGTGACGACGCCGAGGATGGCGAGGAGAACGAGGCCGCAGAAGGATCCGAGGAGGAAGAGGCCGAGGAAGAGATCAAGGAAGTCGCGCTGGACGATGAAGCCATCGCTGACCCGGATCTCGTCGAGGACGAAGACGCCGAGGACACGGATGACAAGCCCGAAGTCGTGGGTGACGAAGTCGATCTCGAGGAGATCGACGAGGACGACGACAGCGAGGAAGACGACGATACGCTCATCGAGAGCGTCGATGACGACGACGATGTCGGCGACATCATCGACAAGGGCGATCTGGATAAAGAGTAAACGCCTTAATGATTCACCCTTGCCGCATTGCGGTCAGGGTGGATCATTTGTATATACCCGGTGCCGCCCCCAGGCGGCATCGTTTCGGATGGGGCTATAGCTCAGCTGGGAGAGCGCTTGAATGGCATTCAAGAGGTCAGCGGTTCGATCCCGCTTAGCTCCACCAACCTCCTCCCGATCCTGATCCGAACTGCCGACCGGCCCTGATGGTTCCATCACGGTGCCGCAGCGGCGCCCGATCCTGCGCGATGGCTTGCGGGAGCTTTTCTGGCGCGCTCTCCGTTTTTCGGGGACATTTTGAGTTTCTGCCGGAACCCGTGATGGTTTCAGGCTTTCCGCGTGTTCGCGGGCCCGGGCGATGACCCATTCCTCCGGCGTCCGGTTGCCGAAGCCCTCTGCGGGCGTATTGAAGACCAGCCAGCCTTCGTCGGTGAGGATGGAGATGCCGAGGAGAATGCCCCGGCGCTCGAGGCGCATGGTGCGCGGGGCGGATGTTGCGTTTGTCATGTTCTGTTTCCTGAATGGGCGGACGGTGCGGCGCGAATGACGTGCGGCGCTGGCAGTCGGCGCTGTGGGAGCGTGCTTCGGGGGATGATTTCGGGGAGAGATCCGCGTGGGGACCGTCATTGACGGATTCCGACGCTATCGATCTGAGGTGCCGAACATCGCCGAAATCGCCGAAAACAAAAAGAGAACAAATTGACGCAGGCGCGTTTCTGCGGGGGCGTTCCGAGATGGTGGTGGGGTGGTGAGGCTGTGTTTGCTCACGCCAAGCCGCCAGG